>CAYHES010000048.1:0-15402 GCA_964355495.1 uncultured Acidiferrobacterales bacterium
CGCGCAGCGCCATGAGGCCGGGCATTTCGGTCTCGGCGATCAGGATTTCCTTGCGGCCCCAGTCGGCCAGGTTGATATCGGCGACTTTGTAGTCGGTGAACTTCGGATTGACGACAGCGGACATGGTTAAGCTCCTCAATGGTTTAAAGAGATTTTTCACCGACTCCCCTCACCCTCATTCCCTCTCCCGGAGGGAGAGGGAGGCGAGGTCGCTCTCGGCCATCCATGGCCTTCGCGACACTTGTGCTTCCTGCACGTCGCCGGTGTGCGCTTGCGCGCGATCTCTTACGATTTGAGTGAGCGCCGTTGCAAACTCTCACGAAGCTCCAAGCCTGGCCCTGTAGTGCAGGGTTGCAACGCTCCTCGGAACTCCGGGTCGCCACGATGTGTGGCGGTTACTTCAAATGTAGGGTGCGTCCCACGCACCAAACCGGATCGGTGAATTGCTGGTGCGTGGGACGCACCCTACATAGATTACTTCGCGCGCGCCTTGGGGCCGGCGGCGGCGCGCAGCGCGGCGGCCTTGTCGGTGCGCTCCCAGGTGAAGCTCTTCTCGGTGCGTCCGAAATGGCCGTAAGCGGCGGTTTGCTGATAGATGGGTTTCAGCAGGTCGAGCATGTTGACGATGCCCTTCGGGCGCAGATCGAACACGTCGCGCACGATGGCGGCGATCTTCGTATCCGGCAGCACGCCGGTGCCGAAGGTGTCGACGTACACGGACACCGGCTTGGCGATGCCGATGGCATAGGCGATCTGGATTTCGCAACGCGCCGCGAGACCGGCGGCGACAATGTTCTTGGCCACATAGCGGCCGGCGTAGGCGGCCGAGCGATCGACCTTGGACGGGTCCTTGCCGGAGAAGGCACCGCCGCCGTGACGCGCCATGCCGCCGTAGGTATCGACAATGATCTTGCGGCCGGTGACGCCGGCGTCGCCCACCGGCCCGCCGATTTCAAACGCGCCGGTCGGGTTGATGAAATACTTGGTTTTCTTGTCGAGCCACTTCTTCGGCAGCACCGGCTTCACGATCTCTTCGATCACCGCTTCCTTGAGCGTCTTGTGCTTGATGCCGGGCGCGTGCTGGGTGGAAAGCACCACTGCGTCGATGCCGACCGGCTTGTGGTCGATGTACCGCACCGTGACCTGCGACTTGGCGTCCGGGCGCAGCCACGCGAGCTTGCCCTTCTTGCGCACGGCGGCCTGACGCTTCACCAGCGCATGCGCCAGCGTGATCGGCATCGGCATGAGCACGTCGGTTTCGTTGGTGGCGTAGCCGAACATCAGGCCCTGGTCGCCGGCACCCTGTTCGAGGTCGAGGCCCTTGCCGACATCCACGCCCTGGGCGATGTGCGGCGACTGTTTGCCAATCGCGGTCAGCACGGTGCACGAGTCCGGGCCGAAGCCCATTTCGTCGGTGTAACCGATGTCGCGCACGACCTGGCGCGCCACGGCTTCAAAGTCGATGCTCGCGCTGGTGGTGATCTCGCCGGCGAGCACGATCAGGTTGTTCTTGACCAGCGTTTCGCAGGCAACGCGCGCGGTCTTGTGACGCGCGAGAATGGCGTCGAGCACGGCATCCGATATCTGGTCGCAGACCTTGTCGGGGTGGCCTTCGGAAACGGATTCGGAGGTAAAGAGGTAGCTGTCAGCCATTGCTGGTTGGGCCCTGACGTAATAGTGAAAGTTCGGAGGGCGCGCAGTTTACCAAGAATAGCTCTGAATGGCACCCCATCCCGGAAAGTTTACGTATGTTATGTCTATATTTTGTGCAGGCATGCCTTCCTGAATTTAACACTGTTCCCAGGGCAGGCCGTGGAAGCGCCAACCACCCACGCTGCTGCGGTGATGATGGTCGTCGAGCGTGCCTTCGAAGCCCTCGTCCACGTTATAGACTTCCTTGACCCCGGCCTGGACCAGAACCTTCCCGGCCTCCAGCGATCGGACCCCGCTGCGGCAGATCAATACCACGGGCGCGGCACCACCGGCACCGCCGAGTATCGCTTGCCGTACCTGGGTGACGAAGTGCGGGTTCACCTTCCAGTCCGGTTCGTCGATCCAGGGGATATGAATGGCGCCCGCCGGGTGGCCGACGAACAGGTACTCCATATTGGAGCGCACATCCACGAACAGGGCATTCGGGTGCGCCTGCAGAAACTGGTGGGCTTCTTTCGGACTCAGTGTCTTGACGCTCATGGGTGTCCCCTCCCTCGGGCGGACCGGTCGGCTTTCGGGCATACTTGCCAGCTCATTATGGCCCCGACCCGCCCACAACCCAACCCGATTTTGGCCGCAGCGCCGGTTCCGCCGCGGGCGCCCAAGCCATTGCTGCGCCTCGCCGGCCAGGCGATCGCGGATTACCGCATGATCCGCCCGGGCGACCGGCTGCTGCTCGGGCTTTCCGGCGGCAAGGACAGTTTGTCGCTGCTGCAGGTGTTGCGCACGTTGCAGGTCAAGTCACCCGTCAAGTTCGAACTCGCCTGCGCGACGGTTGATCCCTGTATCGACGGCTACGACCCGTTTTACCTCAAGGCCTATGTCGAGGGGCTGGGTATTCCGTACTTCTACCGCCGCCAAGCGGTCGTGGCGCGCGCGCTCAAGACCATGCGCGGCGATTCGTTCTGCGCCTATTGTGCGCGCACCCGGCGCGGCATTCTCTACGACATCGCGCGCACCGAAGGCTACAACGTGCTGGTCATGGGCCAGCATCTCGACGACCTGGCCGAGTCGTTTCTGATGCGCGCCTTCCACAACGGCAAACTCGACACCATGAAGGCGCACTACGTCATCGACGCCGGCGACCTGCGCGTGATCCGGCCATTCGTGTACGTGCGCGAGCGCCAGACGCGTGACTTCGCCGGGCGCGCCAACCTGCCTGTCACCCAGGACAACTGCCCGGCCTGCTTCCGCGTACCCACCCAGCGTTTGCACATGAAGCAGTTGCTGGCGGCGCAGGAGAAGGACCATCCGCGACTATTTGACAGTCTACTGGCAGCGATGCGGCCGTTGATGGGCGAGATTCCGAAGTAGGGTGCGCTTGCGCACCAACCTTAACCATCCCCTCTCCCTCAGGGAGAGGGCTAGGGTGAGGGGCAGTTGTTGTGTCGCCTGCGGCGATATCCTGAAAGGCTAAGGTGCCGCTCGCCGCGCGGCGGCGGGTTACCTTTCTTTGCTCGTGCAAAGAAAGGTAACCCAAAGAAAGCACGCCCCGGAGCCGCCGAAACCCCCTGCGCTTCTCGCCCCGGCCGGGCGCGAGCCGAACTCGCCGAGCGCAAAAAAACGCGCCCGGCTCAGACACCGGCTCGCGAAACCTCCCGGCCGAGGCTGCGATGCTCGGCGGCGGCTACGGGTCCCAACGTCAAAAAACACCTTACTAATAGTAAATACTAACTAAACCATGTACATAAATTATCGAACATAGTACGGTAATGAAACATGACCAACACAGTAAAAGCACGAAACAAAGCAATAACGTGGCTCCAAAATTTTTACTCCAAACGTGCGGACAGCATCACGCTCAATGTTTGGGTATTCGCTGGACTTAGCGCCATTCCGTTCTCGGCTAAATTTTTAGAAAGTTGGTATCCGTACAACATTGTTTTTGGCGTAGTCGGTACAGTGCTTATTACTGCGCATGGCTACCTACTCAAAGTCGTCAAGGATAAAGAACTGAGCCAGTTAGAGTACTGGACCTCAAAAGCCAAACGGTACACTTGGCTGCTTCACTCGATTCGTAAACTCATACAGACAAAGTCAAAGAGATTAAACGACCCAAACATAGATCGAAGTGCAGATTTAACAAAACGGAGTGTTACGTCAAATCTGCAAATGCTTTACGAGTTTTATTCGCATTATTCGGACGGTCAGTCACCAATCATGTTTCGGGTGACATTTTTTGTCCCCATAGAACACGGCGATGCTTTAGATGCTTATTTCTGGTACTACAGCGATCAGGAACAGCCGAGTTTCCTTTCTGATGCTGAGTACCAAAAACGGCTTTTTGGTCGAAATAGCAGCCCGTCGCTGGTTGTTCGGGCCTGGAATTCAAAAAAGACAGAACTTCAAGAGTCGCCGGATAAAATTAATTACCAGTACGCGGGGCAGGATAAGAAAATAAAGTCGATGATCGCCTATCCTGTAATGGCACATAATTCTGCTGAGGTGCTTGGCGTCATTTGTGTATGTGCCAATGAAAGTGGTTTCTTTAAAGAAACTGATATTAGTACTCATGAAGAGTACATTCGGGAGTTTGGAGTGCGCATAGCGATGGAGATGTCACGTAATCCAAGAAAAGCATAATTGATGTTGAGCGAATAAGGAGATTTCAATTATGGCAAAAATTGCGTCGTACCAAGAACAGTCACAGCTTCAGAAAGAGATTGAAACAATAGCAAAGGAAGTCACGAGGGAAACCGAAACAATCATGGCGGCTTTCAAACGCGAGGCAAATGAGTACGCGAAAGCAAGAACCGTTGAAAGTAATCCAATACTCAAGCTGTTCCTAAAATAAGCACGCACGAAATAAGACGTATCCGAGCTGTAATTCATGAGCCTCCGATTTCGGAGCCCGCGTAGGGCGCAATGAGCATAGCGAATTGCGCCGAATGTTTATTCGATGAATTCAGCACGATACCTATCGCGCTACTTTTTTCTTAGTCTGAAGTTTTGAGATTTCCGCAGCCAATCGGAGCGCCTTGTTTACCGATTTGGCGTTGGGAAACAGGGCGGCGATATCGGGCTCAAGCCGTACGATGTTGGTGCCGCGTGCATACTTGGCGGCGTACTTACCGCGTTTGCCTTTGCTGAAGTCGTATTCGGGGAGTATCTCGGTCCTCATGGCTTCACATCGAGGCTCTTCAATAGCGCTGAAATCCTGGATTCCAGCGGCGGCAAGTCATTGCGGACCGTCTTCCAGACGATCTCCAGGTCCACTTCGAAATAGCCGTGGGAAAGACGGTTGCGCATGGCATAGATCACTGCCCACGGAATATCCGGATGCAGTGCGGAAAATTGTGGATCCGCACGCTCCACGTTGCGGGCCGCCTCGCCGATGATTTCGATATTGCGCAAGACCGCGTCTTGGGTCTTGGGGTCATCGAGAAAGCCGCGTTCGTTGAAGTCGCCGGTGTAGTGGTGGATGCGTTCAATGGCCTGAAGGATGTGTTGCAGATATTCCGGGATGCGTGAGCGATGCTGATCGCTCATACCGGCTGGGCCTCGCGCAACACGCGGTCGCGGAAGTGGGCGGGAAGGGATTTTGGCGTCAGTACATCCACGCGCACGCCAAGCAGGTTTTCCGCTTCGACCTGGATGGCGGCGATATCCATGAGGCTGGTATCAGCGGTGGGTTCCACCAGGATGTCCAGATCGCTTTCGTCGGTATCATGCCCACTCAGCACCGAGCCGAACACCCGCGGATTCTGTGCGTGATGATTCAGCACGAGGGCGCGCAGGGCATCACGGTTCCGGGTCAGAGCATCCGAGGGCTTCATATCGATTTTTCATGCTGTCTTGTCTTACAGACAAGTCTAGTACGGCCATGTTGGATAGAAAAGCTCAATAAGGTCGCATGGCAGGCAATGCCCGTTATTCATAGGCATTCACGCTCTTCCTTGTGGCACAATATCCGGAAATTCCCAGCATAATCCACATGTCCGACAAGCCCCACGCCACCGGTATCGCCACCGAAAAACCGACCGATCCTCTGCCGCCGCGTTTTCTCAAGCCGCGTTACTGGGGCGTCTGGTTCGGCATGGGGCTGCTGTGGCTGTTGCTGCTGCTGCCGCAACGTCTGCGCGTGGCGATCGGCGCGCGGCTCGGTGACCTGTTCTATCTGTTGTCCAGGCGCGCGCGCTATGCGGCTGCGCGCAACATCGAACTGTGCTTTCCGGAACTCAACGACTGGATGCGGCACGACCTGCTGCGCCGCCACTTCCGTGCCTTCGGTGCGGGGATGATGGCTGTCAGTCTGATCTGGTGGGCGTCGGTCGCGCGGCTGAAGAAGCTGATCCGCTTCCGCGATCGCGAGCATTACGACCGGGCGCTGGCCGCAGGCAAGAACGTGATCCTGCTGGCGCCACACTTTCTGGCGCTTGAGGTAGCGGGAGTATTTCTGGCCCACGAGCGCCGCATCCTGACCATGTACAAGCAGCCGCGCAATGACCTGCTCGACTGGCTGCAGCGCCGCTCGCGCCTGCGTTTCGGCGGCGCGCTGTTCGAGCGCGACAGTCATCTCAAGGGATTGGTGCGAATCATGCGCGCCGGCTATCCGTTTTATTACCTGCCCGACCAGAATCCCGGGGACGGCAGTCATGTGTTCGTGCCGTTCTTCGGCGTGCCGACCGCCACGCTCACCGCGCTCAGCCGCATTGCGCGCCTTACGGACGCGTTGGTGATCCCCTGTTTCGCGCGCATCCTGCCCAAGGGCGAGGGCTACGAGATCAGCTTCCGCGCGCCGCTCGATAATTTCCCGACCGACGACCCGGTGGCGGACGCCACGCGCATGAACCGCATCATCGAAGACGCGGTGCGCGAAATGCCGGAGCAGTACATGTGGACCTACAAACGCTTCAAGCAGCGCCCGCCGGGCGAGCCGCCGTTGTATGGCTGAGGTCGCCCGCGACTACACGGCGCGCGACTTTCTGCATCCGCGCTACTGGCCGGACTGGCTGGCGTTGTTGTTTCTGCGCACGGTCGCGGCGCTGCCGCTGCCGCTGATCTGGCTGGTCGGCGGCGCGCTCGGCACGCTGCTCTATTACCTCATGTCCGAACGCCGGCATATCGCGCTCACCAATATCCGCGCCTGTTTCCCGGAGCGATCGCCGGCGCAACAGCGGCAACTGGTCCGTGCCCACTTCCGCGTATTTGTGCAGGCGGCGCTGGCCACGCCGATCTCGTGGTGGGGTTCGGAAAAACGCATGAAGCGCCTGGTGCGCACACCCGGCAAGGAGCACCTTGATCGGGCGTTGGCTGCCAAGAAGCCGGTGATCCTGTTGGTCGCGCACTTCGTGGCCATCGAGGTGGCCGGCATGGTGCTGGCACCGGACCATTTCATGATCGACCTGTACAAGCGTCCGAAGAACCTGTTCTTCGACTGGCTGATCCGTACGCGCCGCTCGCGCTTCGGCGGCCTGCTGGTTGAACGGCGCGAAGGCATCAAGCCGGTGATTCGCGGCCTGCGCCAGGGCGGATCATTCTATTATCTCTCCGACCAGGACCAGGGCCGTGACGGCGCGCTGTTCGCGCCGTTCTTCGGCGTGCCGGCCGCCACGCTCACCGCGCTCGGCCGCCTCACGCAGCTCACGGGTGCGGTGGTGATCCCGTGCTTCGCCAGGCAGTTGCCATGGGGGAAAGGTTATGAACTGCTCTTCCAGCCACCGCTCGAGAATTTTCCGACCGATGATGTGTTGGCGGACACCACGCGCATGAACAAGATCATCGAAGAGGCGGTGCGCACGATGCCGGAGCAGTATTTCTGGTCGCACCGGCGGTTTAAGACGCGGCCGGAGGGCGAGCCGGCGTTTTACTAGCCATCGCGGCCATAAGGCCGCTCCTGCCTTTGTAATCGATCCAAAAACACCCGCATCTCCTTCGCCGTCTGTACATCCCCCTTTTCTTCAGCGGCCCGAACACCGTTTTCGTAAGCAGCGATCGCCTCATCCGTGCGGCCGGTGTCCGCGAGCGCCTTGCCGAGGCGCTTCCAGGCGGCCGAGTACTTGGGGTCATGGGCGAGCGCCTTGCGCAGATGGCCAATGGCATGCTCGATCTGTCCGAGCTTGAGATATTCATTGGCCAGACCGAAACGGCCGCTCTCGCGCTATTCATGTCATCAAGACGAACGAAGTAGGGCTTCGATTTCGCGCTCCGCGGCATTCGGGCATCCTGCCCAGCACAGCAGCGCATTGTCCGTGCCTTTCGCGAGCAGCGCTTCGAGGTTGTCGACCACGGCCATGCTCAACCCTCTTTCAGGTTCTTGATGTCGATGCCGAGGCCTTTGAGCTTGCGGTACAGATGGGTGCGTTCCATGCCCACGGCCGCGGCGATGTCGCCGACATGGCCGCCGGCGAGTTTGAGGTGGTGTTCGAGATAGGCCTTTTCGAAATGGTCACGCGCCTCGCGCAGCGGCAGATCGAAGAGCGCGGTGGGAATCGTTTCCGCCGCAACCGCCGCCTTCTGCGCGCCGAGCGCCGCCGCCACATCGGCCTCGGTCACTTCCTCGCCCTGCGACAGGATCAGCAGGCGCTGTACCAGATTCTTGAGCTCGCGGATGTTGCCCGGCCAGCCGTGGTTGCGCAGCACGTTGAGCGCACCGGTGGTGAAGCGCCGGTAGGGCAGACGCTCCTTCTCCACCATCCAGTCCACGTAGAAACCCACCAGTTCCGGTACGTCTTCGCGGTGCTCGCGCAGGGCCGGGATGGCAAGTGGCACGACATTCAGGCGGTAATACAAGTCCTCGCGGAAGCGCCCTTCGGCGATCGCGCGTTCCAGATTCAGATTGGTGGCGGCCAGAATGCGCACGTCGAGCGTTACCGGCGTTTTGCCGCCGACGCGCAGGTAACGCCTCTCTTCCAGCCCGCTGAGCAGCCGTGACTGGGTGGCCAGATCGAGATCGCCGATCTGGTCGAGAAACAGGCCGCCACCCGCCGCCTGCTCGAAAACACCCGCCGTCGTCTCGTCGCCGTGTTCGGTACCGAACAGTTGCGTGGCCATGTTCTGCGCCGGCACCGCGGCCAGGTTCATTTCCACGAATGCCCGGTCGTGGCGCGCACTCTGGCTGTGCAGGTAGCGCGCCGCGACTTCCTTGCCGCTGCCCGGCTCGCCGGTAATCAGCACCCAGGCGTCGTGCGCGGCGATGCGCTCGATGGTGGAACGCAGCTGCTTCATCAGCTTGCTCTTGCCGACCGGTATGCTGACCACGCCCCCGTGTCGCTTGAGGTTCAGGTTCTCCTGTTGCAGGCGCGCATTCTGCAACGCGCGCTCGATGGTCACGAGCAGCTTGGCCGTGGTCAGCGGCTTCTCGATGAAATCGTAGGCGCCGAGGCGGATCGCCTCGACCGCCGTCTCGACCGTGCCGTGTCCGGACATCATCACCACCGGCACCGGCAGCGTGTGGTCGCGCGACCATTCCTTGAGCAGCGTGATGCCGTCGGTATCCGGCATCCAGATGTCGAGCAGCACCAGGTCCGGACGACGCGCGTTGTAGGCGGCACGCGCGGCCGCGGCATTCTCCGCGGTGGTGATGGCGTAATCTTCGTCTTCCAGAATCTCCCGCACAATCCGGCGGATATCCGGTTCATCATCCACCACCAGGATATTGCCGGCGCTCATGCGTTTTTCCCTCGCGCGACGGCCGCCAAGACCCCGCTGGCCGGCAGGCGGATGGTGAAGCTGGCGCCGCCGTCCTTGAGATTTTCCGCCCACAGCGTGCCGTTGTGCTCTTCGATGACCTTCTTCACGATTGCGAGCCCGAGGCCGGTGCCTTTGTCCTTGGTCGTGACATACGGCTCGAACAGGTGGTCCATGACGCTCGGCGCGAAACCCGGGCCATTGTCGCGCACCTGCAGTTCGACGTAGCGGCTGTTCGGTTCGGCGACGTGGCGTGTGGCGATGTGCAGCAGCGGATTGCCGGTGCCGGCCAGCGCGTCGGTGGCGTTGAGCAGCAGATTGTGCAGCACCTGGCGCAACTGGCCGGGGTCGGCCTGCAACACCGGCAGCGTGGCATCCAGGTCGAGCTGGTAACGCACCGGATTGGCGCGGTTCTTGTACAGCTCGACCACGTCCTGTATCAGCTGATTGAGGTTTACCGTCTGGCTGTGCAGGGGGGCCGGGCGCGCGTATTCGGAGAAGGCATTCACCATGGCCTTCATGGCCTCCACCTGCTGCACGATGGTGTGCGTGGCGCGGTCGAGGGTGGCGCGTTCCTTTTCCGGCAGGCCGTCCATGCATTTGTGACGGATGCGCTCGGCCGACAGTTGAATGGGTGTCAACGGGTTCTTGATTTCATGCGCCAGGCGGCGCGCCACCTCGCCCCAGGCGGCATCGCGTTGCGCCTGGATGAGCGCGGTGATGTCGTCGAACACGATCACGTGCCCGCCGCTGCGCCCATGCAGGCCGGGCAGGCGCGTGCCGCGCACCATCAGCACGCGTCGCCCGGCGTCGCCCGGCAGCGTGATCTCGGCCTGCCATTCGGTTTGCGCCTTGCGCAGCAGCTCGTGCAACGCGTCCACGAACGGCGCCAGCGCCGGGTGCATCCCGGCCAGCCAGGCGAGCGACTTGCCCTCGCCGGACACGAGGCCCGCGCCCAGGATCTGGTGGGCGGCGGCGTTGTGCGTGCGCAAATGGCCGCGCGGGTCGAACGACAGCACGCCGGACGACAGGTGCGTGAGCACGGTCTCGAGATAGGTGCGCTGGATTTCGGCCTCGCGCTGGCCGCGCGTGATCTCGCCTTGCGCGCGCCGGATGCGGCGCGTCATGACGTTGAAGGATTGCACCAGGATACCGAGTTCGTCGCCGACCGGCACCGGCAGTTGCTGGCTGTAGTCGCCGCGCGCCACGGCGCGCGTGCCCTCGGCCAGGTCGCGGATCGGCGTCACCAGCCGGCGCGCGGCGTAAATCGCCGCCCACACGGCGAGCAGCAGGGTGGAGAGCGCCACCAGGCTCAGGGTGAGCGTGAAGCCGAACTTGAGCGGGCCGCGCAGGTAGAAGATCTTTTCGTACTCGGCGAACGCCGCCTGCACATTCTGGCCGAGACGCGCGTAGCGCTCCGGCAGCGGTTCGATCACCTGCAACACCCGCACCGGGGCGCCGACCGCGCGCGACATCACCGGCACCAGCACGCGCAGCTGCAGGCCGGATTCGCCGAGCGGCTCGATACCAGCGTGTAACTCGCCGCGCCGCGCCTGCGTGAAGACCGCCTCGGCCGGCCGGTCGGGCACCACGCTCTTGCCGCGCACCGCGCCCTGGGTGCTGGAGGAGATGACCTTGCCGTCCTGACCGAAGAGCGTGAGCTCGAACACGCCGTGCTGCTCGCGCAGCGCGTTGAGCGTGGGTAGCAGTCCGCGGCGCGAGCCGTCGTCCAGCTCCGCGGCCATGTCGCGCGCCTTGCGGGTGAGGTCTTCCTTGGTGGTATCGAGCGCCGTGCGCCCGAGGTCGAGCGCGCTGTTCAACGCCTGTTCGATGCGCACGTCGAACCAGTTGTCGATACCGCGGTTGAAGGCCTGCACCGAGAACAGGTAGACGACCGCCACCGGCACCACGCTCAGCAGCACGAACAGGCCGAACAGGCGCAACGTCAGGCGCGAGCCCATGACGCGCGCGCGGAACTGGCGCACCAGCTTGCGGACACTGAGCAGGATCAGTATGAGCAGCAGCGCCACGCCCAGGATGTTGAGCACCAGCAGCAGCGAGTAGAGATCGCCGAACAGCGCCGAGTTCTGGGTGGCGGCGCTCATCATGCCGAGCGAGATGGCGAGCAGTACCGCCAGCACCGCCAGCGGCGACACGCGCGCGAACAGGCCTTTTAAGGTTGAACGCGTTGTACCGGCCATTCGGTCCACCCGGTGTTGAGGCGCCACGAAGGCGTCGCGTAAGCGAGCGGGCGCATGAGCATGGGCAACGCCTCGATATCGAGGCGCGCGCGCAGCAGCAGCAGGTAACGCGCGTCCGTCTCGATTTCCTTTTTCGGTGTCAACGGTATCGCGAACTCATCGAGCGTGCCGGTGTGCGCGAGTGCCTGGGTCAGCGAGCTGAAGCTCTCGGACGGGTTGCGCGCATGCAGGCCGCTGACCAGATACTGACGCGAGAGCGCGTGGAACTGTATGCGCCGCCGCAGCGTGTGGTCGGTCACCAGCCGGTTGCGCCACCACCAGCGGTGCTTGACCATGTTGACGTCGATCACCACGTCGATCGGAATGCCCTTGTTCAGCGCTTCCTCGATCCTGGGGCTGATCGGCAGGTCGAAGCGTGCATTGACGAGCAGCGTGCGCTCAACCAACACGACTTTGGCGTTCTTCACGCCGAAGTTGGCGGCGTCGGCGCGCGCGGCGAGCAACAGCGCCAGGCCGAGCAGCACCATGCCGAGCGATGGAGTGCGCATGTCAGGGCGCCACTGGTTTTTTTGTGACACTGGCATAATAGAAGCCATCCATGTCGCCGGCGCCGGGCAGGATCTGGAAGCCCGCGCCGGCACGCTGTGCGTAACGCTCGAGCGCCGGGTGCACCATGGTCTGCGCCAGTGCATCCGGCTGGCGCGCGTGGAATGCCGCCATCTGTTGGGCGTTTTCTTCGGGAAGAATTGAGCAGGTCACGTACAGCAGCTTACCGCCGGGCGCGAGCAACGGCCACAGGGCGTCGAGCAGGCGCGCCTGGGTGGCGGCGAGGCGCGCGATATCGGCCGGGGTGCGGTGCAGGCGAATGTCCGGATGGCGGCGGATGACGCCGGTCGCCGAGCACGGCGCATCCAGCAGGATGCGGTCGAACGGCTGGCCGTCCCACCAGCCGGCGGGGTCGGCGGCATCGCCCTGTATCACGGCGCCCGCCAGGCCAAGACGCGCGAAATTATCGCGCACCCGTGCGAGGCGCTGGGCGTCCACGTCGAGTGCCACCAGCGCTGCCTGCGGCACGCGCTCCAGAATATGCGCGGCCTTGCCGCCGGGCGCGGCACAGGCGTCGAGCACGCGCTCGCCCGGCCGGGCATCGAGCAGCATGGCGGCGAGCTGTGCGGCTGCATCCTGCACCGATACCTCGCCCGCACGGAAACCGGGCAGCGCCTCCACCGGCACGGGTGATTCCAGAATCAGCGCGCTGTCTACGTCCGGCACGGGCCGCGCGGCAATCCCGGCCTGCGTGAGCTGGTCGTGATACGCGGCGCGTGCGATTTTCCCGCCATGCACCCGCAGAGTCAGAGGCGGGCGGGCGTTGTTTGCGGTGGCGATGCCGTGCCAGTTTTCCGGGTAGACCTCTTTGAGGCGTGCCAGCAGCCAGGCCGGGTGGGCGAGCGCCAGCTGTTCGTCCGTGGCGATGCGTGCACGCAGCGCCGCTTCCTCGCGCAGTACCCGCCGCAGCACGGCGTTGGTCATGCCTTTCGCCCAGTCTTTTTTCAGAACCAGCGTCGCTTCAACCGTCTCCTTCACGGCGGCGTGGGCGGCGACGCGCATGTGCAGAAGCTGATAAAAGCCGATGACCAGCAAGGCCTCCAGATCCGCGTCTTTGTCCTTGAAGGGTTTCTCGATGAAGCCGCGCACCAGCGGCAGAAGCTGGAAATGCCAGCGCAGCGCGCCATAGGCCATTTCCTGGATCAGGGCGCGCTCCCCGGCAAGCCCTGGTGATGGCATGGAAAAAATCTCCGCCAGCGCGGCATCCAGCGAGCGCCCGCGATAAACCGCACTGACGGCGCGCGCCGCTGCTGCACGCGCCGCCGCTGGCGCACGACCGCCATGGATGACGGAAGTGCCGGAAACGCAGGAGCGGTTTTCCGGCTTCACGGGCCGAGGCGCGTGCCGGCCGGCAGCGGCCGGCCGTTCAGGAAGGCGCGCGCCTCCAGCACCTTGCCGCCTTCCGGTTGCAGCCGGGTGATGCGAAGCACGCCGGTCGCGCACTGCACGCGCACGCCATCGGCATCCGCGGCCAACACGGTGCCGGGCGGTTGTGCGACGGGCGACGCGTTTTCAGCGTACGCGTGCCACAGGCGCAGGGTCTGGCCATTGAGTGTGGTATGTGCCACCGGCCACGGGTTGAAGGCGCGCACGCGGCGCGCGAGCAGCCCGGCATCCGCATGCCAGTCGAGGCGCGCCTCTTCCTTTTTGAGTTTGGCCGCATAGGTGGCGTGCGCGTTGTCCTGCGCCTGGGGAACGATAGCGCCGCGCGCGAGCTGCGCGAGCGTATCGACCAGCAGGCGCCCGCCCAGGGCCGCGAGCCGGTCGTGCAGGGTGGCGGCAGTGTCGTCCGCGCCGACCGGCGTCTCCGTCGCCGCCAGCATGGCGCCGGTGTCGAGGCCTTCATCCATCTGCATGATGGTGACACCGGTCTTGGCGTCACCGGCCTCGATGGCGCGCTGAATCGGCGCCGCGCCGCGCCAGCGCGGCAGCAGCGAGGCATGCACATTGATGCAGCCGTATTTTGGAATCATCAGAATGGACTTGGGCAGGATCAGCCCGTAGGCAATCACGATCAGCGCGTCCGGCATCAGCGCGCGCAATGTCTCGGCTTCACTGTCGGACTTGAGCGTCACGGGCTGGTGTACGCGCAGACCGCATTCAAGCGCAAATTCCTTGACCGCGCTCACGCCCAGCTTGCGCCCGCGCCCAGCCGGCCGGTCCGGCTGGGTGTAGACAGCAAGAATCGTGTGGCCGGCGTCGAGCAGCGCCTTGAGTGCGGGGACGGCGAAGTCCGGCGTGCCGGCGAAGACCAGGTTCATGGACGGATTATGGACTGAATAAAAACGGAACCACAGACTGATGAACACAGATTAACGCCGGGATAAAGCCGGCCGCTCCGCTTCAATTCATCAGTGGGTACGGCAATTCGACCGCACGGTCTGGCCAACCCCTGGTATTGGCCAGTCGGGGTCATGGGGCGCATTAGTAATTAGTGACAGTTGTCAGGTTGGAATCGAGACCCTGTCCTGAGCCTGTCGAAGGATCGCCGTCATTGGCCGTGTAGATAAAGGTGTCGGTGCCGAAGTAGTTGGCATTCGGGGTGTAGGTATAGGTGCCATCGGCATTGGCGGTGAGCACACCGTTGGCCGGGGCTTGGACGATGGATGCAGCAAGGGTATCCCCTTCTGCATCCTGGTCGTTGGCCAGCATGTTGAACGTGAGCGGTGCGTCTTCGGCTGTGGTGACAGCATCGTCCACCGCCAGCGGGGCGGTGTTGGTGGCAAGCGAGGTCAAGAGCCGCACGTCGTCGATGGTGATCGAGCTGCCCTGGGCGCCCATGCCGAGCAGGTCGAAGTAGAGCTTGAGCACCGAGCCGGCGGCGACGTTGGAAAGATCGACCGTGACGGTGATGGGGCTCACGGTATCCAAAAGACTCGTGCCAGGAGCCGGCAGGCCCGTGACCGTGACGGCCGAGGCACTGGAGGCCACCCCGTTCGATTGCAGGTTAAAGAGCGAGTCGGTGTGACTCAAAGACCCGGTGCTCACGGCCGACTGGCCGGTGGCCATGTTAATGAGCGCGGCCTCGAAGGCATCCGGTGGGGTATTACCGTTGGCGGAGAACTGGGCGCCCTTGATGGTGAAGCGCAGCGCCTGGATGCCTTCGGGCAGGATGAAGCCTTGGGTGAGGCCCGACAGGGCTCGGTCGTCTTCGCGCAGCACCAAGGCGCCTAATTCGAGCGCGGCCTGGCCGCGGGCGTCCCAGCCGTATTGGGCGAGATTGGTATCAAGGATGCTGAAGTCGCCGTTGTAG
>CAYHES010000049.1:0-15074 GCA_964355495.1 uncultured Acidiferrobacterales bacterium
AATATTGATCCGGTCGTTAAATAGTGCGTGTCGTTTTTCTCCCTCTCCCTGCGGGAGAGGGCCGGGGTGAGGGCCAAGCAGCGCAAAAAAACGGCCCTCATCCTGTCCTTCTCCCGCAGGGAGAAGGGATCCAAGACATGTCGGGGTGCGCACTATTTACCGTTCTTCTCAGTAACCGCGCCGTCAGGCGCGGTCGAGCGGGAAGGCGATGACCTCGCCAACCGTGCGTGCGCCGGATGCGAGCATGACCAGCCGGTCGAAGCCGAGCGCAACGCCCGAACAGTCCGGAAGCCCGCTGGCCAGTGCCGCCAGCAGGTTTTCATCGAGCGCTACCGTCGGCCGATGTTCAACTGAACGTGCATGCAGCTGGCGCTCGAACCGCGTGCGCTGCTCGCTGGCGTCGGCGAGTTCGTGGAAACCGTTCGCCAGCTCCGTGCCGTTCAGGTACAGCTCAAAACGTTCGGCGAGCGGCGGGTTGCCGGGCCGCACGCGTGCCAGCGAGGCCTGCGAGGCCGGATAGTCATACAGAAAGGTGAGCCGGCCCTGCCCCAGCCTGGGTTCGATCAGGTGGGTGAGCAGCAGATCGCGCCAGATGCCGACATCATGGTGCGCCAACATCGCGGGCGGCGCGTGGATTTCATGCGTGCGCGCGGCCTGCGCGAAATCCTGGGCCGTGGCGGTGTGTGGATCGAGATGGGCGTGCCGCTGAAATGCCTCGCGATAACCCAGTTTCTCGCTCGGCGCGAGCGTCATGTGCTCACCGAGCAGTTGTCGCGCCAGCGCCTCCACCTCCGCCATGAGTTGGGCCGCATCGAAGCCCATTCGATACCATTCGAGCAGCGTGAACTCGGGGTTGTGCGTCCGTCCGGCTTCACCGTCGCGGAACACCTTGCAGACCTGGTAGATCGAACCGCTGCCGGCCGCGAGCAGGCGTTTCATGGGGAATTCCGGCGAGGTGTGCAAGTACAGCGCCTGCCCCTGCGGAAACAGCGGACCGGTATAGCGCGTCGTGAAACTCAGCAACGCCGGATCGGGTGTGGCGGCGGCGGACAGGCAGGGTGTTTCCACCTCCAACACGCCGCGTTCGGAAAAAAATGCGCGGATGCCGGCCAGCATCCGGGCGCGCAGCCTGAGAGCTTCCAGCGTGGCGGATGGTTGCCAGCCGCCGGAAGGGTGGTGCCTCATCGGATCAGGCGCGCGAGATGTACTCGCCGGTGCGGGTGTTGCACTTGATCGATTCGCCGTTCTGGATGAACAGCGGTACGCGCACCACGGCGCCGGTCTCGAGCGTGGCCGGCTTGCCACCGCCGCCCGAGGTGTCGCCCTTCAGGCCCGGATCGGTTTCGACAATCTTGAGGATCACGGTGTGCGGCGGTTCGACGCTCAGCGGTATGCCGTTCCAGAGCGTGATAATGCACACATCCTGCTCCTTGAGCCATTTGGCGGTTTCGCCCACGGCGGTCTTATCGGCGCCGAATTGCTCGAAGGTTACCGGGTTCATGAAGTGGAAGAACTCGCCGTCGTTGTAGAGAAACTGCATCTCCACGTCCACCACGTCGGCGGCTTCGAGGGTGTCGCCCGACTTGAACGTGCGCTCGATGATGCGCCCGGTCTTGAGGTTGCGGATTTTCACGCGGTTGAACGCCTGGCCTTTGCCGGGCTTGACGAACTCATTCTCCACGACTGCGCCCGGGGAGTTGTCGATCATCACCTTGAGGCCGGCCTTGAAATCATTTGTGCTGTACGTCGCCATGAAACACCTTGCTGTTTAAGTTGACATCAATCAAAACCGTCCATAGCCGCCCTCACCCCCATCCCCCCTCCCTGGAGGAGAGGGGAGCGAGCCGGCGCGCTTCGCGCGGTTTTGTTTACTCGGAGCCGAACGCGCAATGCGCGACTCAGGTAAGATTGGAACGCTATGATACCCGGAACTTCATTATTACGGCAGGTGCCCGACTGGCAGACCGCCCTGGGGCAGGCGATCACCGACCCGGCCGAACTGCTCGAGGTGCTCGGGCTCGGTCCCGAGTGGCTGCCGGCCGCCCGGGACGCGGCGCGGGCCTTTCCCCTGCGGGTGCCGCGCGGATTCGTGGCGCGCATGCGCCGCGGCGATCCCGCGGACCCGCTGCTGCGCCAGGTGCTGCCGCTGGCGGAGGAACGCCAGGCCGTGGAGGGCTTCGGCGCGGATCCGGTCGGCGATCTGGCGGCGCACAAGGCGCCGGGTGTGCTGCACAAGTACCAGGGTCGGGTGCTGCTCACCGCCACCGGCGCCTGTGCCATCCATTGCCGCTACTGTTTTCGCCGCCACTTTCCGTATGCCGAGGCCAATGCCTCGGCCGAGCATTGGCGCGCGGCGCTGGATTACGTCACGGCGCATCCGGACGTGCGCGAGGTGATCCTGAGCGGCGGCGATCCCCTGACCCTGTCCGATCGGCGGCTTGCCGAATTCGTGCGGACGATCGAAGACATTCCGCAGGTCGAGCGCCTGCGCCTGCATACCCGCTTGCCGGTGGTGCTGCCGGAACGCGTGACGCCGGAACTCTGTGCCTGGCTGTCTGGCACGCGTCTCAAGACGGTCGTGGTGATTCATGCCAATCACGCGCAGGAGCTGGATGCGACCGCGCGCGCTGCCTGCAAACGGCTCGCGGACAGTGGCGTGACCCTGCTCAATCAATCCGTGCTGCTGCGCGGGGTGAACGACAGTGTCACGAGCCTGGCGCGGCTCAGCGAGACCCTGTTCGCCGCCGGTGTGCTGCCGTATTACCTGCACCAGCTGGATCGGGTACAGGGGGCGGCGCATTTTGAAGTCAGCGATGCGACGGCCCGCATGTTGCTCGCCGGCCTCAATGCCTGTCTGCCCGGCTATCTGGTCCCGCGCCTGGTGCGGGAAGTGGCTGGCGCAGCGGGCAAGACCCTGCTTTTATAGTTCCGCGGCCATCCCCGTCACCATGCGCAAGCAAACCGACCGCCGGGTGTGACCGGCCACGAGCGTTTTTGCTATCATGGCGGCAAACATGGACGTCTCCATATCATCGGCAGTGCCCGCTGTTTCTGCATCTCCGGCCCCTACGCACGTGACTCCGATCCGACGCATCAAATACCAGCACGCCTGGCGAGAGCGCCTCGTCGTTCTGCTGTTGACCGGGCTGACCGGCGGCTGCGCACTGTTGCCGGCGCCCGCCCCGCGGCATGATGAGCAGGCCGTGGGCGCGCCGTTGCCGTATGAGCCGCCGCTTGCCGGGATACAGGTTGCGCCGCCCTTGCCGGCGGTCGCGCCCGAGGTGGTGAAGCACGGCCCGCGCCGCAAGAAAAGAATTGCCCTCACCTTCGATGCCTGCGCGACACAGGGGCCAAGCCGGTTCGATGAACGCGTGATCCGCACGCTTATTTCGATGAAGGTGCCGGCAACCTTGTTTCTCGGCGGGAAATGGATGGAAGAGTATCCGGATGAGACCCAGGAACTCGCCAACCACCCGCAGTTCGAGTTGGCGAACCACACCTACCTGCATCCGCATCTCCCGCACGAGAGCGATGAGCGCGTGCGCGAGGAGCTCGTCCGTACCCAGGACATGCTGTACACGCTCACCGGCCGGCGCGCGACGTTGTTCCGCGCGCCCTACGGAGAGCT
The DNA here is from genome assembly GCA_964355495.1 of uncultured Acidiferrobacterales bacterium. Taxonomy (GTDB): domain Bacteria; phylum Pseudomonadota; class Gammaproteobacteria; order Acidiferrobacterales; family UBA6901; genus UBA6901. The sequence goes on from CAYHES010000049.1 coordinate 3,629, forward strand.
GGATGCGCGCGTCGCCCGTCTCGGTGCGGAGGCCGGCATGATCGCAATCCAGTACGACCTCGCGTCCGGCGATCCGGATCCGCGCATATCAAGCAAGCGGTTGATCGAGTACGTCCGGGGTCAGTCCAGGAACGGTTCGATCGTGGTCATGCACATGAACGGCCGCGGCTGGAAAACAGCCGAAGCCTTGCCGCGCATCGTGCTGGGCCTGCGCAAGAAGGGCTACAAGCTCGTGACGGTGAGTGAACTGCTTGGCCGGCCGCCGGCACCACCGGTCAGCCCGGGTCCGGCGCTCAGGGATTGAGCGCGCGGTAGACGCTCTCGGCGACGCGCAGCAACTGCGGCCGTTCCAGTTCGCCGGAGAGTGCGTAGCCGAATGGTCCATCCACCCAGTAGAACACGCCCACCTTGTCTTGCTTGGCGTAGCGGAACGCGGTCTCGTGATTGCCGTCGGCCGTGGTGCGCACGTACAGGGTGAGGCGGTTGCCGCGTGCATCCTGATACATGAACTGCGCCGCCGGACCGGCCTCGCCCGGCAACAGCCGGCCACCGACCAGTTCGTAACCGGCGTCCGACAGATGCGGAGCGCGCACCGGCGCACCGAGGCGCTTGGACAACCAATTTACAAGATGCGCCTCCTCGCGCGCGCCGACTTCCACCGGGTGCAGCACTTCGGGTGCATACACCACATGCGCCAGCGCGGCCTGCCGCGGCAGATTGGCCGTTATGGTCAGCGGTTCTTCGCCGCGCAGTGCCCAGCCGAATACGCCGCCCACGACCGCGGCAGCGAGCAGCGCGGCGTAGCGCAGCGGGCTTGGCGCGCGGCGCGCGGGCCTCCTCCGCAGCGCTTCCGGCACGGGCTCGTCGAGCGTGCTATCGAACAGTGCATGCAACTGTTCGTTCTGGCGCGCATAGGCACGCACGCGTTCGGCCTCGGCGGGATTGGCGGCGAGGTAGTCCTCGACCGCGGCGCGGCGCGCGGCATCCAGTTGCCCGTCGATAAAGGCGTGCAGTTCCGTTTCGGTCACCGCTGAATTGTTTTTCATTTCACTCGCCTCAGTGCCGGCCCCGCGCCGTTCAGTTGCGCGCGCAAACGTTCGCGTGCGCGCGACAGGCGCGACATCACGGTGCCAACAGGGATGCCAAGCGTTTTGGCGACTTCCGCATAGCTCATTTCCTCAAGCCCGACCAGCAGCAGCACTTCGCGCTGCTCCAGTGGCAGGCGATCGAGCGCCGCTTGCAGATCGCGCAACCCGAGACCGTCTTCCTGGGTGGCGCGGCGCGGCGCATCCAGCGCCTCGTCATCGAGCACGAGCAGCTCCGGGTGGTTCTTGCGGCGGCGCAGGTCGTTGACAAACAGGTTGTGCAGGATGGTGAACAACCAGGCGCGCAGGTCAGTGCCGCGCCGCCAGAGCGCCAGTTTTTCCCATGCGCGCGCCAGGCATTCCTGTACCAGGTCATCGGCCTGGGTGCGGTCATTGGTCAGGGCGCGCGCATAGCGCCGCAGGCGCGGGATGTGCTCGTCAAACAGGTTGGTATCACGCATCAAGCGATGGCCGGATCAACACGCTGCGATTCTACTGCGGGTCGCGACGTTTGCGAAAAGGGCCGGCCGCGGCGGCTGCCGCGGCCGGGTTGTGTTTCAATAGCTGACCGCCAGGTTCGGATCGATCTGCCAGACTTCGTTCACGATCTGGCCATCGCGATAGGTGAGCACATAACGCACCTTGATCGTTGCCTTGCCCTTGAACTCGACGTTCGCGGTCACGGTCGCGCCCTTGGGGTTGGCGCTTTCCTGCAGGCCGGAGACCTTGTGTTCGAGCTGGCCCTGGGAGGCGCTGAACTTGGTCCACAGCTCACGCACGCGGGCATCGCCGCTGTACATGCCGTCCAACGGGCCGCCCACCCACTGCAGGCTGGCGTTTTTATCGTAGCCGCGCATGAGCAGCAAGACGTCGCCGCCGGCGATTGCCTTGAAGTGCAGGTTGGCTTCATCCGTAGCCGGGCCGGCGAACGCGGCACCGGACAAGGACAGAAGCAGCAGAGTTGTGCTGATAGTACGCAGGGACATGGTGTTTTCCTCAGAATCATGGATGGATGGGGTGTTGCCTCCAGGTAAACACGCGGGCCGCGGATTTATTCCCGCGAATCGCTCGGCATGGCCGGCTCCTGCTAGTATTCAGGTTCCATGTCCACACGCCATGCCTTGCTCAAGCTCCTTGCGGACGGTGCGTTTCACTCCGGCCCGGTGCTGGGCGAGCGTCTCGGGGTGAGCCGCGCCGCCGTGAACAAGGCGATCCAGTCCCTGGTCGAAAGCGGCGCCGATATCCACCGTGTCTCCGGACGCGGTTACCGTCTCGGCGAGCCGTTCGTGGCGCTGTCTGAAGTACAGATTTGTGCACTGCTGGCAGAGCGTCAGATCCAGGCCAATGTTGGAGTCTTTGACGAAGTGGACTCTACCAACCAGCAGTTGTTGCGCACGCCGGATCTGTCCAGCGGTCGCGTGTGCCTGGCCGAGGCGCAGTCCGCCGGGCGCGGGCGGCGCGGGCGCGGCTGGGTGGCGACCCCTTGCCACAACATACTGATGTCCATGAGCTGGCGCTTCGAGACCGGGCCCGCCGGCCTCGCCGGCCTGAGCCTGGCGGCCGGTGTCGCGGTGCTGCGCGCACTCGAAGAATTCGGCGTGCGCGACGCCGGTCTCAAGTGGCCGAACGATATACTTCTTGACGGTCGCAAGCTCGCCGGCCTGCTCATCGACCTGCGCGGCGAGGCCAGCGGTCCGTCGCTGGTGGTGCTGGGGCTTGGTCTCAATGTGCATCTCGCGCCACATGAGGCCGCGCTCATCGATCAGCCCTGGACTTCCCTGCGCGAAAGCCTGCCCGCACCGGTGGACCGCAACCGCCTCGCGGGGCTGCTGATCCTGCATCTGCATGAAATGTTCGGCGCCTTCGAGCGTGCCGGCTTTGAAGCCTTTCGCGCGGACTGGGAGCGCCGCCACCTGTATGCCGGCCAGCCGGTGCGGCTGCAGTCCGGGCGCGAGGATGTGCTCGGCACGGTGGCGGGCATCGACGCGCAGGGAGGCCTGCGCGTGCGTGTCGCAGGTGGCGAACTGCGCACGTTCCATTCCGGCGACGTCAGTCTGCGCGCAGCGCACTGATACTTCATTCATGAGGGCGCCTCTAATAAAGCATGCGCTAAGAGCGCCTATCAAAATGAATATGCCCCGGTCCTTCACGCCGCACCCCCACCCTAACCCTCCCCCTGGAAGGGGGAGGGTTAGGGTGGGGGTCGAGTGCCGAGGTCATTCTGTTAGGCGCTCTAAGATTGTTTGCCGCAAAGACGCAAAGGACGCGGACAATATATCCTGGTTGTTCAGAAAGAAAATGACTTTGCGTCTTTGCGGTGAGATGTTGTTGTGTTGAATTTACAGAGATACCCATGAATCTCGTTCTCGACCTTGGCAACAGCCGCTGCAAATGGGCACTGGCGCGACCGCCAGGGATGGCGGAAGTGCGGAGCGCGAAGCCGTCAGTGAATGAGGCTTCCTTCACTGGACAAACGCAGGAGCAGTTTTTCCGCGACGCCGGTCTCGCGCAGGGCGGTGCTCTGGCCTATGGCGAGGATTTTGCGCAGGCGCTGGATAACAGCTTCAGCGCATTGCCGCGCCCGGAACACGTGGCGGCGGTTTGTGTTGCGGCCAGCGCGCACCTGCAAACTTTGGCACAGTGGGTGCAGAGTCGCTGGGGCCTTGAGGTGCAGCCCATTATCACGCGCGCCGCGCAACTTGGTGTGACCAACTCTTACAAGAATCCGACGAGTCTCGGCGCCGATCGCTGGGCGGCATTGGTCGCGGCGCGCGCGCGGTTGCCGGGCGCCGCGTGCGTGGTGGACTGCGGCACGGCGCTGACCATCGACGCGCTCGATGCGAACGGCGTGTACCACGGCGGTGTGATCCTGCCCGGACTGGCGCTGATGCGTGCTGCCCTGTTGCGCACCCAGGGTGTGCGCGACGTTGTGGGTGATGCCGGATCGGCGCTCGCGCTATCCACGGCCGATGGTGTTGCCGCCGGAATCTTGTTCGGATTGGCCGGCGCCATCGACCGGATTCTGGATGAACAGGCGGCACTGCTGGGTGCTACACCGCAGGTACTGATAACCGGCGGTGATGCACAGCCACTGCGCGCGCTGCTGCGGCATGCCGTCCAGCACGCGCCGGATCTGGTACTGGAAGGCGTGGCGCGTATTGCGCGTGCCGGAGACTCGCCATGATGCGCTGGGGATTTGCCGTGCTGGTGCTGGCCAATATCGGCCTGCTGATGTGGGCGACCTGGTATCGCGGCGGCGTGGGCGAGGCGCGCGCGCCGAATCCGGTATTCCATCCCGAACAGATGGTTCCGCTCAGCGCGCCGGGCGTGGCGCTGCGTGCCCGCAAGAACGAACGCGCCGAGCCGTCGCTGGTCGCCGCCAAGCCGCGTCCGCGTTGCGTGAGTATCGGGCCATTCGTCTCCGCGGAGCTGGCCGACAAGGCGGTAGTGCGCCTGACCGACGAGAAGCAGGTTGCCACGCGCCGCAGCGAAGAACGCAAACTCGAAGGCAGTTACTGGATTCACCTCGCACCGTTTAGCAACCGCAAACAGGCCGAGCAACGCCTCAAGGAAATCGAGCGCCTCGGCATCCGCGATGTCCTGATCATGCCGGATGCGGACGGTAACCCGGCGATATCGCTCGGACTGTTCACGCAGGCCGACAACGCCCGGAAACGTCTGCAAGAGCTTGCCGAGAAGGGCGTGCCGGCAAAGCAGGAGATCCGCTACCGCACCGAGAGCCTGACCTGGTTCGACCTGCGCCTGCCGGAGCCGGCGGATGCCGTATTGGAACGGTTGCGGGCCGTCGACTGGGGTGTTCCCGATATCGAGGTGCGTGACGAACCCTGCGCTCCGGAGCCCGGCTGATTCACCGTTTGCGCCGCATGCGGCGTTTCCCGTACAATTTTTTGGCGGAAAAATGCTCCTGCGTTTCCCGCACTTCCGCCATCCGTGGCGGTCGTCTGATTTTCCCGCGGTTCAGCCGTTCCCGGGCAGGGCGCACGGACTCATGGCGACCGCAGTCAATTCGCCCGCATAGCTCAGTGGTAGAGCACCTGATTTGTAATCAGGCGGTCGGGGGTTCAAGTCCCTCTGCGGGCTCCAATTTCCTTCTCCGGCTTTCAAAGCCCGGGCGGCTTTGAAAAGGCGCCTTCAAAGCAGTGCCCTGCATATCCACCCGTGATGCTCTGGGCCCGTCTGGCTCGTGGCCCCGGGTGCACAATTCCAATCTTCGGTGCCATCGCGTATAAAACTGGAGGACGATCGGGGGATTCATGTAAGGCATCACCGGCCACAAGTGGCGAAGCTTTTCCTCGCGGATAGCGTGCGGATGATGGGCGAGATTGAGAATTGGGGGCAGCGGAATGATACGGGAACAACAGGAAAATCAGGGCGGAGTCGTCCTGTACCAGACGCCGGACGGTAAGACCTCGCTGGAGGTGCGGCTGGAGGGCGATACAGTGTGGCTGACCCAGACCCAAATGGCGGAGCTCTTCGAGAATACGAAGCAGAACATAAGCCTGCATACCCGAAACATCTTCCGGGAGCAGGAGCTTGAAGAGGCGGCAGTCGTCAAGGAATCCTTGACCACTGCCAGCGATGGAAAGAAATACCGTACTCGGTACTTCAATCTGGACGTTATTATATCGGTCGGTTACCGCATCAAGTCGAAACGCGGTACCCAGTTTCGAATCTGGGCCACTCAGACTCTCAAAGAACACCTCACCCGCGGCTACACCCTCAACCGCCAGCGCTTCGAGCAAAACGCCCGCGAGCTGGAAACGGCGCTGCAATTTGTGCGCAAGGCCGCCGCCGGCGAGGCGCTGACGACCGATCAAGGTCGCGGGTTGGTGGATGTTATCGCCCGCTACACCCAGACCTTCCTGCTGTTGCAACGCTATGACGAAGGGCTGCTCACGGAACCGAAGGGCACGCCGGGCGGGGCGCTATCCTCACTTGCCGCGGCGCGCGCCGCGAAGCGGGCGCATTGTTCGGGCAGGAGCGCGAAGCCGGGCTTGAATCCATACTCGGCAACCTGGAACAGAGCGTGTTCGGCGAACCGGCCTATCCCAGCATTGAGTCCAAGGCGGCGCACCTGTTGTATTTCACCATCAAGAACCATTCGTTCAGCGACGGCAACAAGCGCATTGGCTCGTTTCTGTTCGTGGATTTCCTGAACCACAATGGCCGGCTGTTCCGCGACAACGAGCCGGTGATCAACGATGTCGGACTCGCCGCGTTGGCACTGCTTGTTGCCGAGTCCGACCCCAAGAACAAGGACGTGTTTATTCGCCTCGTCATGAACATGCTTGCTGGAGAGAACCGATGATTTATACCTCGCTGAACCATTTGTACAAGCTCGGGATCATGAAGGAAATGACCGGACGGCGGCGCAACCGCCTGTTTGCCTACCGCCAATACCTCGGCATACTCGATGCGGGGGCCGAGCCGTTGCGTCGTTGACGGCGATGAGGGAAGAATACGGCCATGAAGGCAACCGATTTCTGGCGTAGCCGATTCAGAATATGATCGACAAGACCGAACAGCGAAAATAACCAATGGCCATCAAGAAATCCGAACTCTATAGCTCCCTCTGGCAAAGCTGTGACGAGTTGCGCGGCGGCATGGACGCCTCCCAGTACAAGGACTATGTCCTCACTCTGCTGTTCGTCAAATACGTCTCCGACAAATACGCCGGCAAGCCCAAGTCCGTCATCGCGGTGCCCAAGGGCGGGTCGTTCGCCGACATGGTCAAGCTCAAGGGTGACAAGGAGATCGGTGAAAAAATTACTAAGATCATCGGCAAGCTGGCGAAGGAGAACGATCTCCAGGGCATTATCGACGTTGCCGATTTCAATGAGGAAGACAAGCTCGGCAAGGGTAAGGAGATGGTGGACCGACTTTCCAACCTTGTCGCCATTTTCGACGGCATCGACTTGCGTGCCAACCGCGCCGAGGGTGACGACCTGCTGGGCGACGCTTATGAATATCTCATGCGCCACTTCGCCACCGAGTCCGGCAAGAGCAAGGGCCAGTTCTACACCCCGGCAGAGGTATCGCGCATCATCGCCAAGGTGATTGGCATCGGCCGCAATACGAGCCAGACCCAAAGCGTGTATGACCCGACCTGCGGTTCGGGATCGTTGCTATTGAAGGTTGCCGACGAAGCGCCCCGCGGTCTCTCCATATTTGGGCAGGAGAAGGACGTTGCGACCGCCGCGTTGGCGCGCATGAACATGATCCTGCACGAGAACCCAACCGCCGAGATTCCCAAAGGCGGGAGCAGTACGTTATCCGACCCGTACTTCAAGAACCGTGACGGAAGCCTGAAAACCTTCGACTTCGCTGTCGCTAATCCGCCGTTTTCGTATAAATCCTGGAGCAGCGGTGTTAACACTGCCAAGGATGAATACAGGCGCTTTGAAGACGGCGTACCACCCACCAAGAACGGTGACTACGCCTTCCTGTTGCACATCGTCAAATCCCTCAAGAGCACCGGCAAGGGCGCGGTTATTCTGCCCCACGGCGTGTTGTTTCGCGGCGGCGCGGACTCATCAAAGGCATCATCGGCCTGCCGGCCAACCTGTTCTACGGCACCGGCATCCCCGCCTGCATCATCGTCATCGACAAGGAACACGCCCAGGCAAGAACCGGCATCTTCATGCTCGACGCCAGCAAGGGCTACATGAAGGACGGCAACAAGAACCGCCTGCGCAGCCAGGACCTGCACAAGATCGTCGATGTCTTCACCCGGCAGCTCGAACTGCCGCGCTACGCGCGCATGGTGAGCTTTGCCGAGATCGAGACCAATGACTTCAACCTCAACATCCCGCGCTACATCGACAGCTCCGAACCCGAAGACCTGCACGACCTCAGCGCCCACCTGAACGGCGGCATCCCAAACCGCGACATCGACGCGCTGGACAACTACTGGCAGGTGTTTCCAACTCTGCGCCCGGTGCTATTCAAGGCCAACGGACGCAAGGGTTATAGCGACGCCTGCGTCGCCGCCCCGGAAGTGAAGGCGACCATTCTCCTTCGCCCAGAGTTCGCCGAGTTTTCAAAGCGCGTGCTGGCGATATTCAACGCTTGGCGCGCTACGCATCTGCCCACGCTCAGGGGCCTGAAGATTGGCGCGGACCCCAAGACGCTGATCCATAAACTGTCGGAAGCTTTACTTGAAGGGTTTTCCAAAGCCGCGCTGGTGGATAACTACGACGTCTACCAACACCTCATGGACTACTGGGCCGAGGTGATGCAAGACGATATCTATGTCATCGCCCAGGATGGCTGGCTAGAAGCCGCCAAGCTGCGCGCCATCGTCGAAGAAAAAGAGAAGAAAACAAAAGAAACGCCCGACCTCGTCATCAACAAAAAGAAGTACAAGGCCGACCTCATTCCCCCGGCCTTGATCGTCGCGCGTTACTTCGCCAAGGAGCAGGCGGCGATTGATGAACTGCAAGCCACCGCCAATACGCTCATGCAAGAGCTGGAAGCATACATCGAGGAACACAGTGGCGAAGAAGGCCCGCTCGAAGACGCCAAGACCGACAAGGGTAAGGCCACCAAGGCCAGCGTCAAATCGCGGCTTGCCGAGATTGAAGCCATTCCCGATTCCGATGACGAACTCAAAGTGCTCAAACGCTGCCAGGAATTGCTCGAACAAGAAACCGAAGCCGACAAGAAGGTGAAAGATGCCCAGAAGGCGCTGGACGAAAAAGTCCTCGCCCAATACGCCAAGCTGAAAGAGGCGGACATCAAACAGCTCGCGGTGGAAGACAAATGGCTCGCCGCCATCGCGGGGCAGGTCACTGCCGAGGTGGAGCGCGTCACCCAAAGCCTTGCCATGCGCATCAAGACACTGGAAGAGCGTTATGCCGAGCCGCTGCCGAAACTCACTGACGAAATGGCCTCGTCATCGCGGCGTGTGGATGAACATCTGAAGCGCATGGGGCTGGTGTGGAGTAGCGGCGCATGAGTAAGGAAGCGATGGCCGTAAACGAGGCACCTGCCAACTACTCAATAACCGCATCGACGAGGCACGGTGTGCCGTCGGGGTATAAGCACACTGATGTTGGTCTGATACCTACAGATTGGAAGTTAGAAAAGATTAGGAACCTGGCGGCTATTGGCACCGGCGATAAGAACACACAAGACAGAAAAGAGGATGGAGAGTATCCGTTCTTTGTAAGGTCGCAAACTGTCGAGCGCATCAACAGTTATTCATATGAAGGCGAGGCCGTTCTAACTGCTGGCGATGGGGTTGGCACCGGAAAAGTGTTCCACTACATAAACGGTAGGTTCAACTACCACCAGCGGGTTTATAAGATTAGCGATTTTAAACCCGAGCTTGACGGCTTCTACTTCTACAAGTATTTCAGCAGTCACTTTTACGACCGAATCATGGCGATGACGGCAAAGTCATCCGTCGATTCAGTCCGCATGGAAATGATTGCGGACATGCTTGTTCCCTTGCCTGGTATAAAAGAACAGCGCGCCATCGCCGCCACGCTGTCGGATGTAGATGCCATGATCGCCGCGCAGGACAAACTCATCGCCAAAAAGCACGCCATCAAAACCGCCGCCATGCAGCAACTTCTCACCGGCAAGCAACGCCTGCCGGGGTTTAGTGGGGAGTGGGAGGTGAGGCGGTTGGGAGATGTGCTTTCCGTCAGGCACGGCAAGAGCCAGCATGAAATCGCTGTGACCGATGGCAAGTATCCCATACTGGCAACGGGCGGCGAGATTGGTAGAACAAACACCTTCCTTTATGACAAGCCTTCCGTGCTGATTGGAAGAAAAGGAACAATCGACAAACCTCAATATCAGGACACCCCGTTCTGGACAATCGATACGTTGTTCTATACGGAAATAGTGAACGGGACGTTACCGAAGTACATCTATCACAAGTTCCTCATGATCGATTGGCCGTCATACAACGAAGCATCCGGAGTTCCGAGTTTGAATGCTTCTACAATCGAAGCGATTGAGATCAAGCACCCAAGTCTTGATGAACAAGCCGCCATTGCCGCTATCCTTTCGGACATGGACGCCGACATCGCCGCCCTCGAAGCCCGCCGCGACAAGACCAAGGCCATCAAGCAGGGCATGATGCAGGAACTGCTCACCGGGAGGACGCGGCTGGCATGACACGTATATTAAACGGGTGTGCCTCATGAAGGTTTTGTTTCTGGATGAGTCCGGTGACCACAACCTCGCGGTGATCGACCCATCGTATCCGCTGTTCGTGCTCGGCGGCGTGATCGTCGAACAGCGTTATGCCGAGGGGCCGCTGGAGGAGGCGTTGCGGGATTTCAAGCACCGCTTGTTTGGGCGCGATGATCTGATCCTGCACACGGCGGACATTACCCGCAATCGCAATGGCTTCGAGCGCTTGAAGGAGCGCGAGTTTCGCGAACACTTCTACCGTGAGTTGAACATCCTGTTGCGCAGCCTTCGGTTCCAGGTGGTGGCCTGTGTGATCCGCAAAGACGACCACTTGGGGCGTTACGGCGTGGCGGCGCTGGACCCTTACATGCTGAGTTTGGACGTGCTGGTGGAGCGGTTTTGCATGGAGATAGGCAATGTCGCTGGTGGCGGCGTCATCGTGGCGGAACGACGCGACGCCACGCTGGACCGCGAGCTGGATATTGCCTGGTTGAACCTGAAGGTGCAGGGCACCCGTTACATCAAGGCGCGAGATATCGAAAGCCGGATCGTGGGACTCAATCTGCGCGCGAAAACGGCCAATATCGCTGGCCTGCAACTGGCGGACCTGGTGGTGACACCCATCGGCCGCAAGGTGCTCGGCAAGACCATCAAGGAGGACTACCGGGTGGTGGAAGAAAAATTCCGCTGTAGCCGGACAGGTCAGATCGAGGGGTATGGGCTTGTGGTGCTGCCCAAATGAAAGAGGCCAGCCCCCGCTACGCAGTGACCAGCCCACGTAAAGATTATGGATCCGAATGAGCGAAAATTCAAAGGCTTTTTCTAAAAAAGCTGCGTCTGATGCCACCAGTTACCTGGTGCATAGCATTTAAGAACAGCAGTTTAGGGCAGAAATAGTGGGTCCGGCGCCGGTACTTGCACACGGGGACGGTTACTTTAAGAGGGCCTAACAAAATGAACTCAGCGCTCGACCCCCACCCTAACCCTCCCCCTTCCAGGCATAGGTATCTACACATCTTGTAACCCGCTGCTTTCACTCCCCTCTCCCACGTGTGGGAGAGGGGCCGGGGGAGAGGGTGCTGAGGCGCATAATGTGCTTTCCTTAACAGATTACCCTCTCCCTAACCCTCTCCCGCAAGCGGGAGAGGGGACTTGTGTAGATACCTATGCCTTCCAGGGGGAGGGAATGGGAG
>CAYHES010000050.1:0-14740 GCA_964355495.1 uncultured Acidiferrobacterales bacterium
GCGTGAAACCGGTGCGCCAGATCAACCAGCACATCGCGACCTGGCCGGGCGGAACCACACCCTATTTGTACGGCGTCGCGTTTCACAACTTCATTGCCGACCAGTGGGGCGAGGAGCGCATCAAGAAGTTGGTGGACAACTACAGCGACAATATCATTCCATTCCGCGTTAATTCCAACAGCCGCCAGGCGCTGGGTGCGCAAATTACCGATCTGTGGCCGCGCTTCGAGCAATACCTGAAGGAGCGACACGGTGCGCGTCTCGACAGCATCCGGCGTGCGGGGGTTGTGGCCGGCGAGCGTGTGACGCGCCATGGCTATTACGGCGGCGCGGCACGCGCCCTGGCGGATGGCGACATTGTCTACCTGCGCATGGATGGGGCGAGCGAGCCGGCGTTGTTGCGGCAAGCGGCGGACGGTACGCGCCGCTGGTGCTCGGCTGTGCATGCCGGCGCACACCTGACCGTGCATCCGCGCGCCGGGGCGCTGCTCGCCCAGCCGGAGATCAACCGCAATGCCAATTATTTCTACGACCTCTATCGCGTCGATCTGGCGCGCGGCGCCGTGCGGCGCCTGACGCACGGCGCGCGCTATCGCTATGCCGCATGGAGCCCGGATGGCCAGCGCATTCTGGCCGTGCACAACGCAGGTGGTAAACATGCCTTGCACCTGCTGGACGATACGGGTAAGCGGGTGGAGATTTTGTGGGCCGGCGAGCAGGATGTCGTGTTTGCCGACCCGGATTGGTCGCCGGACGGAAAGTCGATAGCGCTGGCCGCGTGGCGTCCGCAAGGCGGCTGGAATCTGGAGCGGTTTATCCTGAGCGAGCGGCGTTTCCAGCCGCTTACGCGCGACAGCGCCATCGAGGCGCAGCCGCAGTTCACGCCGGATGGCAAGGCGCTGCTCTTTACGTCCGATCACGGCGGGGTGTACAACCTGCGACGCCTGGATTTTGCCAGTGGCAAGGTGACGACGCTCAGCAATGTCGAGGGCGGCGCGTTCCATCCGACCCAGGCGCGTGTCGATGGCCCGGTGTATTACACCGGCTACCATGCGGCGGGTTTCGACATCTATCGTCTGGATGCACCGGCGACCGCCATGGATGGCGGAAGTGCGGAAAACGCAGGAGCAGTTTTTCCGCCCGCGCTGCCCACGCCGACCGCCGCGCCCGGACCCTCGGCGGTCGTGGCCAAGGACGACCCGCTGCCGGAAGGCATGAAGGCCGGCGACTATTCGCCCTACAACGGGCTGCGCCCGCGCTGGTGGTTCCCGCACGTGGGCATCGATGCGCAGCGCACCGAGCTCGGTGTCATGACCTCGGGCTGGGATCCGCTGCTGCGGCATATCTATTATCTGGACGTGGCCTACGATTTTACCAATCAGTGGTTCGCCGGGTCCGTCGACTACATCTATGACCGTTATTATCCGACGTTCAAGCTGCACGCCTCGCGCTACAGCGCGCTGGATCTGGATCGCAATAACGATCCGTTGCGCGTGACCACATCCGATACCTATATGGGCGAGATGCTGTTGCCGTTCCTGCAATACCGCCGCGATCTTACGGCGCATGCGGCCGCCTACACGGTGCGCGATGCCGATGGCTGGACGGCAGCAGGGGTTACGCCGCTGGCAGACCGGACCGACAACGTGCTCGGCTACGCTTTTGTTTACGACTCGACACGCCGTTACCCGCTCTCGATCAGCCGCTCGCGTGGTGTGCAGTTGAGCGTCGCCGCGGAGACCAGCGACACCGTCGAAGGCTCGAACTACAGCGGCGAGGTCTACACGCTCGATGGGCGCGCCTTCCTGCCGCTTACCGGCGAGCATGTGCTGGCTGTGCGTCTTGCCGGTGGTTGGGGCAGTGCCAGCCCGCGGCCGTTCCGTCTGGGCGGCAGTCTGTCGGCCAACGCGGCGCCGTTGCCGCTCGATGCCGCGCTGTTGAACTCCCCCTTCAATCAGCGCGAGTTCGCGTTGCGCGGCTATGACAGCGGTCTGGCCAGCCTGACCGGGCGGCGCATGCTGCTGGCATCGGCCGAGTGGCGCTTCCCGATCGCCCGCATCGAGCGCGGCTTCATGGCACCGCCGCTGGCCATCCATCAGGTCTTTGGCAGCGTGTTCGCCGAAACCGGTGACGCCTGGACCACGGGCCGGACTCCCGGAGACTATTCCACCGGCGCGGGCATCGAGGCGAATGCCGAGGTGAATCTGTTTTATGATCTGGCCTTCCACCTGCGTCTCGGTTACGCCCATGGCTTCGCGGACAACGGCAGCAACCAGGTGTATCTGCAACTCGGATCATCTTTCTAGTATGGTTATTTATGTGCAAGCGTGCTTTCCCTAGCCAACAGACATGATTGCCAGCGCACGCAGGGCGGGTGGCGATCTCTGGTTCCGGCAAGCCATCTGTCTGGTTTGCCTTGTGTTGCCATTGCCTCTTGCTGCGCAGGACGATGTGAAAGAAGCCGCTGGATCGCCGGCGATTGCGACATCTCCGGGCGTGATTACGCGTATCGAATTCTCCGGCAACCGCGTGACCCAGCCGCAGATCCTGCTCCAGGAAATGCTGGTGAAGGAGGGCGATAGCGCCGACCCGGCGCTCATCGAGCGCTCGCGCCAGGCGATCATGGATCTGGGGTTATTCACCTCCGTGCTGGCGGTTGTCGAGCCGGGGGACGATGGCAGCGTGCTGCGCATCCTCGTCAAGGAGAAGTACTACATCCTGCCGGTCCCGAAGCTCAATCGTGACGAAGACAACAACAACATCAGTATCGGGGCCGAAATCAGTCTGGACAATCTTGCCGGACTCAATCAACAGCTCAAGATCAAGTACGAAACGGATAATGCCACTGGCTTGAGCGGCGGCCAGATCGACACACATTCGCTCAGCTATAACTACCCGCGCGTTCTGGGAAGTGCGTATCTGTTCCGCACCGAAATCAGTCAACAACGCCTGCCAGTTGAAGTGGTCAGCGGCAGCGTGTTGAGTTCGCTGTACGAAAAAGAAGCCTGGATCGCGAGCCTGCAGCTGTCGCGCTGGCTCAACCGCACCGGGTCGAGCGTCGGTTGGCAGGTCGGTGGCGGCATGGTCTGGCGGCGCAACAACTATGACTATGTGTCGGAGACGACGACTGACACTTTTCAGGATGCACAGGCAGTGGGGCTCACGGCGCACGGGCAATTTATCGACGTGCGCGACTACCTGTTCAGCCGCCAAGGCCTGGAGTACGGGTACAACGGTGAGTTCGGCGCACCGGTGCTGGGCTCCGACACCCGGTACACGCGCCACGAGTTCTTCTACCGGAAATATATTTTGCTGGAGGGCCGGCCACACGAGAACATCGACCTCCAGGCGCGGTTCGGTCTGTCGAGCGGCGATATCTTTCCCGGCGACTCCTCTGCCTACAGTGTGGGCGGCAGCCGCACCCTGCGTGGTTACGCCAGCGGCAGCTTTCCGGGAAACGCCTTCGTGTTGTTCAACGTCCAGTACCTGCGGCCATTCTTCGGCTATTATCCTCTGCGTGGCGCGCTGTTTCTCGATGTCGGGAATGCTTACCCGAGCAACGAGGAGATTAATCTTGGCGATCTCAAATGGAGCGTTGGCATCGGCTTTCGGCTGCGGCTCAAGTCGTTCGTCAAGATCGATCTGCGCGTGGATGCGGCCTACGCCTACGACACCGGCGAATACAAGTTCTTCGCCGGCACGAGAGAGGTGTTCTGACGGCACGGATCATCGACAATGAAAGGAATATGAAAATCATGTGGAAATATCTTTGGGCGATGACCCTTGTGCTGATGGTGGCGGGTTGCGCCGCCCATACCGCGACCTCCGGGCGCGTGGTACTACGCGATGACCGTGCGGCGGTCGATGTGCGCTTCAGCGACCATGATCGCGCGGCTATTGAGCACCACTACCGTTCCGTGAAGCCGAAGAAGACGCCGCCGGGGCTGGCGAAGCGCGAATCGTTGCCGCCTGGACTGGCCAGACGCGACACCCTGCCGCCCGGCCTGCAAGGGCGGTTGCTGCCGCGCGAGCTGGAGGCGCGCCTGACCGTCCTGCCCGCCGCCCAGGTGCGCGTTGTTATCGGACGCGACATTGTGCTCATGCAGCGCGATACGCGCGTGGTGCTGGATATCCTGTACGGCGTGGTGGATTAATTGTCGATCACAAGGTTTAAACCACCGGCTTTAGACGGTCAGCTTTAGCTGCGAAAATTGACCAGGATTATTGCTGTTGCGCAAGGACAGTATGTACCGCTCCCTCCCCTTCAAGGGGAGGGCTGGGGTGGGGATGGGTTGAATGGGTCGCTGCGTCGTAACCCATCCCCCTCCCAACCTCCCCCTTGAAGGGGGAGGAGCAATCTGACCGGCGCTTGCGCGAGTATCGGTTAAGACGCGTCGTTCAGTCGACGCGTATCCGGACTTTCAGTCCGTAACCGTGCGCCCGTGAGCGCACTTAACCAGCGCGGTGCAAGTCCGCGTCAGAGGAGGTCATCGACTCTGTAGCTGAAGGTAACTGCGTCGCCGCGAGGCGGGGTGGAGAGCAACCGGAAGCGAACGACCGGTCCGCAGGAGAACGAACCCGATTCGGCGGGGTGTAGCGGCGAGCCTGCGGTTCCGTGGCGAAGCCTGGAATTCGCCGGACACGCTGAAGATGACGGGTAAAGCGATGTCCGGGCGCATCACGTGGTTGGGGGCGGAACGGTGGGAAGGTTGGGTGTGTTAAGCGGGGAGACCTGTTGCCGGGGTGACGGTAACAGGAGTCAGAGCCTTCACAGTACCGTGAGGCTGAACAGGCGAGTCAAGGCAAGACGCCGGGGAAACACGGCGTCCAGCGAGCCGGGGAGCGAACCCTGCCTACCACTCACACCGTCAGTCCGAGAGGCGCGGAGAGCAAAGCCGCGCCGAGGGAAGGGAGGCAGGAAGGTGGAAGCGCGAAATCTGGAAAGAGGCAAAGCGTGAGCGAAGCGACGACAGTGCCCGCGAGGGCTAAACAAGACGCACAGACCCGGCCCCGAGACTGGCGCTGGGTCGAAGCCACGATCTGGACGGAACGCCTGTTGGCGGCGCTGGGTAACGGCGTCAAAGGGAGCAGACATGCCTTCTTCGCTGGACAGGGGCTCTTCACCCTAATCGGAGCCCACGTCCTGGCGAGCCAATCACGATGTTGAAACCACCAACTGGAGAGCCGTGTGCGGGAGAACTGCACGCACGGTTCGGAGGGAGGGGAGGCGCATGCCTTCCCTACCCCTATCACAATGGTTTGACCGTTACCGCAGTCGAGATTCTTTCCCTCCCCCTAGTGAATGGGGCTTCATTCACTGGAGGGCGAGGGTGGGGGTGCAGCGCTGAGGCGCGTGTCCGTGCTCATGCGTAGCACCCCCATCCCCACCTTCCCCCTGAAAGGGGGAAGGAGTGATGAGTGCCGACTTCGGCGATCGGACCGAGGCGAGGGCCGCGCGCCAAGGATGGCGCGATGGCGGACTCAGGCGGCTCACGGTTTTACTCAGCGCCTTTGACGACTGCATGGATGCACGACTCCATGGATGGAGGAGGTAGAACGGCGTCTGGAACAGCCGTCGAGGAGGTGGAGCAACGCAGGGAGCGGTTGCCGAGGCGCTCACCAAATAAGCCCCGGCTTTGCCGGGGGTCATTTAACTATAAAAACTCAACGCAAAGACGCGGAGACGCAAAGAAAGCAAGGGCGCCAAATTAACAACGATTCAGGCTTGGCAATTCATTCCGGCTCTCTGCTTATCCGTTGCGCTCAGCCGTGGCCGGACGCAAGAAACAAGGTAAAGAGTTTTTCTCTGCGTCTTCGCGTCGTTGCGTTGAGTTGTTATCTACGCGCTTCACGTTCGGCGAGCAGCCGGCGACTTTCGTAGGCCGCGCGCGCGATCGCCACGTCTTCCAGAAACCACGGCAGCTCCGCGAGCGTCAGTGCCTGCGGCCCGTCCACCAGCGCCTTGCCCGGGTGCGGATGAAAATCGACCAGGATCATGTTGGCGCCGGCCACCACGCCCTGCGCGGTGACGTGCATCACGTCGAGCATGCCGTCCGGCGCGCGCTCGCGCGTGCCGACCGAGTGCGACGGATCGATGCACACCGGCATGCGCGTCAGGCGCTTCACCACCGGCACCTGCGCGAAATCCACGAAGTTGCGGTGCGGGTCGCCCATGTTGGTTTTCATGCCGCGCAGGCCGAACACCACGTTGCGGTTGCCGGCACTCGCCAGGTATTCGGCGGCGTTCAGCGATTCCTCCAGGGTGATGCCGAAGCCGCGCTTGAGCAGCACCGGGAATTCGCGCTGCCGGCCGACGATCTTGAGCAACTCGAAATTCTGGGTGTTGCGCGTGCCGATCTGCAACATCACGCCGGTGGGCTTGCCGGTTTTCTCCAGCGCTTCCTGGATTTCATCCAGGTGCGAGTCGTGAGTGATCTCCATGGCGATGACCTTGATACCGTATTTGCCGGCCAGCTCGAACACCCACGGCAGACAGGCCTTGCCGTGCCCCTGGAACGAATACGGATTGGTGCGCGGTTTGTACGCGCCCATGCGCGTGCACACCTGGCCGTGGTCGCGCAGGGCTTTCAGCATCTGCTCGACATGCTCGGGCACATCCACGGCGCACAGCCCGGCGAACACATTGAGGCTGTCCTGGCTGAACAGCACGCCGTTGTAATCGAAGCCGGTGGGGCGACGGTCGTCGTGATGGCGGCCGAGAATGCGGTAGTCCTCGGAGATGCGCACCACGCGCTCCACGCCCGGCTGATGCTCAACCTCGGCCTGATCCAGGCTGGCGGTATCGCCGATCAGGTAAATCTCGGTGAGCGTCTGCAGCGTCCCCACTTCCTGATGCACGCGCGTCTGGATGTTGGGCCGGTTGGTAAGGTAGTCCATAAGCTGCCGGTACTCGACGCTGTGCGCTGTGACATGTGGTTGCAGGATGATGATCATGGGTCGCCTCGGTGGCTCTGGGTGCCTGGACCGTTGCTATTGTAACCGTACGGTGCCAGGGAGACAGCCCGCGCTGGGCGTATGCACCGTCCTGCGCTAAGCTTGCCGCATGCCGGAAACCGCACGCCGACCGCCGCCGTACCATCTGGACCGCGACCTGCTCGAAGACGAGGTGCGTCTCGACACCATGCGCGCCAGCGGTCCGGGCGGACAGAATCTGCACAAGACCGAATCGGCCGTGCGCCTCACGCATTTTCCTTCCGGCGTGGTGGTGATCGCCTCCGACACGCGCTCGCAGGCGCGTAACCGCGAGCTTGCCTTCGAGCGTCTGATCGAACGCCTGCGCAAGCTCAACTTCGTGCCGAAGAAACGCAAGAAGACCCGCCCCACGCTCGGCGCCAAAAAGCGTCGCCTCGAAGGCAAGCGCCAAACCGGCGCCACCAAGCGACTGCGCGGGTCATTGCGCGGTGAGGAATAGTTTTCCGGTAGTCTGCCATGACAGGGCAGCGGTATAGCGTCGAGGCTTTGTTAAGCTATGCCAACAAATATTGTAAAGCTGCGAAGGAAGACAGGCATTCCAGCGGGTAGGGACGCATGCCCGGCGGCGGGAAACGCGGAGTATTACGAGCGCCACCGGTCCGATCAGACACTCCTGTGTCGGATCGTTGAGCAACACCATCCGGTCAACGCGCGCGCAGCCTGCCCCCGCTGAGCGCGATCACGGTTTGTGAGCCCAGGCTATGGACGGTGACTTCCAGGGAAAAGGGTGGTGATTTTTACTATACTCCGCGGTCCTCTGCAACAGCCATGTTGTCCTCGACACTGTTCGAGACGAGCCGAACGACCGCTTTTCATTGGTGATACCTGTCGCACCAAGAAATCAGGTTTTTTGACATTGGTCAATGTGACACCGCGGAGAATCCGATATATAGATTCCAAGAAAAGAAGGGGGCTGGCGGGCGATACTGTACCCGACGGCCGACGGACCATGATCGCAAAGTGTCGCGATCAGTAGGAGGGAGTGCTCGGATGAACGGAAGCACATCAGCACTGCAGGCGCGAGAGCGCATCGCATTACTATAAGGTTACTATTAGCAGCGACTGCTCTGGGGTTGGGGTTTGTGGTGTATCTGTTCGACCGACTGCCGGGCAGTGCCTACTTTCTTCCCGAGCAGTGGTCGCGCTTCGCGGGCGGGCAGTTCACCTTCGGCAGCGTTGGCGGGTGGCTGCCCGAATTCGCCCACGTCTATGCCTTTGGCCTATTTACGGCGACGGTGCTCGGCACGACACGCCGCGCCGCGCTCACCAGTTGTTCGCTGTGGTGGTTGGTCGACATTCTCTTTGAGATCGGTCAGCACCCGAGCCTCAGCCCCCATCTCGTCGCCGCCGCCCCCGTGTGGTTTGACGGTATCCCATTTCTGGAAAACACCGGCGCGTTTTTCGCGCATGGAACCTTTGATCCCGCAGACCTGATCGCCATCACGCTCGGTGCACTCGCCGCGTGGATGACGCTCTCGGGTCTGCACTATCGCAAGGAGGGCCACAACCATGTCCGACCTCAACAACCGTAAACACCGCGGAGTTCTCCGCCGCTATCTCCTGTTGCTCCCGGTGCTCGCGCTGGGGCTGCTCAGTATCGTTGGCAGCGGCGGGGGCCCGGGTGTTCAGCCGACGCCAATCGATTGGTGGACAGGCGCGGTGCACGGCACGTTGTACGGCCGCTTCGCGCTTCAGAATTCCACTGAAGGACCGCCGACAGCGGCCTGCAATGGATCCCTCGTCCCCCCCCCCGCGAGGAGCCGGCGGACTGGTGGGCAGGGCTCGGCTCGAACATCACCGGAGGTGCCGACGCCGTAGGTTACACGGTGTGGAGCAATGAGAGACCGGGCTGCTCGCGCGCGATGCAGACGATCTATCGCTCGGTGATGATGTTCGACATCTCCGGGCTCTACCAGGCTGCACCGACGAACACGCAGCTGGCTGGGCTCCTCGCCTCGGCCGAGATCGAGTTCAACGTCGTCGAGCAGCCGTCGATAAACCCGCTGGGTTGGAGCTGTTACCCCTACACGGGCGGCGTGGGACAGCTGAGTACGCTGCGGCCAGGTGCAACCGTGACACCCGGTCTGACAAACGTCGGCGGCCAACCCGGCTCCATCGGACATGACGGCGTCATCGCCGCGTTTCCTCAACCAGGAACGCCGCTCGGCGACCTGTGGAACATCACCGGCCCCGGGACGCGCGGCCGCGTGACGGCGACTGACACGGGACCGGGTATACATGCGTTCCGCGTCGATGTGAAGGATGTGCTGCAAGGTGCCATTAACAACAATCGGCAGCAGCTCGGCTTCATGGTGCAAAGCGTAGGTGAAACCGAGATTCCGCTAACGAGTGACGTGCAGTTCGCCTGCCGCACATTCGTGCAACCTCATCGGCTGCACGTCACGCACTGGTAGGAGCCAAGGGTGGGCACGCCTTCCGTGCCCACGCAGAGGTCGTTGGGACAAGCCAACCGCGTGGGCACAATCAACGTGCCCACCCTAATACATGGCTGCGCGGCCGGGTGCGGGATGAAGGATGAATAATATTTCAGCCGCAGATGAACGCAGATAAACACGGAAAAACAAGAAAACTCGGGGATGAGTTTTTATCTGCGTTCATCTGCGGCTGAACTCTTAAGCCCGCACGCGCCACCAGAAATATAGGGTGGCAGTCGTCGTGATCGCCGCCGAGACCAGGAATGCCGCCTTGGCGCTCCACAGCGTCCACAGGCCGCCGAGCAGCAACCCCGCGGGAATGGCCGCGAGCCCCACGATCATGTAAAACCAGCCGAAGGCCGTGCCGCGTTCCGTGGCTGGCGCGAGGTCGCGGACCAGCGCGCGCTCCGCACCCTCGGTCAGTCCGAAGTGCAGGCCGAGCGCGAGGCTCAGCAGCCACAGGTGTGACACCGAGACGGTGAAGGCGAGTCCGGCGAGTGCCAGCACGTACACGGCGTAACCCGCCAGCAGCACCGGCCGGCGGCCATTGCGATCGGCGAGCCGCCCGGCGCCTTCGGCGGTGAGCACCTTCACCGTGTGCATCGCCGCCCAGAGCAGCAGCAGCTGCACCACGCTCATGCCGAGTTCATGGCCGCGCAGCAGCAAGAAGGTTTCCGGGATGCGCCCGAGCGCAAACAGGCCAATGGCGACCAGATAGGCGCGCGTCTTGGCGCCCAAGCCCTGCCAGCGCAGCGGCGCGAGTGTTTCCAGGCTGGCGGCGTGGCGCGCCGGTTCGCGGATGCCGAACACGATCAGCAGGATCGCGAACAGGCCCGGGATCGCGGAAAAGGCAATGACCAGATCGAGACGCGCCGTCCCCCAGTACACCACGGCCGCGGCGGCGAGCGCGCCGAGCACCGCGCCGGTGTGATCGAGTGCGCGCGTCAGCCCATAGGCGCGCGCCGCCATGCCTTCCGGGATGACGTCGGCGAGCATGGCGTCGCGCGGCGCGGTGCGCAGGCCCTTGCCGACGCGGTCGGTGACCCGGATGCCCAGCACCATGAGCCAGCTTCCCGAAAGGCCGATCAGCGGGCGCACCAGGTTGGAGAGGGCGTAACCGAACAACACGAAGGGCTTGCGCCGGCGCCGCGCCATGTCCGAACGTCGACCGGCCCAGAGTTTGAGCAGGTTGGTGGTGGTGTCGGCCAGTCCTTCGATGAAGCCGAGCGCCATCGGCCCGGCGCCCAGCACGGTGGCGAGTAATAATGGAATGAGCGGCGTGACCATCTCGCTCGCGAAGTCGTTGAGCAGGCTGACCAGACCGATAATCACCACCGTGCGCGGCAGGCGGTTTGCCGCAGGGCGGGCGGTCGGCGAGCGGTGGATCATATCGGCGTCACACAGAGGTAGGGTTGCGTGTGGGGTTCAGGTATTTCTATGGTAGATACGGCGTAGTGTAGAATTTCATTCTGTTTGGAGCCTATTACGATGTGCCCGAAGCCCCTGTAGGTCGGCCTTCAGGCCGACATGTCGGGCTAAAGCCCGACCTACAGGGGGCTCCGGGAAGTTACCGGGAAGTTATAAGTACCAAACAGAACGCAACACTACACTAGATTGAACACCATGATTGACGATCGCTCCGTATCCGGCAAGCCTGCAATCTGTGCGCGCAGGTCGGGCATCGACGGTGGTATGGCGTGCGGGTGCGTAGTAGTTTGTCATCGCCGGGGAGTTGACGTAGGATGCTCTGGACCCGGAGCTGGTTTCAGGCTCCGGGCAATAAAACAGTACACGGCGGGACAGGCGCGTTGGTTGGCCCGAACCCCCGGGAAGATGAGGAGGAGTTCTAACGCTATGCAGACTGGTATCGTCAAGTGGTTCAACAATTCCAAGGGATTCGGATTTATCACCCCGAGCGATGGCAGCCCGGATGTATTCGTGCATTTTTCGTCGGTTGAGACCGATGGCTACAAGTCGCTGACCGAGGGTCAGGCGGTGGAGTTCGAGTCCACCAGCGGCCCCAAGGGCATGCAGGCCAGCCGCGTGATTCCGCGCTGAAGTGTGATCGGAGCATGACAAGGAGCCCCGCCGCGCGCGGGGCTTTTTTTGGCTTGCGCCAAGTGCTGCCGTGACGGGTACAATCGGGGGCAACAACGGGACATCAAACGTCCCTGGCGCACTATTTTCAGGATATGGCCTACCGTGACACTTGAGTCGCTCATTGAAAGCTACGGCTATCTCGCCGTTCTCATCCTGACTTTTTTCGAAGGCGAAACGATCGTGATCCTCGCCGGCGTGGCGGCGCATCTCGGGCTGCTCGAACTGCAATGGGTGATGCTCGCGGCGCTGGCGGGCAGTTTCGGCGGCGACCAGTTCTACTATTATCTCGGCCGCCACTGGGGTCCGAAGATCATCGCCAAGCGCCTGTCCTGGCAAGAGGGCGCGGAGAAGGTCTACAGGCTCCTGCATCGCCATCAGTACTTTCTGATTCTCACCTTCCGCTTCTATTACGGCCTGCGTAACGTCACGCCGTTCGCGGTCGGTTCCGCGCGTGTCCCGCGCATACGCTTTTTTGTACTCAATCTGATCGGGGCGATCGTGTGGGCGGTTAGCTTCGCCTACGCCGGCTACCTGTTCGGCGAGGCCTTCAAGCTGTTCATCGACGATTACCACAAATACGCGCTCTATGTGCTGGGCGGGCTGGTGCTGCTGGGGCTCGCCATCTGGCTCACGACGCTGATTATTCATCGGCGCAAGGCCAGGGAACATGGACTAAAATAAGTGTGTCGCCGGGAATTACGCCGTTCACCCGTACACAGGAGAATACCTTGGCTGGGATCCATTACCGGACAGTCCGCGTCCATAATCCCCGCCTCGCCGGCTTGATGTCCCGTATCCGAAACTGGCTCGGCCGCACCCTCGCGCGCAAGTTCACGTTGCTGCTCGCCGGGTTTCTGGTGTTGCAGGCGCTGCAGTTGGGCGTGGGTATATCCGGCATCCTGCATATCGGCGAGGAGGCCGCCGGCCTGATCAACGAGGCCGGCCGGCAACGCTACCGCACGCTGCTGCTCGGCACGCTCGCCCGCCAGGCCGTGGCCGACGGCGCCTGGACAGCGGAGCGGCGCGAGCGGTTCCTCGCCGTGTGGAAGGACTACGAGCGCTACTTCGTCGAGTTCGAGCGGCGCGCGGCGTCGGCGCGCAAGGGGTCGCAACTCGATGTCCTGCTCGCCGAGGTACGCGGCGGCTGGGAAAACGAACTGCGGCCGTTGCTCTCCGGGCTCGATCCGGCGCGCGCGGCGCTGGCGCGCGCGGCGCTGCGCCGTTACGAGGCCCTGGCGCCGGCGCAGGTCGCGCGCATCGAGCGCATCGTGAACCTGCTCGACCAGGCTGTCGTGGAGGACATCCACGGTCTCGCTCTTTTCCAGGCCGCCTTCTTGGGGCTGTCGCTGTTGCTCGGCATCGCGGGCTTTGTCATGAACCGGTTCTGGGTGACCCAACCGCTGAATCAGTTGGTCTCGGCCACGCAGGCGATCGCGACCGGCGCGTCCGGCCGGCGCGTGCCGGTCGACTCGCAGGACGAACTCGGCGCGCTCGCCGGCGCCTTCAATCGCATGGCCGGGGCGGTCGAGGAGCGGACCTCGCAGTTGAGCGCCCTCAACCAGGTGGCCATCGCCATTACCTCCTCTTCGAGCCTCAAAGACACCCTGAACGAGATCATGCGCAGCGGCATCCAGCTCACCGGTGCCCAGGCCGCCTGCATCGCCTTTTACGACCAGGGGGCGGGACGCTTCACGGAATGGGTGACCCAGGGCCTGTCGGAGCATTTCGTGCAGAACATGACTTTCCAGCCCGGCGGCCTGGCCGATGAGGCCTTCACTACTACTACTACTACTACTACTACGGTTGGCACCTACATCCTGAGCAATGACCGGCCGCAGACCAAACATAAACTGAGCAAGCTGACGTATGACGAAGGCATCCAATGTTTCATCTGCCTGCCGCTGACCAGCCATACCAGTCACCTGGGGGTGATCTACGTCTACCGTACCGACCGGGACACGTTCGAGCCGGCCGAGATCGAGCTGCTGACCACCCTCGCGCGCCTGGCGGCGGAGGCGATCGAGAACGCGCGCCTGTATGAGCGCCTGGCCGGCGAGGCGGTCACCGATGCGCTCACCGGCCTGCACAACCGCCGCTGGCTCGACAGCCGCTTGCAGGAGGAGGTGCAGCGTAGCCAGCGTTTCGGCAAGTCGCTGTCGGTGCTGATGCTGGACATCGATTGGTTCAAGCGTATCAACGACCAATACGGCCACCCGGCGGGCGATGCCGTGCTGAAGCGCCTGGTCGAGGTGGTGGCGAGCCAGTTGCGCGAGGTGGATTTAGCGGCGCGTTACGGCGGCGAGGAGTTCGTGGTGATGTTCCCGGAAACGGACGACAGCGCCGCGAAGCACGGCGCCGAGCGCATTCGCCGGGCGGTGGCGAGCACGTCCTTCGACCTGCCGGACGGGGGTGAAATCGGCGTGACCGTAAGCATCGGCGTCGCCTGCTACCCGGGTTCCGCGGCCGGCGCCGAGGAGCTGATCGCGCGCGCCGACCAGGCGTTGTACCTGGCGAAGCAGGCGGGCCGCAACCGCGTGGTGCTGTATCGGGACATGCTGATCGCCGAGATCGAAAAGGACCCGAACCGCATCGTCGAACTGCTGCGGGAAGGGCCGCAGAACATCCAGCCGGTGGTGACCGCGGTGGCCGCCAAGGCGACGACCTATCGCGGCCACAACGACGTGGTCGAGCAAATCGCCATGCGCCTGGCCGAGGCGCTCGATCTGCCCGTCGCGGAGCGCGAGGCGCTGCGCCTGGCGAGCCAGTTGCACGACATCGGCATGGTGGTGATCCCGGACGCCGTGCTGAACAAGAAGACAGCGCTCACGCCGGCCGAGTGGCAGCAGATCCGCCAGCACCCGGCGGTCGCCGCGCAGCTTCTCGAGCAGGTGCCGGCGCTGCGCCCGCTCGCGCCGATCGTGCGTCACCACCATGAACGCTGGGACGGCGGCGGTTACCCGGATGGCCTCAAGGGCGAGGCGATTCCCTATCTGGCGCGGGTGCTGGCGGTGGCCGACACCTATGGCTCGCTGATCAGCGACTGGCTGGGGCGAAAAGCGGAATCGCCGGATGCGGCCCTGGCGGAGTTGCGCGCGGGTGCCGGCACACAGCTCGATCCGGCCATCGCCCAGGTCCTGGTCGAGCGCTGCTTGCAGGCGCTGGAGACGAAGGCGCCCTGAGTCTTCAGGGGCGCCGTTCCAGCACGGCGGCGA
>CAYHES010000051.1:0-14444 GCA_964355495.1 uncultured Acidiferrobacterales bacterium
CCCCACATTTTTCTGCGTAACAGACCGCCGCAGACCGGTGCGATTCTTGCGGCACGCCAAGGCGTCGCCGGTATGACACTGGAAGACTACCGCTGGATCGGCAAATGTTGCATTGATGCCTGTCAGAAACCAGAACCGCCAGTATGGCTTCTGTTCTGGCGATACCGCCAAGGAAGCCCTACTTCGTTCGCCCGCCACGCTATCGAGAAAGCCCTGCCTGGTTTCGTTCTTGGCACCCGAAACACACTGCCTGTTTAAACCAGTGCATAAACCTGACAAAAACCCTCTGGCAAAAAGCACCCGCCACGCCTGAAATTTCAACTATTCTTCAATCCGCACCATACGGATATTGATGCACATCAAGGCCTCGGCGTCCTGCGGACCGTAGTTTACAACTTAATTAAAAACTTACATGTAACGGTTCATGGATCAGGGAATCAGCCGAAGACAGTTCCTGCGTGGAGATATCGGAAATCGCCGCCCGGCATTACATCCACCGTGGTTCCAGAGCGAGCAACGCTTCCTCGCACACTGCGACCAATGCGGCGACTGCCTGACGGTCTGCGAAACCGGCATCCTCGAACGCGGCGCGGGCGATTATCCGCAGGTCAATTTTCACAACGGTGAATGCAGCTTCTGCGCAGCCTGTGTGCAGGCCTGTCCGACCGGGGCGCTCGTGCAACAACCCGGCGCTGCGCCATGGTTGTTGCGCGCATCCATTAATACTGAATCCTGCCTCGCCAGCCGCAGCGTGTTGTGCCTGGTGTGCGGTGAACACTGCGCCACACGGGCCATTCGTTTTCCGCGCGCCGCGTTCGCCATCGCCGCACCCATCCTGAACCGAAGCGCCTGTACCGGTTGCGGCGCCTGTGTCGCGCCCTGCCCGGTGCACGCCATTAGCATCCAGACGGAGGAAACCTGATGCATCTAGTGAAAGCATGCCTGCACAAAGTCCATTGCGCCAATAACGGCGCTTGGAAAAATACCCATATTGCCGGTGTACTGGTACAGACGCGTCCCGAACACATCCCGCAGGTACAAACCAGTCTTGGTGATATTGCCGGGCTGGAAGTGCATGCAGTGAATCCGGACGGCCGCATCGTCGTCACGGTCGAGGGCGACGGCCGCAAGACCGTGGCCGACGCGCTGTTTTCGCTCAACGCCATGGAAGGCGTGCTCTCGGCCTGTCTGGTGTATGAACATTCTGAAACCGAACCCATAACCGGAGGCATCACATGAAACTCAGCAGACGGGATTTCATCAAGCTCAATGCCGTGGCGGCCACGGCCGCCGCCGCCGGCCTGGCAGTACCCGGCGCCAACACGGTGCTGGCCAAGGCTGAAGATGCCGGCATCCGCTGGGACAAGGCGCCGTGCCGGTTCTGCGGCACGGGTTGCTCGGTGCTGGTCGGCACGAAAGATGGTCGCGTTGTCGCCACCCAGGGCGACCCGGATGCACCGGTGAACCGTGGCCTGAACTGCATCAAGGGCTATTTTCTGTCCAAGATCATGTACGGCCAGGACCGGCTTACCACGCCGCTGCTGCGCAAGAAGGGCGGCAAGTACGACAAGAACGGCGAGTTCACACCGGTGTCGTGGGATGAGGCCTTCGACATCATGGAGCAGAAGTTCAAGACCGCGCTCAAGGCCAAGGGGCCGACCGCCGTCGGCATGTTCGGCTCCGGGCAGTGGACGGTGTGGGAAGGTTATGCCGCCTCCAAGTTCTTCAAGGCCGGGCTGCGCTCCAACAACCTCGATCCGAACGCGCGCCATTGCATGGCCTCGGCGGTGGCCGGCTTCATGCGCACCTTCGGCATCGACGAACCGATGGGCTGCTACGATGACATCGAACACGCCGACGCGTTCGTGCTGTGGGGCTCGAACATGGCGGAGATGCATCCGATCCTGTGGTCGCGCCTCACCAACCGCAAGCTGAGCGCGCCGCACGTGAAGGTGGCCGTGCTCTCGACCTTTGAGCATCGCAGCTTCGACCTGGCCGACATTCCGCTGGTGTTCAAGCCGCAGACCGATCTGGCGATCCTCAACTACATCGCCCACTACATCATCCAGACCGGCAAGGTGAACCAGGACTTTGTCACGCAACACATCAACTTCCGGCGTGGCAACGCCGACATCGGATACGGTCTGCGCCCCGACGACCCGCGCGAGAAAAACGCCAGGAACGCCGCCAAGGCCGACGACTCCGAGCCGATGACCTTTGACGAGTACAAGAAGTTTGTCAGCGAGTACACGGCAGACAAGGTCTCGTCGTTGTCCGGTGTGCCGAAGGACAAGCTCGAAGCGCTGGCGAAACTCTACGCCGATCCGAAGGTGAAGGTGACCTCGTTCTGGACCATGGGCTTCAACCAGCACACGCGCGGCACCTGGGCCAACAACCTGGTCTACAACATCCACCTGCTCACCGGCAAGATTTCCGAGCCGGGCAACTCGCCGTTCTCGCTCACCGGCCAGCCGTCGGCCTGCGGCACGGCGCGCGAGGTCGGCACCTTCTCGCACCGCCTGCCGGCCGACATGGTGGTGACGAAGGAGGAACACCGCGACATCGCCGAGAAGATCTGGAAGCTGCCGAAGGGCACGATCCCGGACAAACCCGGGTTCCATGCGGTCGTCATGCAACGCATGCTGAAAGACAAAAAGATGAACGTGTACTGGCAGCAGTGTAACAACAACATGCAGGCCGGTCCGAACATCAACGACGAAATTCTGCCCGGCTGGCGCGACCCGGAGAACTTCGTCATCGTCTCCGATCCCTACCCGACCGTCTCGGCCCTGGCCGCCGATCTGATCCTGCCGACCGCCATGTGGGTGGAGAAGGAAGGCGCCTACGGCAACGCCGAGCGCCGCACCCAATTCTGGCGCCAGCAGGTGAAGGCACCGGGTCAATCGCGCTCGGATGTCTGGCAGATCGTGGAATTCTCGAAGCGCTTCAAGGTCGAGGAGGTCTGGCCGAAGGAACTGCTCGCCAAGAAGCCGCAGTACCGGGGCAAGACCCTGTACGACATCCTGTTCGCCAATGGCGTGGTCAACAAATATCCGCTCGCTGACCTGCAAAAAGGCTACGACAACGACGAGGCCAGGCACTTCGGCTTCTATCTGCAGAAGGGCCTCTTTGAGGAGTACGCCGAGTTCGGCCGCGGCCACAAGCATGACCTCGCACCGTTCGATGCCTACCACAAGACGCGCGGGCTGCGCTGGCCGGTGGTGAACGGCAAGGAGACGCTGTGGCGCTTTCGCGAGGGCTACGATCCGTACGTGAAAAAGGGTGAAGGCGTGAAATTCTACGGCAAGCCG
This sequence comes from uncultured Acidiferrobacterales bacterium, assembly GCA_964355495.1. GTDB lineage: Bacteria > Pseudomonadota > Gammaproteobacteria > Acidiferrobacterales > UBA6901 > UBA6901. The sequence continues at coordinate 3,312 of CAYHES010000051.1, forward strand.
GACGGCAAGGCGTGGATTTTCGCGCTGCCGTATGAACCGCCGGCCGAATCGCCGGACAAGAACTACGACCTGTGGCTCAGCACCGGACGCGTGCTCGAACACTGGCACACCGGCAGCATGACGCGGCGCGTACCGGAATTGCACCGCGCCTTTCCGGACGCGGTGGTGTTCATGAATCCGGACGATGCCGAGGCATGCGGGCTGCGGCGCGGCATGGCCGCGAAGATCAAGTCGCGGCGCGGCGAGATCGAGGCACGGGTCGAAACACGCGGGCGCAACAAAATGCCGCGCGGTACAGTGTTCGTGCCGTTCTTCGACGAGAGCAAGCTGGTCAACAAACTCACGCTCGACGCCACCTGCCCAATCTCGAAGGAAACGGACTTCAAGAAGTGCGCGGTCAAAATCGTGAAGGCGTAGAGCACCGGGGCGGCGATGACGGACGGTGGACCACAATCCGGGCACAAGACGCCGCGCGACGGCGCGCGACGGCGCTTCCTCGCCGAGGGCGCGCGCCTCGGTGGCGCCACGCTGCTGGTGACGCTCGGCCTGGGCTTCTTCGCGCGTCAGGCACGGTCGCTGCCGCCCACGGCGCTGCGTCCACCCGGCGCGCGCGCGGAGGATAAATTCCTTGGCGCCTGCGTGCGCTGCGGGCTGTGCGTGCGTGCCTGCCCGTACGACACGCTGAAACTCTCGGCGTTCGGCGAGCCGGTCGCCACCGGCACACCATACTTCACGGCGCGCAACGTGCCGTGCGAGATGTGCGAAGACATCCCCTGTGTCGCCGCCTGCCCGACCGGTGCGCTCGACAAGCTGCTCACCGATATCAACGACGCGCGCATGGGGCTCGCGGTGCTCATCGACCACGAGAGCTGCCTCAACTGGCAGGGCCTGCGCTGCGATGTCTGCTATCGCGTGTGTCCGCTGATCGACAAGGCCATCACCCTCGAACCACAGCAGAACCTGCGCACCGGCAAGCACACGCTGTTCATCCCGGTGGTGCATGCCGACGCCTGCACCGGTTGCGGCAAGTGCGAGAAGACGTGCGTGCTGGAGCGCGCCGCCATCAAGGTGCTGCCGGTCGCGCTGGCGCGCGGCGAGCTCGGACACCACTACCGCCTCGGCTGGGAAGAAAAACAGAAGGCCGGTCAAAGCCTGGTCGAGCCGGATGTCGAACACCGCTACAACCTGCCCGAGGGCTATCGCTATGAGTACGGCGGGCGCGGGCTGGTGCCACCAGACAAAGAGCAGCGATGAGCGCGGCCGTCATTAAAAGAATTGGTGCCGAAGCCATCGCCACAAAGGGCCGCTGGCGGGCAATACAGTGGCTGGTGCTGCGTCGCGCGGTGCAGCTCGGCCTGCTGCTGCTGTTTCTGCTCGGCCCGTGGTTCGGCTGGTGGGTCGTGAAGGGCAGCCTGGCGTCGAGCCTCACGCTCGGAGTGCTGCCGCTCACCGATCCGTATATGCTGCTCCAGTCGCTGACCGCGCGTCACTGGCCGGAGAGCACGGCGCTCACCGGCGCGCTCATCGTGCTCGGCGCCTATATTCTGGTCGGCGGGCGCGTGTACTGTTCGTGGGTCTGCCCGGTGAACCTGGTGACCGACACCGCGCAATGGCTGCGCCGCCGTCTCGGCCTTGGCATCGGCGCGCCGCTCAAGCGCGCCACACGCTATGCTATTCTCGCCGCGACGCTGGTCGTATCCGCGCTCACCGGCGTGGTCGCCTGGGAGCTGGTGAATCCGGTGACCATCCTGCACCGCGGCCTGCTGTTCGGACTCGGCCTCGGCGGCATTGCGATCACAGCGATTTTTCTGTTCGACCTGCTCATCGCGCGGCGCGGCTGGTGCGGGCATCTCTGTCCGGTCGGCGCCTTCTACGCCCTGCTCGGCCGCTTCAGCCCGTTGCGGGTGGTGGCGCGCCGCCGCCGTCAGTGCAACGACTGCCTGGACTGCCTGACTGTCTGCCCGGAACCGCAGGTCATCCCGCCGGCGCTCAAGGGCGAGAAGCGGCACATCGGGCCGGTCATCAACGCCGGCGCCTGCACGAACTGCGGGCGCTGCATCGACGTTTGCTCGAAGAACGTCTTCGAGTTCGGCACACGATTCGGCAACAAACTGGAGGCTGCAACATGAAAACCAGATCCCTCGACCGCTCGCTCCCGGCGCGGTCTACCTCGCCCATCCCTGGGCTCGTCATGCTGTTCGCGGTTCTTGGCATCGCCAGCGTGGCGCTGCTGGTCACGGGGGTCAGCACCCACGCGGCCGGTACTACCGCCGTCAAATCGCTGCGCGGCGACACACCGCTCGACGAGGAGCCGAAGGCACCCGAACTTAAGGACCCGCCGAAGGACCATGCGCCCGAGGCGCGCAACTACCTGCATCAGCCGCCGCTCATCCCGCACACCATCCGCGACTACAACATCACGCGCACCCACAACAAGTGCATGGAATGCCACAGCTGGCAACGTTACCGCGAATTCGGCGCCACCAAGATCAGCCTGACGCATTTCAAGGATCGCTCCGGCACCGATCTCGCCGACGTCTCGCCGCTGCGCTACTTCTGCACCCAGTGCCATGTGCCGCAGACCGATACCAAGCCGCTGGTGGAGAACACCTTCCGGCCGGTGCAGGCGATCAAGCCGGCCGTAAAGTGAATGCGCACATGAACAGAATAATCTTCCCGGGGTAATCCCATGCTCAAAGACAGTCGATTCGGCCGGTTCATCCTGCGCGTCTGGACGGTACTGCGCCAGCCCAGTGCCGTCTATTCATTCGGCGGGCTGCTGTTCGCCGGTTTCCTCGGCGGCGTCATGCTCTGGGGCGGCTTCAACACCGCCCTGGAAGCCACCAACACCGAGACGTTCTGCATTTCCTGCCACGAGATGTCGGAAAATGTTTATAAGGAATACCGCGGCACCATCCATTACACCAACCGCACCGGCGTGCGCGCCACCTGCCCGGACTGCCACGTACCCAAGGAATGGGTACACAAGATCGTGCGCAAGGTCCAGGCCTCGAACGAGCTCTACCACAAGGCGCTGGCCAGCATCGGAACGCCGGAGAAATTCCAGGCCAAGCGCGCGCAGCTGGCGGCGAACGTCTGGAAGTCTATGAAGGCCACTGACTCGCGCGAGTGCCGCAACTGTCACGACTATCGTTCCATGGATTTCAGCGTGCAAGGCGGACGCGCCGGCCGCCTGCACGCCAAGGGCTTCGAGGAAGGCAAGACCTGCATCGATTGCCACAAGGGCATCGCCCACTCCCTGCCACACATGGAGACCGACAGCTTCGGCCAGCCCGAGGCGGCCGCGCCCGAGCCGCGTGGCTGATATCGCTGCACGCAAACCGCTCACGATGGACTGTTAAGGCCCCGCCGTGATCCCATGCTTGCATCTTGTCGGCGGCTTCGGGGCTTACTGAGGAGAACGGTAAATAGTGTGCACCCCGACATGCCTTGGGTCCCTTCTCCCCGCGGGAGAAGGACACGACTACATGGATGTAGTCGGTAGAGCGACGCAGGAAGCCAAAGCCGAGGATGAGGGCCGGTCTTGCGCTGTTCACCCTCACCCCGACCCTCTCGACTCGGGTTCCGAACTTCGTTCTACCTCCTCCATCCATGGAGTCGTCCCGCGGGGAGAGGGAGAAAAGAAATGCGCACTATTTGATGGTTGGATCAGTAACAGGGTGCAGCAGGTGAACCGAAGCGAACATAAACACGGGCCGCCCGATCGGGCGGCCCGCTTGTTCTGCCCAGTGACTGAAGCCTCATTCGCTATGGAGTAATGCCGCGAAGCGCGAAATCGAAGCCCTACTTCGTTCGTCTTGCTATACAAGTAGCGCGAGAGCGGCGGCCGAACCCCTGCCCGTTTACTTGCGCTCGCAGGCGGACGGCAGGCGCGGATGCAGGAAGAAATTCAGATACCAGGCCACGGTCGCGTAGAACAGCGACACCAATCCGATGAGATTGAGCAGCGACTCGGCCCGCTGGCGCGCCATGAGATTTTCGTAGGTGCCAGTGATCATGAAGTAACACGCAACCGTGAACACGGCCACGCCGATCCACACATGCACCTGCGCGGATCGCACCCACCGGCAAAAACCGTACTTCAGCAGCCCTTGCATGACTTGGTCCTCGGGATGAACAGTTACGGTCACATAATCCCGATCAATCATCCGGGGCGCATTGATACAGATCAAGTCTGTGTACCTTGCCCGGCTGGCGCGGCAACAGGGGCGAACAAGGCAAAAAGCCCGCTTGCGCGGGCCTTTTGATTTCTGGCGGTCGAACCGGCGTTACTTCTTCGCCGCGATCTCTTCCAGCCTGGTGGCGCGCACGCTGTTGCCATCCAGGCCGGCTTCCTGCGCTGCGCTATCGTGCTTCGCCTGAAAGTCCAGGGCATGCCGTCCGTGGCATGCCCGTTCGACGGCGCGAGCGTCCGCCGGGCGCTCGCGACCCCTTCGTCTCACCCTTGGCGCTGGCGCCGTAGGTCACGGCCATCATCTGCGAGTAGCACACCACCGGAATCTTGAACTTGGTGTTGTACTTCTTGTTGATCTGGCCCTGGTATTCGTACAAGGTGCTTGTCGCCGAACATCCATGCTATGGCCTGACCAGCCGATAGACCATCGCCGGGCCGTACTGCGCGGTCAGATAGACGTAACCGTCCGGACCCTGCACCATGCTGGAGATGCCGTCCTCGTGCACCAGATGGAAGCCCGGCACGCCGTCGCCGTCGGTGATGTTGCCGCTGGCATCCACACCCACGGCGCGCACGAAGCCGTTGTAGAACTCGCCGAACAGCAGCGCGCCGCCGTTCATGGCGGCGGTGTAGCGGCTGCCGCGGTACACATCGCCGATCATCACGCTCGCCGAAGTGGTGACAGTCGCCATCGGGTCCTCGCTGCGAAACGCGTTGAGCGTCGCGGCGGCGCCGCTGCGCGTGTAGTACACGATCGGGTTACGGTAGCCGGGCAGCGTCGAGGAGACGACAAAACCATCGTGCGTCGGCCAGCCGAAGTTGGCGGTGTTGTTCGTGACCACGAAGCTGTTGACCTCCTCGGTGCCGGAGCCGACGTCGCCGAGATAAATGACATCACTGTCGCGCGCCATGCGAAACGGGTTGCGCAGGCCCTTGGCGAGGATCTCCGGGCAGGGCTGCGCGTTCACGGCGACGTTGCTGCACGGCGGATTGGTCGCCGCAAACATGTTGCCAGCCGGGATGGTGTAGCCGCCGGCGCCGGCCGCGAGGCTCGGCTGGACGCGGATCACCTTGCCGAGCAGGCGGCCGTCGGCCTGCGCGCTGTTGCTGTCCGCGCCGCCGTCGCCGATCGAGGCGAGCAGCGTCTGGTCGGGCGCAAACACCAGACCGCCGCCGTTGTGGTTCGAAGCTGCGGCCGTGTCGGCCTTGCGGAAATCGATGATGCGCTGCGGGTTGCTCAGCACCAGGTTGCCGCCGGCGTTGAACGTCACCGACATGCGCGTGACCGAGTTGACCGTGGACGCCACCGTGGTGTGATAGAAGAACACATAACCGTTGGTGGCATAGTCCGGATGGAACTCGACGTTGAGCAGCCCCTGCTCGCCGCCGGACACCACGCCGAGCGTGGTGCGAACGTCCACGCGGTTGACGCGGTCGCAGCCGCCGTTGAAGCCGCCGTTGAAGTAGTTCACATAGCCGCTCTGGTCGATGACGACGAAGGCCGTGGCCGATCCGGGAATGAAGGCGATGTCGGTCGGCTCGCCCACCTGACCGCTGTTGACCACGTACTGCCGGCCGAAACCGTTGGTGCCGTTGGTGTCGTTGAGCACGCCGCCGTTCGCGCAGGTCGGGGTGGTGATCGGCGTGAACGTGGCGCCCACCGTGGCGTCGGCGTTCATCGCCACCGCACAGGCGCCGGCGCCGCTGCACGCGCCGCTCCAGCCGCTGAACTGGTAGCCGGTCACGGGCGCGGCGGTGAGCGTGACACTCGCGCCTTGCGTGTACGGCTCGCTGCAATCCGCGCCGCAGGCGATGCCGGGCGGATTACTCGTAACGCTGCCGTTGCCGGTGACGTTCACACTGAGGGTGTAGTTCGTGCCGGAGGCCGCGTAGGTGGCCGTCACCGCGCGGTCGCTGTCGAGCGTCACGGCGCAGGCCCCGGTGCCCGCGCACGCGCCGCCCCAGCCGGTAAACGTGTAACCGGCCACGTAACCCGCCGTGAGCGACGCGGTCACGCCATTCACAAAGTTGAACGTGCACGTACCCGGGCAACCGATGCCGGCCGGGTTGCTGGTCACCGCGCCCGTAACGCCCACACCCAACCCACTCACGGTCACCGACAACACGCGCGTGTCGTTGAAGGTCGCCTGGGTCTGGAGATAGGCCGCGATGTCCTCGACATCCTGCTCGCTCAGGCCGGCAGCGAGACTTTGCATCCGTGGGACGGTACGCAGCGCTTTCAGTATCAACGAGCCCGAGGCGCGCTGGGTACGCGGCGCCTCCCAGGCATTGCCGGTGAGCGTGCCGGCGCCGTTGGCGCCGTGACAGGATTGGCAATTGCCGGCGTAGAGCGTCTGGCCGCGCGCGCTGTTTGTGGTCGCCACCGCGGCGGCGCCGGGCGGTGCGGCGTTGTTCCCGCCCGCGGCGAACTGGCGGTCGTCGCCTTGGCCGGTGACGCGCCGGCGGCGGAACTCCACGGTCCAGCGGTGCGTGAGGGAGTTGTAACCGTGACGCGCCTCGACATCCGCGCGGCTGCCGTTCGGTATATCAGCGATCACCGCCGGGATCACGTTACCGGCCACCGGCGTGCCGCTGAATGCCACGGCATCGGCGGCCATCAGGGCGTCGCCGCTGTAGACAAGGCCGGTGGAATGGCGAAATTGCGGGTTGCCGCTGCTCAACGGATTGCCGCGATACACGGCACCACCGCTGTCCGCGACGCGGCCGTCGGCGGTGCCAATGGCGTAACCGATCTGTTGGTCATCGGCGTAACCGGAGGGCGCGGTGCGCGTCGCCTTCCAGTGCCAGATATCGGCGCGATCGCCGCTGTCATTGGTGTGCATCACGGCCACGCCCGTGCCGGTATAGTTCTGATAGGGATTGTCGCTGCGCAGATTGGCGTGGCAATACGCCGCGCAGCCGAGACCGCCCGGCGCGAAATGGCCCTCGCCGTCGCCAATCGGAAACATCATCAGCACGCGGTCCTCGTCTTCGCCACCCGCCAGCAGATGCGTGGCGTTGGCCGCGGCCGCGTTCGGCGCGCCGCCGGTCACGCCGCGATTGACCATCGGGTTCCAGCCGCTTTCGCCGCCGCCCTGATTGCCATAAATCCATTTGAGGTGCTTGGTACTCGGGGCATGACCGGCGTCCTCCCATTGCACGAGGAAGTAGACGTAGTCTTCATCCCACGCCGAGCCGACCGTGATGTCCACCGCCACCGCGTCGATGAACTCGCTCAACGGATAGTTGTTCTGCGGAAGCCCGCGAACGGTCGTGAGGTACGCGGGATTCCAGTCGCCCGAAGCGCCGTCGAGTGTGACCGTGCCGGGGCTGACCTTGGGCGACATGACGACGTTGTTGCGGATGGCCGTGGCGTCCGGCGCGGTCTGGAAGTCGAGAAACAGCAGGCGTGCACCAGCATGGTTGTGCGAGTTGTCGGTGATGGCCAGTGCGAAATAGGTATCGGCCGGCGGCGAGCTGGAACTCGTGGTTAAGCCACCGCCCCCCGAGTTACAGGCGGAAAGCAGGACGACACTGAATAACAAGAAAACCGGAACAAGCCGGATGTGCATGCGTCTCCTCCCCTGTATTCCCATGGAAGCGCAGCCTCAGGCGGCCCGTGGCGGCATTCCGGAATGCACACACTCTGGCCCTGACCGGATGCGGCAACAATCCACCAAATGACGGACGCCGATATTCCGCGGATCGGCGGTGGATAGAACGAAACAATAAATGACAATCATCAATTGCCGGCCGCTATCAAACGCGGCAGTGCCGAGCCTCCGCTCGATGCCCCGAGTTAGGCCGACTCGGGGCTGACCCAGGCTACGCGCTTGTATCGGCATGTGATCGCCTATTGCACCGTGAGCTTTGAACCGCCGGAATTCCCCTTGACCCTGCTTTGGTGGGGTATTACTCTGTTAAGTAATACTTTCAGATGAGGACACTCTCATGCGTGTCACCAGTAAAGGCCAGGTTACTATCCCCATCGAAGTCCGGCAAAAAGCCGGACTGCTCCCTGATACCGAAGTGGAGTTCGTCGTAAGAGGCAACACGATTATCGTCAGGAAAGCGGAGAAAACTCCTCGCCGCGGCCGTCGCCTGCTGGCGACCATGCGCGGCAAGGCCACCACGCGCCTCAGTACCGACGAAATCATGGCACTGACCCGCGGCCGCTGAGAACGGGCGGCGCCGATGGCTGATATTCTGGTGGATAGCAACGTCATTCTCGACGTCGTTACCGAAGATCCAAAATGGTACGAATGGTCCGCCGGCCAGCTTGAGAAATTGGCTGAACGTCATACGCTCGTTTTCAACCCCATCGTCTACAGCGAAGTTTCCATCGGTTTCGACCGGATCGAGGATCTCGATCAAACTTTACCGCCCGAGTTCTTCCGTCGCGATCCGTTGCCGTGGGAAGCGGGATTTCTGGCGGGAAAATGTTTCGTCCGATACCGCCGCGCGGGCGGCAAGCGGCGCTCGCCACTGCCGGATTTCTACATCGGCGCACATGCCGCGATCCGCGGCATCGCGTTGCTGACACGCGACGCGAAACGCTACCGGACCTATTTCCCGAAACTGGCGCTGATTTCACCCTAGGGAAGCTCTGAACAAGTAAACCTGGAAAAAGCAGTCAGCCGCAGATAAACGCGAATATTCAATGCGCTGCCTGTATTCGCCAGCCCGCCAAAAGGGTGAATGGCCTCGGTGCATCCATGACATGATTCATTTGCGTTAATCTGCGTTCATCTGTGGCTAAAGCCGTTTTTAGGGTAAATCTTCTCAGTGTTCGTCATTCCGCAAACACCGGAATCCAGAGGTTCTAAAAAGATCCCTGGATGCTGGCTTTCGCCGGCATGACGGCCTAAGGAATTGATCAGTGCTTCCCTGGCATTCAGGTTTCGCCCGGCGGTTTGCGACGCGTAGGCCGAGAGGCGCGATATTATTGTGAAAGTTACTGCACCGTGAGGTTCGAAGGTGCCGCCGGCGGCATGGTATCGGCGCTGGTCGCGATCGGGCCGATGTAGCTCCTGGCGACGACGACATGATCGAAGTGCACCGCACAGCTCGGGTCGGTGTCGACGTAATGCAGCAGCCAGAGGAAATTGATGTTGAGCGCGCTGGTGCTGCGCCACTGGAAGCCCTCGAAGTCCTGGCAGCAGGGAGTCGGCGAGCCGTTTACGTTGCAGGTGCCCGTGGGCGTGCAGGACTTGGGATAAAAGCCGTCCCATATCCACTCACCTCTGGGGAAACCGGGGCCGAGATGGTTCTTCTTCTCGCCGTTCACCCAGAATGCCTGCTCGCCGTTCCAGGCGCTCACCGGGTCGTTCATCTTGACCATGACCTCGACGCTGATCCACTCATTCTTCACTACCGGGTAAGGCGAAGGCCGCCCCGAGAAGCTGTTGCCCCAGAAGCGGGTGTCGGGATTGCTGCGCATGTTCATCCAGTAGCTGTAGAAGTCCCAGGCCCAGCTCGTCCCGTTCGGCTCGATGCCCGTGGTCCAGCGCTCGCTGCCCGCGGGCCTGATACCCGCCCCGCCCTGCGGCCAGCGGGTCGTGGGGTTGTAGCCGCCCAGGTGCACAAAGTGATGGATGTTGCTGCACGCGGGATCGAACTTGGCGTAGAAGCGCACGTAGAGCTGGTCGTAACCGGGCAGCAGCCGGCGATAGAGATGCGCCCCGCCGCTGAACAGAACCGACTGGCTTCCGCCCGAGCCCGCGGGGCGATCGGCGCTGAACGACATGAGTCCCTGGCCCACGACATCCTCCCAGCGCGCGGCGAGCGCGTTGATGCTCGCCTCCTCGAAATTCTCGACGAAGATCACCTCCGGGTCGTTCTCGATGCCGACATCGCCGGGATACTTGCCGGCGATGCCGGCGTGCGCGAGAGATGAAACGCCGAGCGCTGACAGCAGCGCGATTAGACGGAAGGCGCGATGCGAGCGCATCGCTACTGCACGCTGAGGTTCGTGGGTGCCGCGGGGGCAAGGGTATCGCCCGGTCCAATGCGTGTGGTACTAACAGTGATGTCGTCCCAGTATCTGTATTCATCGAATGCATTAGAATTATACCTATCGACCTGTCTTCCAAGCTCAATCTGGCCTAAGCCGATGCCACCATTGATATCTGACTGCGACTGAATAGACAAATCAGACCGCTCCATTATGAGCACATCATCAAGCCAAAGGCGAAAAGTGTCATTTCCTACTGTGGTTGCCAAATTTACTTCGACCTCTATGCTGTACCACCGACCCGACTGAAGAAGAGCTATATTATCTAAAGCGCCCCCCATTCCGCCATGGCCACCATAGCCTAGTCTCAATGTAACTCCATCACAGCCTGAGTTACTCCATGTCCCAAGAGCAAACCCAAAAACACTGGAATCAGTGTCCCAGTTTGTTCCTTTGAAGTAGATTAGTTTTCTCTGGAGCCCCGCTGATCCCGGATTCGTTGCCCCACACCATTTTATATCATTTGCGAAATACAGATACGCTCTCATAAACCAATGGGTAGGACTGTTAAACCGTTTCAGAAGCATATGATTATTGTCATTATGTACAGCGCCAGATGCGTTCATCGCATAGTGGTCCTGGTACGCATGATTTCCTGCATGCCTTAATGTTGAAGGCGCTATATTTCCAATTGTTACCCCCCCATTCGTTACAGCTTGACCATCAAGGCCGTATTCAGCGCTTTCCGCAGGGTTTTGACCATCACGCCACACAAAATCCCATTTTAAGAAATCACCGGACTCAAAATCATCCTGAAAAATGATCTGGGCATAGGCAGATGCGCTCCAGAATATTGTTAGTAGAAAAGAAATTGCAGCAATTTTGATTAAGCAAATTGTTTTTGTATTCATGACTAACACTCCTTCCTGTGTGTCCCGTCTCACCTTTTCAGGAACACCTTCGTCTCACCGAATCGGGAACGCTC
>CAYHES010000052.1:0-14046 GCA_964355495.1 uncultured Acidiferrobacterales bacterium
CTGCCGAAGCCGGGCTGCTCCGGCGAATAAGGGACGCAAACCTTTAACCGAAACCAGTCAATTCCAGCCATTGTCGGGAGGAACATCGATGAAGTCTGCCGAACCCTTGAAGTACGCCCCAAGGATGGTTTCCGCAAACCGCGTCGAAGAGATCGTACTGGGGCGGAACCACACTATGGTGTTGTTCGACAACATCCAATCGGAAGGGGATATCCAGTACGCATTTCTGCTTGGGGTGTTCGACAACGCCACCCAGGAACCGGTTTATTTCGTCTCCTCCGAGGTGAACGCGATGGCGAACGTGATCGATGGCGGCTCACACTACCTCTGTACCTTCGGTGGCGAGGGTCACGGGAACCTGGGCGGGTCCGACGACTGGGGCGATCCCGAGAAATTCTTCCCGCAGGCCATCCACCTTGCTACGGAGCACTTTGGAATAAGCCTGGAGGAGCTCCGCAACCAGAACAAGGATCGATCAGCTCCTTCACCGGCATTATTGAATGCCGCTGCAAAAGACGACATCGCCGGCGTCCAGGCCTTGTTGGCCAAAGGCGCTGCTGTGGATGAAAAAGACAGCAGCGGCATTACTGCCTTGATGTTGGCATCAGGGAAAGGGCATACGGGCATCGTCAAGGCGCTGCTCGATGCGTGTGCCGACGTGAACGCGAGAGCCGTTTCGGCCGGCCAGACCGCCTTGATCTGGGCATCGTTCGGGGGGCATGCAGATACGGTAAGACTGTTGCTGAGCAAGGGTGCGGACGTGAGTGCGCGGGACAAGGCTGGGATAACAGCGTTACTGGCGAGCGCTATGGAAGGTCATGTCGATATCGTCAAGGCGTTGCTCAGTGCCGGTGCCGATGTGAATGCGCGGGATAGAGTCGGCCAGACCGCCTTGATCTGGGCGTCGCAGGGAGGCCATACGGAAATTGTCAGGGCTCTGCTCGATGCCGGGGCCGATGTAAACGCGAGAGATGAGGATGAAGATGACGAAGGCAGGACCGCCTTGATGTTGGCATCGGACAAAGGATGCCTCGAAATTGTTGACGCGCTGTTGGCCGAAGGCGCCGATGTAAATGCCAAAACAGAGAGCGGCACAACTGCCTTGATGCGGGCGTCGGTCGAGGGTCATGCCGAAACGGTAAAGATGCTGTTGAACAAGGGCGCTGATGTGAACGCAAGAAATAGGGCTGGCTCGACGGCGTTACTCGCGTCGGCCCTGACAGGCCACACAGAGATCATCAAGTTGCTGCTCAAGGGCGGCGCTGATGTGAATGCGAGAACGGAAGGTGGTGCGACCGCCCTGACATTGGCAACCGACAATGGCCACCGCGAGATCGTCCGGTTGCTCAAGCAGGCGGGGGCGAGAAACAAATAAGTGCGACACCGGTTTGGCGGGGGTCTGGATTATTCCCCAATCCATGCAGTCAGGCCACATGTAGAGTACTCACCGACATCGGAGTGGTACAAGATGCCAGAGATCAAACGCTACACCTGTAACCGGTGCAACTTCGAACTGCCCGCGGGTTGGGGAGGCTATACCTACGCCGTTGACGGTCGGGGCCGGCGCGAAGTATGCGGACACCCCAGCGAGTTTTCGGAGGTCGAAAGGATTACCGGTCTGACTTTCGATAAGGCGATGAAAACCGGTCGCGCCGGCTATGCCAAGCATTGCGTCTGCATTGAATGTCTGAAGCAGTTCGACCTCGATCTTGAACGGGATGCGGTCGTCTGCCCCGGGTGCTCGTCGCGCCATGTTCGTACTCTGGCGAATCTGATCGGCGGAGAGTGCCCGCGCTGCAAGGAAGGCGTTATCGAGGAGGGACCGCTCATCCGGTGGAAGCTCGATCCGGGCTGGGAACGACTCCCGGTCCCGCAAATCGTCAAGGACCTTGTCGCGTTCGAGAAGCAACGCACGGTCTCGCCCTCATTGCAGCAGGCGCTCGATGCCGCCGGCGTGGACACTCTGATCGGCCACTTACGCAACTTCGGCGGTCACCACCTTTTTCGGGTTACACAAGAGCTGCTGTCGTGGTGGGAAGGAGATTACTTCTCCAGGAGGTCGGAACCGATGGATTGGACTGAAATGTCCCGGCCGCAGACGCACGAGGCGCTTCAATCGGTTCTGCGGACTACGCCTGCGCTTTCCGAATTGGTCTCAATTCGCGACGGGCGGTGCTGGTTCGCCGAGGGAGTGACAGCGGAGGTACGCCGGGGAATAAAGAACTACGTGCGAAAGCACCGCGAGCATGTGGTGATGACGTAGCAGACGCGGCGGAATTTCCGACGACGTCGTGCGCCGCGTTCTCGACTTCCAGGCGGCGCTGCTTGAGCGGGACGACGTCGCCGCGCACACCGTCGCCGAGGCGCTTGGCGCGGAAGCATAAGGTTACCGATCCTGCGCGCGAGGTCCCTTTCTCGCGACGGGAAAGACGAACACGGTGTGCTATCTTTCAATCGGATCGTAAAAAAACGGGAGGCGGTAATTCATGACAGACCAAGACCTTTATCCACGCGGTCCCAAAGACGTCCCCGCCGAGCTGACCCAGCCCACCGCTACGTACAAGCACCGGGCCTGGCTCGCGCTCGCGAGCCTGGCGCTGTTCGTGGCGCTGTACATCGCGCTCGCCGGCTGGTTTGTCTGGACCGCGCATCGGATGTTCGGTGAAGCGGCGGCCGGTGGGCCGGACAAGGTCTGGCATTTCCTCATCAGCGTCAGCGCCGCGTTTCTCGCGGTGTTCATGCTGAAGGCGCTGTTCTTCATCAAGCGCGGCGGCGCGCCGGACGCGGTCGAGGTGACGGCCGCCGAGCAGCCGCGCCTGTTCGCCTTTCTGCACCGCCTGGCCGACGAGGCCGGCGCCCCGCGGCCGAAGCGCGTGTACCTGTCGGCGCGCGTGAACGCGGCGGTGTTCTACGACCTTTCGATCCTGAACCTGCTGTTTCCCTCGGGCAAGAACCTCGAAATCGGGCTTGCGCTGGTGAACGTGCTGACGCTGAGCGAGATCAAGGCGGTGCTGGCGCACGAGTTCGGGCACTTCGCGCAGCGCTCGATGGCGATCGGCAGCTGGGTGTACATCGCGCAGCAGATCGCGGCGCACATCGTGGCCAAGCGCGACGCGCTCGACGAGTTCATCGGCTGGCTGTCGCGCGTGGACCTGCGCGTCGCATGGGTCGGCTGGCTGCTGTCGCTGGTCGTGTGGTCGATCCGCTCGCTCATGGACACGCTGCTCCGGCTGGTGGTGCTGGCGCAGCGCGCGCTGTCGCGCCAGATGGAATTCCAGGCCGACCTGGTGGCGGTCTCGCTCACCGGCAGCGACGAGCTGGTGCACGCGCTGCACAAGCTCAACGCCGCGGACGAGGCCTGGGGGCGGGCGCTCGGTTTCACCGAATCGGAGGTACGCCAAGGCCGCATTCCACACGACCTGTTTGCGGTGCAAACGCGTGTCATCGCGAGGGTCGCGCAGATTCTGGACGATGAAAGCTACGGCCAGGCGCCCCGAATGACAGGCGACAAGCCGGAGGCACGCCGTGTATTCAAGTCCGGCTTCGCGCAGCCGCCGCAAATGTGGGCCACGCACCCGGCAAGCGCCGACCGCGAGGAGAACGCCAAGCGGCGCTATCTTCCCGCGCCGCACGACGCGCGCAGCGCGTGGCTGCTGTTCGACAAGCCCGATGCGCTCAAGGAGAAAGTGGTGGCGCATCTGCTGGGCAAAACCGAGGCGCAGCCGGTTTCCGCAGAGGAGACATTTCGCGCGCTGGACGAGCGCTATGCACTCTTGCAATACGAACCGCGTTATCGGGGCTCTTATCTCGGGCGGCCGTTGACGCGCCATGTCGCGCGCCCGGACGAGCTGTACGAGAAGGCGTTCCAGCGCGCCAACATCATTCAGGGGCTGAACACGCTGTATGCGCCACAACTGGCGGCCGACCTGGCGCGGCTGCGCGAGCTCTCCGAGGAGCGCATGGCGTTGGAGGCGCTGCGCGACCGGATATATCAGGCGACGGGAGGCCGTCTCATTTTTCGCGGCCGCGAGATTTCCCGGCGCCACTTGCCGGCGGCGATCCGCAAGGTCGGGCAGGAGGAGGAGCAGGTACGGCAGAAAATCCTGGCGCATGACCGGCAATGCCGAAGCGCGCACCTGGCGGCCGCGGACCTCCTGGGCGCCGGCTGGAGAGAGTACCTGGCCGGGCTGATCGCTGTGCTCCATTACGCCGAGCACGCCCTGGCGGACCTGCGCGATGCGCAGGGGCTGCTCAACAACGTCTTCGCCGTCGTCATCGCCGATGGCAAGGTGAGCGCCGGTGAGCTCGAACGCCTGATCGCCACCGGCAACATGGTGCACGCGGTGCTGGCGCGCATCCATGGACAGAAAGCGGAGCTGCAGCTCGATCAGTCGCTGTGCAAGCGGCTGGATGTGGCGACGTGGGCGGCGATGTTGGAGGATTTCACACTGCCGCCGGCAGGCAAGGACAATATCAACGAATGGCTGCGTGTCATTGATAGTTGGGTGAATGGCTCCGCCGCGGCGCTCAGTATGCTCGCGGGCGCGACGCTCGAACAGTTGTTATTGAGCGAGGACGAGGTGGCACGGCATGTGCGCGAGAAAAGCGTCCCCGCGGCGGCCAGTGCGCCGAGCCGCCCGCCCACCGACTACCCGACCTTGCTGCCGGGGCAGGAACGCAAGCGCCAGACGCGCCTCGGGGCATGGGACCGGTTCCAGACCGCGGATGGTTTCGTACCGGCGTTCGCCCGCTTGCTTGTGGCCGGCGCCATCGTGGGTGTGGTGCTCGGTTTCGGCGGTGTAGCCGGTACCGTTTCGACGCTGACCGTCTATAACGGGCTCGGTGCGACCGTAAAGGTGCGCGCCGGTGACCAGCAAGTGACGCTTTCGCCGTTTTCGGCGAGACAGATCGAGGTCAAGCTCGACGAGAAGACGACGATCGAGTCGCGCGCGGCAGACGGAGGTCTGATAGAACGTTTCGGACCGCAACTGAGCGGTCATGCGCAGCGCTATGTCTATAACGTGGCCGGCGCGGGACCGCTGGTGGAATGGACCGCCGTTTACGGTTCGGCCTCGGAGCGACCGCCGCGACCGCTCGGCGCGCCACGCTGGCTCACGTCATCCGCCGACGTGCTGTTTGCCGAGCCGCCGAAGAGCGTCCAGACGAAGGGCGGCGGCGCGACGCGCTCGATCCTGACCGGCCTCGGAGACGGCCCACCCTCCGAGGTACTGAAGCTGGTGAAGGGCCACGGTGAGCGCACACAAGTCTTACGGGCACATGCCAGGTGGGACCAGGGTAGTGCGCGGTACACCACCGAATGGCGGGCCATGACTGAAGAACAACAGCCGGGGATAGGGGGCCGCTAGTTGCCGGCGATCAATCCGGTTCCTGACATCAATGTCGCCACAGATTACGCTGCTCGACAACAACAATGTGTACTGTCACACCATCGAGGAAGCCTTGGCAAGGAAAGAGCGAAACGAATAAGCCCATGCGGGTGGCGGGAACCATTGGAGAATACGCACGATTTCAGACGCTATGCATGAGCACAGGCTGACAATCGTGCGCAATTTCCGTCAGTCCGGTGCCCACTCGCCCCGCAGGCGGATGGCCTCGTGCATGGCATCCGGCGCAAGATCGAGACCACCCGGCCAGGTTACCGCTCCGCATTCAACACGAACCTGCGCGAACACGGCCGGATCGCGCAACGCGGCGAACACGCCCGCGCCCTGCCCGGTCACGAGGCGCGAGAGGTCGACGATGCCCTCCGTCTTGTCGCGGAAACGCACCTTGAGGCGGTAGTCGGGGAGCGGCTGTACGTCGGTGACGCGCCACGGCGCCGCCGGGACTACTCCAGGGGCGCGATCTTCCTCGGGTGTTGCTTGGCTTCGCATAGCTTCCAGTCCTCCATTAGTTCGTCGCGATGCAGCGCCGCCCACTCCAGCACCAATACCAAGGCACGTCGCGGCAATTTCCCCCGGATGACTTCCAGCGTCCGGATATCAATCAGCGCCTCAAACTCGGCATACAGGGCGTGGAAATGCGGCGGGGCGTGGTCCGACCAGAACATCTGGATCAGGACACCGTAGAACGCACTGATTGTCGGCATCGGCCACCCGCAATCCATTCCGGTATTTTCGGATCATACGCCACTCTGCTGACGGTCGCCAAAAGCCGTGAAGGCGCTATCGAGGCCTGATTGCAGTTTTCGTTAAGATAACTTTCGTGAAAGAAACCTCAGGGGCCAAGCTCGATTTGTTCGATAAGGTTTGCATTGGAAGCAACCCCTATCGGACCCGGCGGGAATCCTTGGGCTCCGGGTTGCCCGGTTGGATATACAATGCTTTGAAGACCGCTGGGAGGCGATCATGCACACGGTTCTGGTACTCGGCGGCTATGGCAATTTCGGACAACCCATCTGCCGTGCGCTGGCGCGCCAACCCAACATCAAGCTGCTCGTCGGCGGTCGGGATCAGGCCCGGGCGATCCGGTTTGCCGAGGAGCTTGCCGTTGCCTCCGCCGCCGGGGTCCAGGTTGATCTTGCAGCGCCGGATTTCGCGGATGTGCTTGCGCGGTACCGCGTGGACACCGTCGTCCACACCGCCGGTCCGTTTCAGGGCCAGGACTATACGGTCGCGCGCACCTGCCTGCGCAGCGGGTGTCACTACATCGATCTGGCCGACGCGCGCGATTTCGTGGCCGGGATCGCGGCGCTCGATGCGGAGGCGAAAGCGCGCAACGTGCTGCTCGCAAGCGGCGCCAGTTCGGTTCCGGGATTGTCGTCGGCGGTGGTCAATCGTTTTCTTCCTGAATTCGCCGAGCTGCACGGCATCCGCCACGGCATCAGTACCGGCGCCAAAACCCCCGGGATTGCCACGATGCGCGCGGTGTTGAGCTACAGCGGCAAGCCGTTTCTACGACTGGAGGAAGGACAGTGGCGCACCGCGCATGGTTGGCAGGGTTTGCGCCGCCGCCGCTTCCCGCCGCCGGTCGGGTCGCGCTGGCTGGCGCGCTGCAATGTCCCCGACCTCGAACTGTTTCCGAGGCATTACCCCGGCGTCCGGACGGTAGATTTCCATGCCGGGCTTGGCTTCAGCCTGTCGCATTTCGCGACCTGGCTGCTCTCATGGGCGGTGCGCCTGGGCTTCATCGGTAATCTTGCGCGTCTTGCCGCGCCGTTGCACGCGCTCAGTACCGCGATCGACCGCTTCGGCACCCGCTACAGCGCGATGTACGTCGAACTCTCCGGCATCGCGCCGTCGGGTGCGCCCGCGAAGCGCACCTGGTACCTGATCGCGGGGAGCGACCACGGGCCGCAGATCCCCTGTGGCGCGGCGATCGTGCTCGCGCGCAAACTCGCCGAGGGCGGGCTCGAACTGCGCGGCGCGGTGCCGTGCGTCGGCCTCATCACGCTCGATGAATATCTCGGCACTCTCGCCGGGCTCGATATCCGTCATCAGACCGTGAGTACCGAATGACGCCCGACTACTTGTGGCTGAAATGGGCGCACATCCTCGGAGCGACGCTTCTGTTCGGTACCGGCCTGGGCACGGCGTTCTACAAGTGGAGCGTCGACCGCCGTCACGATGTCCGCGCGGTGGCCGTCGTCATGGAGCGCGTGGTGCTCGCGGACTGGCTCTTCACGGCGCCCGCCGCGGTAGTGCAACCGGTGACCGGTGTCTGGATGGCAGTGCTCGCGGGTTATCCCCTGACCTCGGGTTGGGTCGCGTGGTCGCTGGGGCTCTACGCCGTGGCGGCGGGGTGCTGGTTACCGGTTGTGGTCCTGCAAATACGGATGCGCGACCTGGCCCGGCAGGCGGTAGCGACGCAATCGGATCTGCCGCTGCTTTATCAGCGGTATGCCCGCATCTGGTTCTGGCTCGGCGTGCCGGCGTTCAGTGCGTTGCTGGTCGTTTATTATCTGATGGTATTTCGTCCATCCTTCTGATAACGGGGCAACCTGTTTCCGGGACAGGCAACATGAATCGAAATTGGATACGCGAATTCAATCCACAAAATCTGGCTCCGTCGGCCGATAGGCCGACAACCCGACGACCATGCTGTGCGCGGCCGAAGTCAAATTATGGAAAAAGGAGAATCTAAATGCTCAAGTCAGTCTCTCGGTCTTTACTTATCCTGTGCGGATTTATCTTGGTGGGTTGCGCGACGACACAAGGCCCGGCCTCTTCCGGCGCCTGCCAGCCGATCACGGAAGAGAATCGCCAACTGCGTGACGCGCTGACGCGGGCACAACGAGCGCTCGAAAAGGATCAAGCCACGTTCCAGGAAATGGACAATGCGCTCAAGACCTCGGCCCGGCAAATCGCGCTGCTGCGCGACGACCTCGTGCTCTACCGCAATATCATTGCGCCTCCCGATGGGAAGAGCGGCCTGCGTATCCAGAGACTGGAGATCCACCCGGCAGGGAAGAGCGATCTCTATAGTTACAAGCTCGCACTGATCCAGTCCATGAAGCACGAAAGCTCAATTCGAGGGACCGCGGCCTTTCAGATTGTCGGGCTACAGGACGGACGAGACGCGGTTGTCAGATTCCCGGCCGGGAATGAACGGCCCGGCCAAGTCAACCTGAAATACTTTCAGGAAATCGGCGGCAAGTTTGAGTTGCCTCGCGGTTTCAAACCGCGTTCGGCCAGGATCAGCGTCGTGACTTCCGATGGGGCGAAGCCCGTGGAGCGAACGTTCGATTGGCCTGCGATGTAGCCGATACTTAGGCAACAACGTGAAATCGGGTATGACAAACCGCGCCGCGGTACTGGCGCCCGGACCGCGATGACTACCTTGGTGCTTCTCCCGGGTTTCGACGGCACAGGCCTTCTGCTTGCCGGTTTCGCGACTGCCTTCGGGCCGGATGTAGAAATTGCCGTCATCTCTTACCCAACGGACAAACCCCTGGGTTATGCCGGGCTCGAATCGATCGCGCGCCGGCACCTGCCATCGAACCGGCCGTTCTTTCTGCTGGGAGAGTCGTTCTCCGGACCGATTGCGGTCTCGATTGCCGCATCCCGTCCACCGGGACTGCTCGGCGTTATTCTGTGCTGCTCGTTTGCCCGCAACCCGATGCCACATCTCGCGGCGGCCCGACCACTCGTCCGTTTCTTTCCCTTTGGTGTGGTGCCCGTCTCATGGTTTTCACCGTTATTACTCGGGCGTTTCTCCTCGCCCGCGCTTCACTCGACGCTGGCCGGGGCGGTGGCATCCGTCGTTCCGGCGGTGCTCCGTGAGCGCGCCCGTGCCGCGCTCACCGCTGATGTTTCCGCATTACTTTCTCGCATCGAGGTGCCGATCCTCTACCTCCGCGCCTCGGAAGACCGCGTCGTTTCGAAGTCCGCATCGGACCTCATCGCGTCGCAGGTCCCCGATACCCGTGTCGTCGATTTCACCGCACCGCATTTGCTGCTTCAGGTAGTGCCGGCTGCTGCGGCGTCCGCCGTTAGCGCATTTATGCGTCTCGTCACATCGGGTCCCGGGCTTGCCGCCAACGCTCAGCGGGTAGACCAGACCACGGATCGGGTTTAGTGCTGCGTGCTTACACCACGGAATGATGCATGAAGGATGCGACGACGGCGCAGGCGAGCACGGGGGGAACGGGTATGCCGAGAGGCCAAATGCAAGTGACACTGTGGCAAGCGGGCTTATACTGGCCCGTACGAGCGCTCCTATGTGCAAGGTGGCGCCAGACGAGCGGGGAGATTCACTGGACAGGCACGCTGCGAGAATTTCAAGATATCCGGTACGCGTCGCCTTGACTATTTCCCGGGAGGATAGATGGGCCCCTTGTTTGTAGTAATCACGCAAATTCTGGTGTGGCTGTTATGGGCTGTCGTGGGCCTGATTTACCTGAGAGTCACGAATCAAAGTCGGCGCCTATCCAACGTTATTGCATTCGTGGCCGGCGGCGCGTTCTTCGGGTTCATTTCAGTGTTCCTTTACGGTGGTTTGGTGAAGCCACAAACCGAAGGGCAGTTGCTCGGCTTCTTCGTAATAGTCGGTGTCGCGACCATCGCGGGTAGTATTCTCGCCGTCCGGTCAGTGGTCAGGACGCGACTGAAGTACGGTGCGCGGTTCGGTACGCCGCAAGGCGAGGAGCCCGCACATCGGGTTGTCGCACCTCCGCGCATAGGTAACCTGTACGCGCTGCTCGTCGGCGGATTGGTTTTTTGCACGCTCGGCCCGCCCATCGGCGCTTTCATCTTCTGGGTACTCATAGGCGTAATAATGACCGGTGAGGGGCTGTTGCGTGGGCTCATGGTCGGTATAGGCGGATCGCCGATTGCCATTTTTTTCGGGTTTATTCCCGGTATACCCATTTCAGCGATTGTCGGCCTCGTGTTCTGGAAGTTGATCGCGGTGCCCCGCTTCAGATCGCACATCCGGCTTTCGGGCATGGCGAGCGCAGCGATCGTGTTTGGGGTGCCCGTGCTGATATCGGTGATTTCAAAAATCTCGGGTGATCCACGTGACGTGATGTATGCGCTCCAGATGGGAGCAATCTGGCTGTGTACCGGAGCGCTGACCGGTCTGATCGTTCCGCCTATTGCATGGCGTTTCATGCGAAGGCATGTCAGTGACGTACGCGACACGGGTAACGCGTTATCGATTCCACCGAATGTCGTGAACGTATCGGATCAGTCCGCGTGGACGATAGATAGCGACGAACTCGTCGAGGCAATCATAAAGAGCAACACCCACCCACAGGCTGGCGTGGACAAGATCAGGGAAATACTCGCGCGCGGTGTCAACATCAACGCGAAGAATGAAAATGGACGCACCGCCCTTTCGATCGCCAACTACTACGAGGCCCCTGCCATCATCAAGGAGGTGTTGTTGATGGCAGGAGGCAAGTAGCTCGCCCCGCCGGGCAGGGTGAACGACGCGAAGGCGACAGTGCGAGTGCGGAGGTCGTACGCGTGGTGTCGGGCTGATGATTTCGCGTAGGTCAAACGGGTCGAGCGCCTGGGCCTTGTCGGTGAACGGTAACGGGATGATGACGACGTCGAAGCGGTCACAATCCGCCGTAGGCCTCGTCGTCTTCCTTGGAGAGCCATTCCGTCAGCGTGCCTTCGATCGTCTTCGCGTATCCCTTGTCGCGCGCCGTCGCGCGCCGCACCGTAACGGTGTCGTCCTCAATCTCGAACACCACCGCATCGCCGGGTTTCAGATTCAGCT
Organism: uncultured Acidiferrobacterales bacterium; assembly: GCA_964355495.1. Classification (GTDB taxonomy): domain Bacteria; phylum Pseudomonadota; class Gammaproteobacteria; order Acidiferrobacterales; family UBA6901; genus UBA6901. The sequence continues at coordinate 11,188 of CAYHES010000052.1, forward strand.
TGCGCCGGATCGCCTGCGGGATGGTTGCCTGGTACTTACTCGTAAGGCGGGAAATCTGTTGCATAGGAGCTATGCCGTTATGGGGTAATACGGTAATACTACTTCCGGATACCCCTGTTTCAAGTTACCGGTCAAATCGCACACCGGGAAAGGCGCGAGCGGCGACGCCGCGTTAGACTCGCACGAGCTCGGCCCATGCGAAGCCGCGCGGGCAGTCGAGTATCGATGGCAGGCCACGGCCGAGACCGTGGGCGCCGCCGAGGTGATCTCGTCGAGAAACAGAATGCCGGTCGCGCCGTGGCGTTTGGCATCCGGCAGCAGCGCCGGCACCGCCCACTCAACGATGTTGTCCAGGCGAAAGGAAATGCCGCGCAGATCGGAGGCTTCCATCTGCGACAGGCGAATATCGATCACGGCGGTGGCGTGCTTGGCCGCGACCTGCGCCACCATCTGCGACTTGCCCACGCGCCGGGCGGCCCCCACAACATGACCGGGGTGTGCTGCCGGACACGGGCGCTCAGGCATTCGCTTTCAAGAATGACCAGCAGTTCTGCGGGGCACATAGGTTCTCACGATCATGGACACTTTCCGGCGCTATTTGTGGCGCTGGAAAAATTATAATGACTTTCGGAGAGGAACGCCCGACTAAATCAGTCGTCGTGCGCCACCGGGCGCGCGGGATCACGGATCCATTCGCTCCAACTGCCGGCGTAGAGCCTGGCGCCAGACAGGCCGGCGTGTTCCATGGCCAGAATATTGTGACAGGCGGTGATGCCGGAGCCGCACATCTGGATCACGCGCTCGGGGCGCACACTCTCGATGAGGCCTTCATACAATTCACGCAACTCTTGCGCCGATGAAAACCGTCCGCTCACGTGCAGGTTGTCTTCGTAAGGCAGATTGATGGCACCGGGAATATGGCCGGCGACCGGGTCGAGCATTTCGACCTCGCCGTTGAAGCGCTCCTCGGCACGCGCATCTATCACCAGCCAATCGTCCTGTTTCACGGCCTTGGCCACGGTATTGGCATCCACCCACAGATGATCACGCAAATCCGGCGCGAAGGTCGCCGGTGTTATGACTGGAGTATCCTTTGTCACCGGTCGCCCTTCACGTGTCCAGCGCGGCAACCCACCATCCAGCAACGCGACGGAGTCGTGTCCGAGCCAACGCAGCAGCCACCACAGGCGCGCGGCCATGGCGCCGAAGCTGTCGTCGTAGGCGACAACCTGTTTGCTGTTGTCGATACCCCACTCGCCCAGCTTCGCCGCCAGCCTGTGCGGATCGGGAAGCGGATGGCGGCCGCTCTGCGGCGTGATCGGCGAGGACAGATCATCGTTGAGGTGCGCATAGCGTGCGCGATCGATGTGCCCTGCCTCGTAGGCACGCCGCCCGGCGCCGGGATCAGACAGCGCAAAGCGGCAGTCCACCACCATCCACTGCGGGTCGTGGATATGCAGGGCGAGCGTGTGGCAATCGATAAGGGTTTTATACATCAGTGGCGAGTCCTGAGTCGTGAGTCGCGAGTCAGAGAGCAAATAGTTTTGAAACTCACGACTCAGCACTCACGACTCGCGACTGCCGTTAATATCCGCCCTTGCGGCGCGATTCCGGCAGTCCGGCGATGCGCCCGCCCTGCTTGCTCGGATCCTTCGGGAACAGATCGTACACGTCCTTCTGGGTGACGTCCGTGCCCCACTTCTCCGACATCGCCTTGACGATGTGACGAGTATTAGGCTGCTCGCCATTGCTGTTGAAAAAGGCGTCGCGCAGGTAGTCGATCAGATCCCAGTGCTTCTGGGTAAGCGTGACGCCCTCCATCTTGGCCATGTGTTCGCCCAGCTCCTTGGACCAGTCTTCCTGGTTCGTCAGGTAACCGGTGGCGTTGGTTTCGATGGTCTTGCCGTTGAACTCGATACTCATGTTTCCTCCCTTCAATGTCAGGAAAAGTTGCCAAAAATTATTACAATCATTCGGGCCGCGCAAAAGCGCGCATGATACAAAGCACGGGCATCTATTCCAAGGCCTGTCTCAGGTCCTTCATGTCCTTGTGCGGAATGAACAGTCCGCAGCCCAGATGGCGCAGGGGGCCAAGGCCGTGCTGCTGGAGAATGACGGATTCCTGCTGCGAAAGCTCGGTGAGCATCAGGCTGCGGGTATGTACCGGCCGGTCGGGCGTGGCGATCACCTTTTCAATACCGCACAGCATCTTTTTCGGGTGCACGCCGAACGCCGTCATTTCGCGCATGGCTGCCTGCAAGAAGGCATTTTCATCCAGGCCGTTCGCGCTCACCACATAACGCGAGAAGATGGTCGTGATCGCACTGAGTGGCCGCAGTCTCGCCTGTTCCACGCGCAACGCATGCCCGGCGACGTCCAGTTGCCGGCCGACCAGCGCCTGGGCGGCGTCGATGCGCCGGCGCGGCACACGCAACACGAGTTTGGTGCGGCGCGACAGGCACAACAGGTCAGCGGCGTTCTCCGGGCGCATCCAGCCATTGCCGGATTCCGCGACATGGATGGGGTGCACGCCGGCGCACGGCTCCTCTTCAAGCCAGGACAACACCGTGCCCACCGCCTGCGACAACGCCCAGGCGTGATCCACGGGCAAGGCGCGACAGTCAATCTGGTAGACGACGTCCACGACGTCGTCCGGAACGGCGCGCGCCTCATCCTGGGATTCCTGCCAGAACATATTCAGTTCACCGGCAGCCGTTCGCGCAGTGCATCGCGGTCGAACCACCACTCATCCTGCACCAGCACGTCCACGACATTGCGCAGGCGCGGCAGAAACAACTGCGGATCATGCAGTTCCAGTTTTTTTACCCAATAATCGTAGGCCTCCTGGCTTTGCACCTG
>CAYHES010000053.1:0-2308 GCA_964355495.1 uncultured Acidiferrobacterales bacterium
AGAAGGGACCCAAGACATGTCGGGGTGCGCACTATTTACCGTTCTTCTCAGTAAGTATCCATGGGCAGCACAGCGATGATAGCCGCGAGCACGCCGCGCCATGGTTGGCCGAGCCACAACATTGCTGAAAGCATAGCTTGTAAAGGGTGGAACGTAACCCGGGTTATCGATTGTCCGCATCGGGTAACTTCAGGTACCCATCATTCCGGCGGATACGCGCGAGGGCGGGTCCGGGCCGTACAATAGGTACATTATTGCCGCTCGGTTTCGGCAATGCACCTTTCGGGGCGCATTGTTTTTTGGCGTCAGGAAAGACGTCCAGCAAATACTCACCGCCGGAACCATCCTCATCCTGCATTGCTCCAGCCGTTTCTGGCATAATCCGCCCGGACTTTTTAAAGCTGTGATCCTCGGGAGGAGGTCTATGAAACCTGCATCGCAGGCCGCGCACGTCGCGCTATTCAATACACGCGGGTAGCCGAGTTCATCGTGAACAACCAGCCGCTTGCCATCCTCCGCTCCGTCTTCGGTTACGAACAGTTCCGCGCGCCGCAGGCGGAGGTGATCGACACGCTGATGCACGGCGGCGATGCGCTGGTGCTCATGCCCACCGGCGGCGGCAAGTCGCTGTGCTTCCAGATTCCGGCCATCGCCCTGCCGGGAACCGGGCTGGTCATCTCGCCGCTGATCGCGCTCATGCAGGACCAGGTGGCGGCGCTCAAGCAGGCCGGGGTGCGCGCCGCCTTTCTCAATTCCACGCTGGATGCCGAAACCGCGCGCGCCATCGAGCAGCAATTGCTGAACGGCGAACTCGATCTGCTCTATGTGTCCCCCGAGCGCTTGATGCTGGAACGCACGCTCAATCTCCTGGCGCGCGCCAACATTGCGCTGTTCGCCATCGACGAGGCGCACTGCGTGTCGCAATGGGGCCACGACTTCCGCCCCGAGTACATGCAACTGTCGGTGTTGCACGAACGCTTTCCGCACATCCCGCGCATTGCGCTGACCGCCACCGCCGACGAACCCACGCGCCGCGAGATCATCGCGCGCCTCGGTCTGGGCAACGCGCGCGTGTTCATCAGCGGTTTCGACCGCCCCAACATCCGCTACCGCATTGCCCAAGGCGGTGGCAGCGCGCGCGAGCAGTTGCTGCGTTTCCTGCGCACCGAACACGCCGGCGATGCCGGCATCGTTTACTGCCTGTCGCGCAAGCGCGTGGAAGAAATCGCCGGCTATCTCGCCGGCCAGGGGCTGGATGCGCTGCCGTATCATGCCGGGCTGGCGCCCGAGGTACGCAGCTGCAATCAAACGCGCTTCCTCAACGAGGAGGGCGTGATCATGGTCGCGACCATCGCCTTCGGCATGGGCATCGACAAGCCGAACGTGCGTTTCGTTGCGCACCTGAACCTGCCGAAGAGTATCGAGGCCTACTATCAGGAAACCGGCCGCGCCGGACGCGACGGCCTGCCGGCCGATGCCTGGATGGTGTACGGCCTGCAGGATGTCATTACCCTGCGCCAGATGCTGGAAAGCTCGGAATCCGACGACGCGCGCAAGCGCGTCGAGCGCCACAAGCTCGATGCCATGCTCGGTCTGTGCGAGCTCACCACCTGCCGCCGCCAGGCGCTGCTGGCCTACTTTGATGATCCGCTGCCGGTGCCCTGCGGCAACTGCGATACCTGTATCGAACCTCCGCAAACCTGGGATGCCACTGAACCGGCGCAAAAGGCGCTGTCCTGCGTGCATCGCACCGGCCAGCGATTCGGCGTGAACTATCTGGTCGACGTGCTGATGGGCAAGGCCGATGAACGCATCCAGCGATTCGGCCACGACCGGCTCAGCACCTTCGGCATCGGCCAGGATTTAAGTCAGCAGGAATGGCGTGGCATTTTCCGTCAGCTCATCGCCCGTGGCTTGCTGGCCGTGGATCTCGAAGGCCACGGCGCGTTGAAACTCACCGATGCCTGTCGTCCGGTGTTGCGCAGTGAAGAGCGTCTCATGCTGCGCCGCGAAACGAAACCCGAGAAGAAAACCAAAAAAGCCGCTGTTCGCACCCGCGCCGCTTTCACCAGCGAAACCGACTCAGCCTTGTGGGAGGCCCTGCGTGCGGCCCGCCTGGAACTCGCCAGGGCGCAGGGCGTGCCGCCCTACGTCGTCTTTCACGATGCCACGCTCGCGGCCATGGTCGAGCGTCGTCCGCAGACGCTGCAAGAACTTTCCCGCATCTCCGGCGTCGGTGAACGCAAACTCGCCGCCTACGGCGAGGATTTTCTCCGGGTGATTCTGGCGTCCGCGCGCGAACAGGTTA
>CAYHES010000053.1:2408-14011 GCA_964355495.1 uncultured Acidiferrobacterales bacterium
CCTTGCTTGATCGCGGCCCGGGCTGGCCCCGGCAAATGCGTCCGTCCCTTTCGTGGCCTACGGCGAGGATTTTCTCCGGGTGATTCTGGCGTCCGCGCGCGAACAGGTTAACGACGCCACCCTCTGAACCCTTGCTTGATCGCGGCCCGGGCTGGCCCCGGCAAATGCGTCCGTCCCTTTCGTGCCGGCGTGATTGCTCGTAAGCTGGCCGGGACACTTTCACGGACCGGGCTATGGCGAGCACACCGCTGCAAGACCGACAGACGATGGTTGCCATCGAGGCCAAGGTTGGCCTGCTCCGCCGGCCCGCCACCTATCCCGATGCGCCGGGCCGGGTCGATGTGGTGGAAACCCACATGTCGTGGGTATTCCTGACCGATCGCTACGCCTACAAGATGAAGAAGCCGGTGCGCTACGACTTCCTGGACTTCAGCACGCTGGCATTGCGGCGGCGGGATTGCGAGGAGGAAGTACGGCTCAACCGGCGGCTTGCCCCGGACGTCTATCTGGGCACGGTCCCGCTCACACGGGATGCATCCGGGAACCTGCACCTGGGCGGCGAAGGCGAAGTGGTCGAGTGGCTGGTGAAAATGCGCCGGCTGCCGGCGGAACGGATGCTGGATCACATGATCCGCCAGCGCAGCGTGCAGGAAGCGGATGTCCGCGAATTGGCGCTGCTGCTTGCCCGGTTTTACCGGGGATGTCCCCCGGTCGAGCTCAGCGCTGAACAGTATCGGGCCGGGTTCACCAACGCGCTGCAACTTACTCTGCGCGAGTTGTCGGTGCCGGATTATGCCTTGCCGCGCCGCCTGGTCGGGCAACTGCATGCCGCACAAGCGCATTTCTTGAGTCGGGAGGCCGGGCTGTTCGATGCGCGGGTCGAGGCGGGCAAGATTGTCGAGGGTCACGGCGATCTGCGGCCGGAGCACATCTGTCTCACGCCGGAGCCCGTGATCATCGACTGCCTGGAATTCAATCGCCGGCTCCGCATTGTCGACCCGGTCGATGAGCTGGCGTTTCTGGCCATGGAATGCGAGCGTCTCGATGCGCCACGTGTCGGCGACTGGCTGTTTCAAACTTACGTGCAGGTCACACACGACCAGCCCGCGGCACGTCTGGTGTACTTCTACAAGATGTTCCGTGCCTGCCTGCGGGCGCGCTTTGCCATCGCGCATGTGCGCGAACTGGAAAAACAGGACTGGCCGAAGTGGCAGCACAGCGCCGCGGAATATCTGCGCCTGGCCGAGGACTATCGCGCGCGGCTCGCTGAACCCTGAGGTGTTTAGGTCGCCAGCAACTCGACCAGCGAGCCGCCGCTGTGCAGGCGCCGGATGGCCTCGGCAAACAGCCCGGCGGCGGACAGTACCACCAGCTTCTGCGCGACCAGCGCCGCGTCCAGACGGAACGGCGGGATGGTATCGGTGACCATGATCCGGTCCAGCTCCGGGGCCGACAGGATTTTGCTGGCAGCGCCGACAAACACGCCATGCGAGGCCGCGGCAAAAACCTGCCGGGCGCCCTGTTCCTTGCAGGCCTTGGCCGCGTGCGCGAGGGTGCTGCCGGTGCCGATCATGTCGTCGATGATGACGACGGCGCTGTCTGCGACATCGCCGACCAGCCGGCCCAGGCTGAGCACACCCTTGGCGCGCGCCTTTTCCACAAAGGCCGTGGACAGCTCCCTGTTCAAGGCCCGCCCCAATGCCGCGCGGAAGCGCTCGGCGCGCTTGATCCCGCCCACGTCGGGTGAGACCACGGCGATCTTGTGCTCGGCCTGGAGCAGTGGCGCGAGGTAAGCAATAAACAGTTTATTCGCTTCCAGGTGTTCGGCCTGACAGCGGAACGCATTCTGGTAGGCCGCCAGATTGTGCACGTCGAGCGTCACCACCCGGTCGACACCCACTGCCTCGATCAGGGCGGCGACATAGCGCGTGGTGACCGGGTCGCGGCTCTGGGTCTTGCTGTCCTTGCGCGCGTAGGCCAGGTAGGGGATGACCGCCGTGACCCGCCCGGCCGCGGCATCCCGCAGGGCACCGAGAAAGAACAGCATCCGGCACAGCTTGTCGTTCACGCTCTGGGTTGAATCGGAATACAGCGACTGGATCACATACACGTCCCGCGCGCGCACACTCACCCGCGGGCGAATCTTGTGCTCGCCATCCTCGAACTCGCGCTCCTCGTGCGCGCGCAGTGCGATGCCGAGTTGCTGCGCCACCTGCTCGCCAAACGCACGGCTGGCGTTGACGGCGAACAGCGCGAGGGTATCGGTTTCTTCGGGCATGGCGACAACCATCGGTTTACGTGAGCAACCCGTGGCGGGCAGACAGCGAATGGCTACTGTTATACAAACCGGCAGTTTGTGTCTTGATTTGCATCAATAAAGAATCTGGCAGATATCAAGCTGCTGGTCTTCGACGGTCCAATGACAGCGGTGATGCTGCTCACGTGCCGTGGCGCGCAGATTGGCGGAACGCCAAAGAAGAAAACGACTACGGGCGGCTATCGGAAATCCGCAGCCTGACCGCCAGGCCACCCAAGGGGCTGGCCTCCAGCACCAACTCACCGTGATAAAGCGCCAGCGTGTCCTGCACCATGGCGAGCCCGAGGCCATGCCCGGGCGTGGTTTCATCGGCACGCGTCCCGCGTTGCAGGACGCGCGACTTCAGGCCGGCGGGAATCCCCGGACCGTCGTCTTCGACGCTGATTTCCAGAACCTGACGCGCTGTGCCGGTCGCCGGTTTCAGGTGCGCGTGCACCTGTACCTGCCGGCGGCACCACTTGCAGGCGTTGTCCAGCAGGTTGCCGAGCATTTCGGTGAGGTCGCCGGCATCGCCGTGGAAGGTGGCGGAGGTTTCCACGTCGAGTGTTACCCGCACGCCTTTGTCCGCGTACACCTTGGCGAGGGCCGCGACGATCTTTTCAACAACGGGTTTTACCTCGACCGGTGCGGCGAGCGGCGTGCGCCCCGAGGCGGCGGCGCGCTGCAGCTGGTAGTCAATGAGCTGCGTCATGCCGGTCAGTTGCTCGCGGGCGATGGCGCGCAACGCCGCGTCATTCGTTTCGCCGTCCACCGCGCCGCGCAGGATGGCGAGCGGTGTCTTGAGGCTGTGCGCGAGGTTGCCGAGCGAATCGCGGTAGCGTTGCAGATGGCTGTCCGCGCTGGTCAGCAGGCCATTCAGGTTGTCCGTCAGATTGCGCAACTCGCGCGGGTAGTCACCCTTCAGACGCTGTGCGATGCCGGCCTCGATGGCGCGCACATCGTCGGCCACGCGTCGCAGCGGGGCAAGACTCCAGCGCAGAATCGCGCCCTGCACCAGCAGCAACAGGATTGCCGCGCCGGCCAGCCAGCCCCACAGGTTTTGCCGGAAGCGAGTGACTTCAGCATTGAAGCTCACCAGGTTTTCGGCGACGCGATAGGTGTAGCGCCGGTCGCTGCCGGCATTCGCTTCCCAGTTGACGGTAAAGGCGAGGCTCAGTAACGGCAGGTCGCGCTCAACTTCAATCGGTGCAAACTCGCGTTCCCCGACTGCTGGGATTTTGGCGAAGGCGACGTTCAGGCCGAGCAGCGATTTCGAACGCCAGACCGGCTTGCCGTGGCTGTCCACCACTTCCGCATACAGCCCGGAGCCGATCAGGGAAAAGCGCGGATCGGGCAATTCGGCGGGCAGGTGCAGCTTGCCGCGCGCGTCGAGATCGGAGGCCGCGAGCAGCGCATACACGTAGCCCTGCAGGCGGTCACGCAGCGCCGTGTCGGCGCTGGCGCGAAAGGCGCGGTCCAGAACCAGACCGGTGATGCCGAGGAAGGCGGCCAGCACCACGCTGCTCGCCAGCAGCAGCCGCGAGTTGAGCGAGAGCGTCACGTTTCGCCGCACGTGAGGGCGAAGCGATAACCGCGCCCGCGCAGCGTCTCGACCGGCTGGTAACGGTTGTCCGGATCGAGCTTGCGGCGCAGGCGGCCGATGAACACTTCGATCACATTGCTGTCGCGGTCGAAATCCTGGTCGTAGACATGTTCGGTGAGTTCAGTTTTGGAAATCACCTTGCCGCGGTTGAGCATCAGGTATTCCAGCAGCTTGTACTCGTAGCCGGTCAGTTCGAGCGGCCGGTTATCGACCTGTACAGTATGCGCGGCGATGTCGAGGGTGATCGGGCCGCAACGCAGTACCGGCTGCGCAACACCGGCAGCGCGGCGCAGCAGGGCATGGATGCGCGCGTGCAGTTCTTCGGCCTGAAACGGCTTGGTGAGATAGTCGTCGGCACCGGCGTTGAGGCCTTCCACTTTGTCCTGCCAGCGGCCGCGCGCAGTAAGGATCAACACCGGGAACGTGCGCCCGGCCTCGCGCCAGCGGCGGATGACGTCGATGCCGGAGAGCTTGGGCAGACCGAGATCGACCACGGCCAGGTCAAAGGGATTTTCGCGCCCGAGATAGAAGCCGTCTTCGCCGTCGGCCGCGGCATCCACGGCGTAACCGGCCTTGCGCAACTGCGCTTCGAGCTGCGCGCGCAGGCTGGCCTCGTCTTCCACCACCAGGATGCGCACGCTGCGTGTCGCCTCAGCGGCCTTTGGATTGCGCGTCGATGGTGACGATGCGCACCTGTCCGGAAGGCGTCAGCACCTTGATGCGGTGCACCGTGCGGCCGCCCTGGTTGACGGTATCGGCCGACAGCACGCGCCCACCGGTCTCGCGCTGCACCTGCTGCACGGCGTCATTCAGGCTTGCGGCGAACGTGATATTTGGCGCGCCGGCCGTCAGCAGCGCACCGGTAACCAGCAACAGGGCAAGAATACGTTTTGGCATGGAGGTTCCGGGTCGGGCCAGCGTGAAAGGCATTTACCGTTCTGCGTTATTAACAGGCTGTTGAAAAACGCACCGAAACATCAAACTTCGTCATTCCGGCGAAAGCCGGAATCCAAGATGTCGATGAAACCATTTATTTTAATTCCTAGACACCGGCTTTCGCCGGTGTGACGAGCCCTTTTTTCAACAGCCTGCTAAGCATAACCAAGAAAAAACACCGGCGCGAGGGCGCGTTTCCTGTCCGTGTGTTTTAGGCAGGAGCCACGCCCACGCACCGTCGGGAGCGATCGAACCTGGCCGGCCGCCATCAGTACGGGCGACGCAGCTCGACGTGCGCGCCGTGATGTTTCTTGTTCAGGACAATGACCGGAAACGGCGGCAGCGGCGGAAACGGCAGCACGACCTGGGCACGCTGGCCGCCGTAGCCGTAATGGCCAGTGTCCTGACGATAGCCATGGTGGCCATGACGGTAGTGATGGCGGTGGTGGTGGCCGCGATACCCGTGCCGGTCATGGCCATAGTCGTGGCCGCGTGCCTGCTCCGGGCGTCCTTGTCCGCGATCGTCATGCCCCCGGTCCGAGGCAAATGCCGCCGGGGCTATGGGCAGCGCGGCGATCAACAGTGCAATGGTGGCAATTTTCATGGTCTTCATGGCTCGTCTCCTTCCTGCTTGTCGGCCGGCTTGCGCCGGGTTTGCCGTGATTGGCAAACAGAGATTAGCCAAGGGATCCTGAACGCCCGCTGAACGTGGGCAACGTTGCCAGAAGCCCGGAAAAACAAGGATTTAGAAAGCAATAATGCTAAGCGGGCAGGCTGGGCTGAACGTTGTTTGTGAAGTCCAACGTTCAAGGTAACCGGCGCTGCGCGGCTCTATCGCGCAGCGTCCGGTTGACCGCAGGGTTGGGCGTCATTTGCCGACGAAGCGCAGCAACCACAGACGCATAAGAAGAAAGGTTCTTTTCAGATAGCGATGCACTTCTTGGATTTCGCACATGGAAAAGCCGGCGATACGATGCCAGTTGGGGGACGGCCCCAAACCATACGTTCGCGCCACGCGCACAGATGACTGTGGCCTTACGCGCGATGGCGGCTCGAACAAGCGAAAATGAAAACTCCTGTGAAGGCAGCCGAATATGCGCGTGCCGAAACGTTCTGGAGTGGTACGGAAAGTACTCAATGGCCAATAGATTGTCCGCAACGCAGTCTTGCCCAACTTCTTCAATCAGCGGTTTGACTGCGCGCAACCACCATTTACTCCCGGGCCCAACAGCTCCGTGGCTGAGATGAAAATGTGGTTGGAACTTCCTCTCGGCTTTGATTGCCGCACGCAACCGCCTACGAAATTCTGGCTGTGAATGGTAGGTGGCATCGTGCGCGCTAAACCCCGGGTTTAGAAGAAGCACTACGATCGGTGCATCGAACCGTCCGAAGAACGGTTCGGGCAGAAGTTCCGTATGAATGCGCGTCGCCTCGGTAGCTGAGCGGTTGAACATCTCTATGAACGGCCGATCTTGAGGCAACGCATACGGTTTTGAATTCGGCAGATCGCGCCACGGATTGCGAAGTGTCATAGTGATGACGCCCAACAGTTAATATACGGACGATATTGTCAGTATATCCTCGGAACAGATAGCGTCAGCCTGAATGACCTAAGCTTCTGTTCAGTTAAGGAATTGTTCTGGCCCGGCCCGTATATCCTGGCCAGGATATACGGGCCGGGTGAGGCCACTGCTGCGGTATATCAGAACCGCGCCGGATGTGAAATCATAGCCCCATGCTTGGATTCGTAATACGGTTGCTCATTGGTGCGCTCGGGTTGTGGCTGGCCTCGGAGCTGGTGCCCGGCATTGCAGTGCATGGCGCGTGGACCCTGCTCGGTGCGGCGCTGCTGCTGGGGATCGTCAACGCCGTGGTGCGGCCGTTGCTCGTGATTCTTACGTTGCCCATCACGGTGTTGACGCTCGGGCTGTTCTTGCTGGTCATCAACGCGGCCACGCTCGGGCTGGTGGCGTGGATGCTCGACAACTTTACCATTGCCGGTTTCTGGCCGGCGCTGTTCGGGGCTATCGTTGTGAGTGTCACCGGCTGGCTGGCCTCGTACTTCATCGGTCCGCGCGGGCGGGTCGAGGTCATTGTCGTGCGGCATCGGCGCTGATGGTACATGACTTGATTCGGCCGTAGGTCGGCCTTCAGGCCGACATGTCGCCCTAAAGGGCGACCTACAAAGTTGGTGCTTAGCCATATCGCCGTCGCACCCTGGCCCATGCATTTCTTTTGTTGAGATACCGTGTCGAGCGCCCAGCTTCCAACAGAACCCGAATCACCGCCTGTGGCAGAAGCCAGCACTAAACGTCGCTGGTTGCGGCGCGCGGGCGAGGCGGTTGTGGTGCTGGTGTTGATCCTGGGCATACGCGCCTGGCAACAGAGTGGCACTGCGAGCGGTCCGGCGCCGGCGCTGGCCGGCGAGCTGCTCGATGGCAAGCCGGTGGCGCTGACGGCATTCGCCGGGAAACCGGTGCTGGTGCATTTCTGGGCCACGTGGTGTCCAATCTGCAGCGCCGAGCAGGGCAGCATCGATGCACTGGCGCGCGACACTCCAGTCATCACGGTCGCAATGCAAAGTGGAGAGCGCGATGCGGTCGTGCAACACATGCGCAAAGAGGCGTTGAGTTTCCCGGTGCTCAACGACCCGGATGGCGTGATCGCGGCGCAGTGGGGCGTGCGCGCCGTGCCCGCGAGTTTCATTGTGGATGGCGCCGGCCAGATTCGATTTTTAGAAATCGGCTACACCACGGGCGTCGGTCTGCGCCTGCGCCTGTGGCTGGCCGGTTTGTGATGCCCGCGGGTCGAGAGCATAACAATGCAGATCTGGGTCGATGCCGATGCCTGCCCCAAGGTCATCAAGGACATTCTGTTCCGGGCCGCCGAGCGTCTGGCGATCGCGGTAATTCTGGTCGCCAACAAGCCGTTGCACACGCCACCGTCGCCGCATATCCGCAGCATGGTGGTGGCGGCTGGTTTCGACATGGCTGACAACCGCATCGTTGAGCTGGTGCAGCCGGACGATCTGGTAGTCACCGCGGATATCCCGCTGGCGGCCGCCGTGATCGGTCGCGGCGCGCACGCGCTCAACCCGCGCGGCGAATTTTATACACGGGAAAACATCCGCGAACGCCTGAACATGCGCGACTTCATGGACCAGCTGCGCAGCACCGGCGTGCAGACCGGCGGGCCGTCCATACTCAACCACAGCGACCGCCAGGCATTTGCCAATCAGCTGGATCGGTTTCTGAACAAGTTCGCCAGGAAAGAAGGAATGAAGTAGGGTGCGCCCTGCGCACCAAGCCTCGGCTCATCAAAGCCTGGAGGAGAAGGGCGGGATGAAGGGGAGTTTTACAGTTATTTTCCCCTCACCCTAGCCCTCTCGACTCGGGTTCCGAACTTCGTTCTACCTCCTCCATCCATGGAGTCGTCCCGGAGGGAGAGGGGAAAATAATGTGCAGTATTTGCCGGCCGGGCCAGTATGATTCTGTCCTTCAGCTTCACGTGCGCGATGTGCGCTGACAGCTACCGGCCAGCCCAACAGAGTTTTTGCATGCCATGACCACAACCGCTGCTTCGATCAGCATCCAGAACCTTGTTGTCGGGGAGGGAGCGCCGGCCACCGGCCCCGGCCAGTTCGTCACGGTGCATTACACCGGCTGGCTGGAGGACGGCAGCGAATTCGATTCCAGCCGTCACCGCGCGCCGTTCAGTTTTCCGCTCGGGGTGGGTTTTGTGATTCCCGGGTGGGATCGGGGGCTCATCGGCATGCGTGTTGGCGGCAAGCGCCGGCTCACCATTCCACCCGAGCTTGGCTATGGCGCAAGCGGCATGGGCAGCATGATTCCGCCGAATGCCGCGCTGGTCTTCGAGATCGAACTGCTTGAAATCAGCGAATAAAAGCCGTTGGCGCGCCGTGACGGCGGCACTCGCGTTCAGCTTGGGCGCAGGTTGCGCCACGCAGGGGCCGCTGCGGCCCTTCACCACCGACGGCTGCAGCGATTTTCCGGATGGCACGTCGACGCACAAGACCCTGTGGCTGAGTTGCTGCACCGATCATGACAAGGCCTATTGGCAGGGCGGGACGTATAACGATCGCCGCAAGGCCGATGAGGAATTGCAGCGCTGTGTTGCCAATGTCGGCGAGCCTGGCATCGCCGCACTGATGCTTGCCGGTGTGCGGGTCGGCGGTTCGCCGTATTGGCCGGCGCGTTTTCGTTGGGGCTATGGCTGGCCCTGGCCGCGCGGCTATCGCGCACTGACGGCGGTGGAACAAGACCAGGTCAGGAAAGCCCTGCACCGCGATCCGGTTCCGTCCCGGTAATCCGTCGAACCGCCGTCAAGGGCCACGCGTTGAGGATGTCGCTTTGATCAAGGGCTCGCGCAGACGCGCGAACTGCCGGGGTGCGACATACTGCAACACCTCCTTGCCCTTGCGGTCGAGCATCAGGTCCAATCCCTTTTCCGGATACAGAAGGTGCTCGATCCGGTCATCGACGCGGATGCGTTCTCCCGGCACGCCAAAGCGAGCGAGCGCGGTTTGCTCGTCGATGCTGACCGAGGGAATGAAGGTGATGGCGGCGATCGGCGCGCGCCAGGCAAGCGCCAGGTCATCGCGATGCAGGATGAATTTCTTCGTGCTGCCGTCCATGTATTCGGTCTTGGCGGTCCGTTGTCGCAGGCGCGCCACGGTTTCCCTGTCCGTATCCGCCAGCAGGATTATTTTTCCCGTGACCACGCCGGCCGTGACATTGCTGAAGTACACCTCCAGCGCGCCCGGTTCGCCCGGCGCGGCAATCACGGCGATTTCCATGTCCAGGCCGAATCGCCGGCGCGCATCGTCGAGGGTGCTGCGCGCCGGAATAAGGCCGAATACCCGGGTTTCCCCGTTTGGCAGGATTTCGATCTGCCACGGCAGCCCCGCAATCGGTTGCATAGCGGGTTGGTCACCGGAACGAATGAGTGCGCTCAGTGCGATGACGGCGATAATCAGGAACAGGAATGCAATCGAGATTTTCACGGATTAGCCGGGACAGGAGCGCTCAGAACCAGTTGAAGGTCTAGCCTAACACGCGGCACTATAATGGAATGGCAGTGTGCTGCGGGGTTCGGGATGGGTAGAATCCGGATTACTTGCCTGAAATATATCGGAAGGGTCAACGGCCATGAGGATAATATTGTTTGCATCGCACTGCTGGTCACGGGCGTTTGCCGGCGTGTGTGCGGCGGTGCTGGTTTTTGCCGCTTCGGCGCCGGTATCCGCCGAGGAGCAGAGCTTAAAGGACGGCGCCAAGCGCGCGGGTCACGCGGCCGGTTCGGTGACGCATGACATCGGCCACGGCGCCAAGAAGGTCGGCAAGGAAATCGATCAGGGCGCCAAGCAAGCCGGCAAGGCCATCGGCGGCGCCGCCAAGGAAGGCGGCAAGGAATTCCGGCGTGCTGTGAAGGGCGAGTAACGCTGAACAGTCGCTCGTCCAAACGCGGACTAAGGATTGCCCAGACCCAGCGGGTTGTTCGGGTCGATGCCCGACTGGAACGGCAGCTTGCGGGCGTGGTTGGTGAGTTGATAGACCTTGCCCACCCAGTTGTCGATCACCGCCTCGGCGGTGTCGTGCCAGGTGTTGTCGAGGCCGGCGCTGATCAGCGGCTCGGGAAATTCCGGCACGATCTGCCCCTGCGCATGCGCGGCCACGACCCGCTCGCGGTGCTCGTCCAGAATCGCCTGCGCCTTGAGGCTGAAGTAGTTGTCGAGCAGCAGCGGGTAGTCCGTGCGCTCGCCTTTGGAGAAACGCGCCACTTCGCGCTTGTACTCCTTTAACAGGCTGACCGTGTCGTACTCCGGGTGTCCCTGGAAGAACACGATGCGAAAACCGTCCGCGCTGGTGGCGAGGTGCACGCCCGCGGTTTCGCTTTCCACCAGGATGCGCAGCCCGGCCTGCTCGAACTGCGCGCGCGTGACCTCGTTGAAGCGCGAGTGCGGCACATCGAAACGCGTGTTGACGTCCGCCACCAGCGGATGGCGCCGCTCCACCACGCGGTGCGGGAACACGCCCCAGCGCTTGAAGCCGAGATGCTTGCGCTTCTGTGCGTAGCGGAACTGGAGCACGGCGTGGGTGGCGAGGCACGAGCAGATGGTGGACGTGACGTTGGCGTACGCCCAGTCAATCACTTCGATCAGCGGTTCCCAGAACGGCTCCTTCGCGAGGTCCGGCTGGGTGACGTTGGCGCCGCTGATAATGAGCGCATCCAGTCCCAGCGCCTTGATCTGGTCGAAGGTCTCGTAATATTTCTCAACATGCGACCGGCCCTCCGGTCCGCGCGGCAACGCATCCAGCGTGAACGGGTGCATGTAGAACTGCGCGATCTGGTTGCTTTCCCCGATCAGGCGGAAGAACTGGCGCTCGGTCGCGGCCAGCGCCGCGTCCGGCATCATGTTGAGCAGGCCGATGTGCAGTTCGCGGATGTCCTGGTGCAGGGCGGCATCGCCGGGCACAACCAGTTCGCCTTCGCGGCGCAGGCGCTCGAAGGTGGGCAGGGCGGAGTTGGCGACCAGTGGCATGGTGGCTATGTTCCCGTATGCGGCGCGCGGACGCTAGGCCTGCCGTTCCAACACCCGCTCCACCACGCGCAGGAAGCTCGCCTCATCGCGCACTTCCTTGAGCTCATCGGTGCTGAGCGTGTAGCCGTACCGGTCGACGATCGCCTGGTAGCGCGGAATGCGCGAGTAGAACAGGCGCGGGAACATCCAGCGCACGAAGTCGTCCG
>CAYHES010000054.1:0-13935 GCA_964355495.1 uncultured Acidiferrobacterales bacterium
AGGTAGCGCGGCCGGTCGGCCGGGAGTTGCGGGGCCACGCTGTCCAGAACCCGCAGCATCTCTTCCTTTGGTTCGCCCACCGACAATCCACCCAGCGCATAGCCATCGAAGCCAATCTGCTTGAGGCCGGCGAGGGATTCCTGGCGCAGCTGTGCGTACATGCCACCCTGCACAATACCGAACAGCGCGGCCGCTCCCGGCGTCCTGCCTCCCGCGGCACTCGCACGTCCCTGTGCGTCGCCGAAATGGCTTTCATGGGCACGTTTGCTGCGCTCCGCCCAGCGCAGCGAGAGCTCCATGGAGGCGCGCGCCTGTTCTTCCGTGGCCGGATACGGGGTGCACTCGTCAAAGATCATAATAATGTCCGCGCCCAGCGCCTGCTGCATGGCCATGGATTCTTCCGGCCCCATGAAAATGCGATCACCGTTCACCGGCGACTGGAAGGTCACGCCCTGCTCACTGATCTTGGCCGCTAACGGCGTCCTGCCTCCCGCGGCATTCGCACTTCCCTGTGCGTCGCGCCCGCTTGCCAGGCTCCACACCTGGAACCCGCCCGAATCGGTGAGGATCGGCCCGTCCCAGTGCATGAAACGATGCAGCCCGCCATGCGCGCGCATCACCTCCATGCCGGGGCGCAACATTAGATGAAAGGTATTGCCGAGAATGATCTGCGCACCCAGCTCGCGCAGTTCCTCCGGGGTCATGGCCTTGACCGTGCCATAGGTTCCGACCGGCATGAACGCCGGGGTCTCGACCGTGCCGCGTTCGAAGGTCAGGCGGCCGCGGCGCGCGGCGCCGTCGCAGGTGAATAGCGTGAATTGCATGGCTCTGGGCTCGTTTCGGCGCGCAGTGTAGCACCGACCGGCAATCGGCGAACGGCTGTCAACCGCGGCCGAGCTGCTGCGTTATTGGTTTCGAACCCGCCGCCATGGCGGAAAATTCGAGCAAGAAGAATTCACCTATCTTAAGGAGGCACTATGACGGGCAATTCCTGGCTTCACCTGCTGGGCCGGCGCTGCGGCGCCGGGCTGGCGGCGATCGGTCTGCTGGCCCTGGCGCTCGGCGGCTGCGGTGGCGGTGGCGGAGGTAGCGGCGATGCCGGCAGCACCAGCGGCGAGGTAAGCATCGCACTCACCGACGCGCCCGGCGACTTCGTCGCCTACACGGTCGATGTCCTGTCGATCATGCTCACCAAGGCCAACGGCGCCGTGGTCGAAGCCCTGCCGGTCTCGACGCGCATCGACTTCGCGCAATACACCGAGATGACCGAGTTCATCACCACCGCGACCATTCCGTCCGGCACCTACACCGGCGCACGCCTGCGCCTCAACTATGCCCAGGCCGACATCCGGGTCGAGGACGCGAACGGCAACGCGGTCGCGGCGGTGGCACGCGACGCCGCCGGCAATCCCATCGTCACGCTCGACCTCGATGTGCGCTTCGACCGCAATCGGCCGCTCACCATCGTCCCGGGCGTGCCGGCACACCTGACGCTCGACTTCAATCTCGCCGCCTCGAACCAGGTCAATCTCGCGACCACCCCGCCGGTGGTGACGGTGCTGCCGTTCCTGGTCGCGGACATCAATCCCGAATGGCACAAGACCCACCGGGTGCGCGGGCCGCTGGTGAATGTCGACGTAGCCAACTCGCGCTTCACCCTCGGCATCCGGCCGCTGGCGGTGCACAGCGGCGACCTCGGCCGGCTCACGGTCACGACCGACGCCAATACCCAGTATGAAATCGACCAGACCGGTTACCAGGGCGCGGCCGGACTCAATGCCCTGGCGCTCAAGCCGACCGGCACCGCCACCATCGTCATCGGCGAAGTCGATCCGGCGTCGCGCCGCTTCCTGGCGAGCGAGGTGCACGCCGGCTCGAGCGTGCCGTATGGCACGGCCGATGTGGTCACCGGCACGGTGATTGCGCGCAGCGGTGACACCCTCACACTGCGCGGCGTTTCGCTGGAGCGCGCCAGCGGCACGTTCACCTTCCAGGAGACCCTGACCGTGCTGATCGGCGACGCCACCAAGGTCACGCGCCAACTCGCCCCCACCCAGAGTTTTGGCAAGAACGACATCTCGGTTGGCCAGCGGCTGTTCGCCTTCGGCACGCTGTCCGGCTCGCCCGGGGCGCACAGCCTCGACGCCACGAATGGCCTGGCGCGCATGCTGGTGTCCGTTGTCACGGCCACGGTCAACAATGTCGGCAGTGGCGAGGTCGAGCTCGCGCTCCAGACCCTCAACGGCCGGCGCGTCGCGCTCTACGACTTCGCCGGCACCGGCACCGGCAACGATGCCGATCCGGCGCACTACCAGGTCGCGACCGGGACCTTGAGCCTCACCGGCATCAACGCCGGCACGCCGGTGCGGGTGCGCGGCTTCGGGCGGCCGTTCGGCGCCGCACCAGCCGATTTCACCGCTCAGACGGTGATCAACGTGACTCAGGCACCGGCTGCGCTGGCCGTCGCCTGGAGTCCGGCGAGCGCCGCGCCGTTTACGAGCCTCACCGCCACCGGCCTCACGCTCGACCTCATGGGCACGCCGCTTCTGCATCACGTGCTGCGCGGCGGCGTGGTGACCGACCTCGCCGGCACCAGCCCGCAGGTGACGCCGCTCGATCCGAACCGCGGCCTCTATGCCCTCGGCATCGCCGGCACGGTGACCGTGTATACGAACTTCGATCAGTACCAGCAGGCGCTGACCACGGAACTCGCCAACAATCGGCGGGCGCGCGGCTTCGGCGGTCTCGGCACCTATACGGACACCACGACGAGCTTCACCGGGCGGCAGCTGTTCACGGCCTTCGAGTAGCAGTTCCTTCCCTTGAATCCGGGGCGGCGTTTGCCGCCCCGGTTTTTTTAGCCCATGGGCGTCACGAACATGGCATCGCCGTAGCTGAAGAAGCGATAGCCTTCCGCCACCGCGTGCCGGTAAGCGGCCAGCACCGGCGCGGTGCCGGCGAACGCACACACCAGCATGAGCAAGGTCGATTCCGGCAGATGGAAGTTGGTGAGTAGCGCATCCACGACCTGGAAGCGGTAACCGGGATATATAAAGATACGGGTCTCGCCGGCAAACGGCTGGACGCCGCCATTCCGGGCGGCGGTCTCGAGTGCGCGCACCACGGTCGTGCCCACGGCGATGATTCTCCGGCCCTGCGCTTTCGCGGTATTGATGCGCGCCGCGGTGTCCGCGCTCAGCGTGAGCCATTCGGCGTGCATGCGATGCTGGGCGATGTCGTCCACGCGCAGCGGCTGGAAGGTGCCGGCGCCGACGTGCAGCGTGACCATCGCACGCTCCACGCCCATCCGGTCGAGGCGTGCGAGCATGGCGCTGTCGAAATGCAGGCCGGCGGTGGGCGCCGCCACCGCGCCGGGTATCTGCGCGAACACGGTCTGATAACGCTCGCGATCTTCGCGCGCGTCCGGCCGGGTGATATACGGGGGCAGCGGGATATGCCCGACACGCTCCAGCACCTGCACGAGCGGCTCGCTGATGTCGAAATCAACTTCGTAAAATTCGCCGTGCCGCGCTACCACCCGCGCCCGTACGGCGCCTTCGAGGCGCAGCCACTGTCCCGGCTTCGGCGTCTTGCTGGCGCGGCATTGCGCGAGCGCGCGGCGCTCGTCCAGCACACGCTCCACCAGCAACTCGATACGTCCGCCCGTATCCTTTTCACCAAACAGGCGCGCCGGGATGACGCGCGTGTCGTTGAACACCAGCAGGTCGCCGGCGCGCAGGTGCTGCGGCAGGTCGGCGAAGCGCTGGTCCTCGATCTTGCCGGTCACGCCATCCAGGCACAGTAACCGACTGGCGCTGCGTTCCGCCAGCGGCGCCTGGGCGATGAGTTCCGGCGGCAGGTCATAATGGAAATCGGATTTGCGCATCCGGCGAAGCGTAACAAAAGCACCCCGCCCCGTCGTGCGCGGCGATCGGCCGTTAGCGCTTGCGCTTAACCGGCCGCGTGGCGTCGTCGCGGCCGTTCAGCTCCGCCAGCGGCCGCGGGCGCATGACGGCATAGCCCTGGGCGTGATCCACCCCCAGCTCTTTGAGCAGGCCCAGGATCGCGTCGCTCTCCGCGCATTCCGCCACGGTCTGAATCGCCATCACATGCGCCACCCGGTTGATGGCCTCGGCCATGGCGCGCACGACCCGGTCTTCCACGATACTGCGCACGAAATTGCCGTCGATCTTGAGGAAGTCCACCGGCAACATCTTGAGATGCGCGAACGAGTGCATGCCGCTGCCGAAGTCGTCCAGGGAGAACAGGCAGCCGAGCTCCTTGAGTGCGCGGATGAAGTGCGCCGCCTGGGCCAGGTTGGCGATCGCCGCGGCCTCGGTGATCTCGATGCACAGCGCGTGCCCCGGCACCTGATGCTCCCGCAGCAACTGGCGAATGAAGTCCACGAGGCCGATGTCGTTGAGCGAAAGACCGGACAGGTTGATGGCATAGATCGGCAGTTCATGCTCCGGCGTCTGCCGGTGGCGTTGCGCGAAATCCGCCAGCGCATGGCGCAGCACCCAGCGATCGATGGCCGGCATCAGGTTGTAACGTTCCGCGGCCGGAATGAATGCCCCGGGTTCGACCAACTGGCCGTTTTCGTCCACCAGGCGCAGCAGGATTTCGTAGTGCGGGCGCTCGTGCGCGTGCGGGGCGAGCGGTGCGATCGGCTGGTAGCAGAGCGCAAAGCGATCCTCGTCCAGGGCCTGCGTGAGGCGCGCCACCCACTGCATCTGTGCGTCGCGCGCGGCCAGCTCGGCATCGCCCGGCGCGTGCACATGCACGCGATTGCGGCCCTTTTCCTTGGCGACGTAACAGGCGGCGTCCGCGGCGCTCAGGGCGCTGGCGAGGCTCTCGGTGGCGGGGGTGAGCGCCACCACGCCGATGCTGGCGCCGACCGAAAATGTCCGGCCCTGCCACACAAACCGGAAGTCCTGCACGACCTCGCGCAGTTCATTCGCGATGCGCAACGCCTGATCCAGCGGGCAGTGCTCCAGCAGAATTCCGAACTCGTCGCCGCCGAGGCGCGCGAGCGTGTCGCGGTGGCGCATCTTTTCCTGCAGCAGGGCGCTGATCTGGTGCAGCAACTCGTCGCCCGCGGCATGACCGCAGGTGTCGTTGACCACCTTGAATTGATCGAGATCGAGATAGCACAGGGCGCCCTCGACTTGGTCGGCGCGCACGTTCGCCAACACCCGCGTCAGGCGCCGCTCGAATTCGCGCCGGTTGACCAGGCCGGTGAGCAGATCGTGCGTGGCCTGGTGGGAAAGCTGCTGCGCCATGGCCTGGGCCTCGGTGACGTCGCGAAACACGAGCACCGCGCCGCTGATGCGTCCGCCCTCGCGTATCGGGTACGACGAGTACTCGGCGGGGAACGAGCTTCCGTCCTTGCGCCACAGGATCTCGCTTTGCCCGTGGACCAGCGTGCCTTTGCGGAAGGCGTCGTAGATCGGGCAGTCCTCCGCCGGGTACGGCAACCCGTCGGTGCGGGTGTGGTGGATGGATTCGTGGGTCGGCCGGCCGAGGATTTCGTCGCGCGCATAACCCAGCATCTTCAGGGCGGCGTCGTTGACGAAGGTGCAGCGCCCGGCCGTGTCCAGGCCGTAGATGCCCTCGCCCGCCGACTCGAGCAGCAGGCGGAAGCGCTCCTCGGACGCGCGCAACGCCTGCTCGACGCGCTTGCGGTCGGTGATGTCGAACATCGTGGAGCGGCTCATCACGAAGCGGCCGGCGGCGTCCTTGATCGCGGTGGCGTTCAGCAACACGCACAGGCGCGTGCCGTCCGTGCGCGCGATCTCGAACTCGAGATCGCGCGCCCAGCCGCGCTCCTTGAAGCCCGGGTAACTTTCCTCGAAGGCCTGGCCGCTCGCGGGCGCGAGCAGGTCGGCGAACCGCATCTTGCCCACGACTTCTTCGCGCGTGCGGCCAAGCCAGGCGAGCTCGGTGTCGTTGATCTGGACGAACACGCCGCCCGGGTCGAGCGAGTGGTAGCCGCACGGGGCGTTGTTGTAGAGGTCCGCGAGCTGATCGGCGTATTTCTGGAGCGCGCTCTCGGCCTGTGCGCGCGCGTTCAGCTCGCTGGCGAGATTGGCGTTGGCCGACTCGAGCATCGTGGCCTGTTTCTCGAGCTGCGCCGTGCGCCTGGCCACCAGCTCCTCGAGACGGTGACGGTGCAGGCGCAGCTCCTCTTCGACCTGCTTGTCCTCGGTGATATCGACCAGAACGCCCTGCAGGAACAACGGCTCGCCCGCCTCGCCGCGCACCAGGCTCGCCTCGTTCAGGAACCAGCGCGCCTCGCCGGCCCGGGTGAGCAGGGGGTATTCGCAGCGCAGCGGCTCGCCGCTCGCGTAGCTGCGCGCGATCTCCGCGCGCACGCGCGCGCGCTCTTCCGG
Organism: uncultured Acidiferrobacterales bacterium; assembly: GCA_964355495.1. Lineage (GTDB taxonomy): Bacteria > Pseudomonadota > Gammaproteobacteria > Acidiferrobacterales > UBA6901 > UBA6901. The sequence goes on from CAYHES010000054.1 coordinate 6,393, forward strand.
GTGTATCTGCTTGAGCAGCCCCTCCGCATCGGCCAGCCATTCCGCGGGCGAGAAACCGAGCTGGCGGATCTGCGGGCTGATGTACAGCAGGCTGCCCGGCGCGTCGAGCGCGGCGATGTAGGCGATGGCCGGAATCTGTTCCACCAGCGTGCGGTATTTCGCCTCGGCCTCGCGCAGCCGGGCCTCGGCGTGCCGCTTCTCCGCCAGCGCCTGTCTCTCGCGCAGCACGCGTTCGATCACCGCGGGCAGCAGTTCCAGGTATTGGCGGTTCGTGTCCTTTACTAAATAGTCGCGCGCCCCGCGTTTCATCGCCTCCACCGCCACGCCCACGTTGTCCGCGCCGGTCAGCATCATCACCGGCACCGGGATCTCCCCAGCCTCGCGGCGCAGCTCGGCCAGGAACTCCAGGCCGTCCAGGTCCGGCAAATGGTAGTCGAGCAGCACGCAGTCCGGTTTCTGTGACAGCGCGAGCTCGATGCCCTGCCGGCCGGTCTCCGCTTCGATGACCTGGAATTCGTAATCCGGATGCTGCGCCAACGCGCGCCGGCAGGCCATCCGGTCGACCTCGTCGTCCTCGACGAGCAGTATGCAAACCTGCGACTTGGTCATGGAATGCACCCGGTTGGCCGAGGCGTTGTTCATCCCGGCATCTCGCTCAAGGTCCAGTAGCTGTCGATCGAGCGCATGACCTCGACGAACTGGCGATAGTCGACCGGCTTGGCCATGTAACCGGCCACGCCGAGATCGAAGCTGTTCACTTTGTCCTGCTGCTCTTCGGAGGTGGTCAGCACCACCACCGGGATGCGCTTGAGCTGGGCGTCGTGCTTCGCCACCTGCAGGAACTCGATGCCGTTCATGACCGGCATGTTGAGGTCGAGCAGGATGATGCAAGGTTTGTCCGCGTGCGCGTCGCGCAGGTAGGTCAGCGCCGCCTCGCCGTTTTCCACGTGCACCAGCGGGTTGGTGACGTGCAACTCCTTGAGCGCGCGCTTGACCGTCATCGTGTCGATCTGGTCGTCCTCGACCAGCAGGATCGGTTTGTTGTGAATTTTCATGACGACTCTCCGTGTGGGGTGGATGCGCCTGCCGTCATGCGCGGCAGGGTGAAGTGAAACGTGCTTCCCTGGCCGACCGTGGACTCGACCCAGATGCGGCCGCCGTACATCTCGACGATCTTCTTGACCAGGGCGAGGCCGACGCCGGTGCTTTCCACGCGGTCGCGCGGCGTGAGCGTCTGGAACAACTGAAAGATGCGGTCGAAATGCCGCGCTTCAATCCCGGGACCGTTGTCGCTGACGTGGAATCGCCACGCGCCATTCTCGGCCGTGCAACCAATGTGAATTTCACCGCGCGGCTTGTCCAGATATTTGATGGCGTTGCCCAGCAGGTTCTGAAACAGCTGCTGCAGGCGCGTGCGCTCCGCCACCACGGTCGGCAGGGTGTTGTCGATGTGCACCGCGATGTGTTCCGGCGGTTGCAGCAGGTCGATGACCTCGCGCACCAGCGCGTTCAGGTCTACTGCGACGCGCGTCTCTTTCAGGCGGCCGACGCGCGAATATTGCAGGATGCCGTCGATCAGGCCGTCCATGCGACGCACGCGGCTGAGCAGCAGCCGCAGGTGCTCGCGGCCCTCGGCGTCGAACTTGTCGGCGCTGTCCGTGGCGATCCAGTCGGCGAGCGAGCCGATGGCGCGCAGCGGTGCCTTGAGGTCGTGCGACACCACGTAAGCGAAGTTCTTGAGCTCCTCGTTGGCGCTCTCCACCTCATGCAACAGGCGCGCCTGACGCTCCTCGGCGCGCTTGCGCTCGCTGATATCCCGCACAATGCCGGTGAACAGGCGCCGCGCGCCGAGGCGCATCTCGCTCACCGCCAACTCAACAGGAAACGTGGTCGCGTCCCGGCGCTGCCCGACCACTTCGCGGCCGGTGCCGATGATTTTCTTCTCACCGGTCGCAAGATAACGGGCGATGTATTCATCATGCCGCTCGCGGTAGGGCGAGGGCATGAGCGCGGAGACGTTCTTGCCGGCCACCTCCGCCTCGGTATAGCCGAACATGCGTTCGGCGCTGGGATTGAAGCGATCGATCCGGCCCTGCTCGTCGATGACGATAATGCCCTCCGCCGCGGTATGGATGATCGCGCGCAGGCGCGCTTCGCCGTCGCGTAGCGCCTGCTCCGCCTGGCGGCGCTCGCCGATCTCCCGCCGGATGGTCAGAAACAGCAAGAACAGGAACGCGACGGAAGCAAGCAACGCCAGGGAAAACGTCAACAGGGTTCTGTTCACGCCGCTTTGCGCCGCGCGCGCCAGCCATTCCAGGCGCGCTCTTTCGGTGCCCTCCATGGCCTCGATCAGGGCATCGAGTTTGTGCATTTCCGTGATGCCCGGGCCGGCCCGCAGTGCCTGCTGCGCGGCTTCAAATCCCCGGGTGCGGCGCGCCGCGAGCACGCGATCCAGGAGCGCGAAGCGCTCGACGACGCGGCGCTCGACCTCCGGCACGCGCTGCCGTTGCTCGGGGTAATCGACCGTCAGTTGCTTGAGCCGCGCTACCAGTTCCTCGAGCCGGGCGAGCGCCCCGTGGCGCGGTTGCAAAAAGGCCTCGTCGCCCGTGAACAGGTAACCGCGCTGGCCCGATTCGGCCTGGCTCAGCACGGAAAAGATTTTTCCCAGGGTTTCGGTGATTTCCCGGGAACGCGCGATGGAATCGGAAGTGCGAACGAACTCCAGCGTGGATTGATAGGCGAGGAAACCCGTCACGGCCAGGACGGCAAGCGCGGCGCCGAACCCCCCCAACACCTTGGTTTCGATCGACAGCCGGTTCATGGCACCGTTATTTCGGTTGTTGTCACAGGGCGGGGGCTCATGGCAAACCCAAATAAAATACCTTCCAGCGCTGTCGGGATCATGTGCCGCATCGCTTGCTCTGGCGCCCGCTGCGCGCTCGGGTGGATGGATCAACGAAAGGCATGGGGCGGCATCAACCAGGGTTGAACTGTTCAACTGACGCCTTCTGCCAGACCCGTTGCGGGTTCTTGTTTTTGATTCTTCGTCTGCGAGCACGCCCTGGGCATACTGTATCGGCTGCCCCGGTCTTTGCCTAGACCAGCCGCGCTGCCCTGTCTCTGTTCAGGTCTAACCGTTATACTTGGCGTGCCCGCCGGTCGGCAGCGAGATCCCTGCCCGGTGCCGCAGCGGGACACGCGCCAACCCAACGGCTAACAAGAATAGTTAAACGATGGGAATAAGCGACTGCTAATATTCCGCCATGACTTTTGATCCTGGCGATCTGGGCAGACCAATCCAGCTCAACAATCCGGTGAGCCTATGACCGGCACGCGCTACACGCTCGAAGTCCAACCCGTGATCCCGCCGCGGCTCGCGCGGCTGAGCGAGCTCGCCAACGACCTGCTCTACAGCTGGGACCGGCAGGTACGCGGACTGTTCTTCCGCCTCGACCGCGAACTGTGGGATGCCTGCCGGCACAACCCGCGGGTGTTCCTGCGGCGCGTCTCGCAGCAGCGCCTCGAAGAGGCGGCGGATGACCGCATCTTCATGGAGGACTACAACCGCGTCCTGTCTTCTTATGACACTTACCACCAGACACCGGCAGGTTCGAGCGTCGCGCACCTGCTCGATCCGGAGCAGGATCTGGTCGCCTACTTCTGCGCCGAGTTCGGCTTTCACGAGAGCTTCCAGATCTACTCCGGTGGTCTCGGTATTCTCGCCGGCGACCACTGCAAGGCGGCGAGCGACCTCGGCCTGCCGTTTGTCGCGGTGGGCCTGCTCTACCGCCAGGGTTACTTCACCCAGACCATCGACGGACACGGCCACCAGGTGGCGCACTATGCGCCGACCAACTTCGCGGACCTGCCGATTGCACCGGCCGTGGGGGCGGACGGGAAGGAAATCCATGTACACGTGGAGATCCGCGAACGGCAGGTGACCCTCAAGGTGTGGAAGGCCAAGGCCGGCCACATCTCCCTCTATCTGCTCGACAGCGACCTGCCGGAGAACAGCGAGACCGATCGGGTGATCACCTACCAGCTGTATGGCGGCGACATCAACACGCGCATGCAGCAGGAGATCGTGCTCGGCCTGGGCGGCGTGCGGGCATTGCGCGCCATCGGCCTGGCCCCCACGGTCTGGCACATCAACGAAGGGCATGCGGCGTTTCTGGTACTGGAACGCTGCCGCGAACTGGTTGCCGGGGGCATGGATTTCGACAGCGCGCTCGAAGAAGCCGCCGCCAACACCGTGTTCACCACGCACACGCCGGTGCCGGCCGGGCACGACATCTTCGATCACAAACTGATGCAGGCGTATTTCTCCGGATTCGCGCACCAACTCGGCATCGGCATGGAACACTTCCTGTCGCTCGGCGCCACACCCGACGGCCAGGGCGGCTTCAACCAGACGGCGCTCGCCTTGCGCGGTTCGCGCTTCCGCAACGGTGTATCACGCATCCACGGCGGCGTGGCTTCGCGCATGGCGTCGTACATCTGGCCGCAGATCGAGCCGGACGAAAACCCGGTCGGCTACATCACCAACGGCGTGCACGTGCCCACCTTCCTGGCGCGCGAGTGGGTCAACCTGTTCGACATGCGCTTCGGCGGCGGCTGGCGCAACGAGCTGCTGAACGAGGCCTACTGGCAGCAGATCGACGACATCCCCGACCACAGCTACTGGAGCCTGCGCCAGTCGCTCAAGACCGAGATGCTCGCCGAAGTGCGCCGGCGCGTGCTCCTGCAGCACCGCCGCAACGGCTGCAGCGAGGCGCTCATCGAGCGCCTCACCCAGCATCTCTCGCCGCGCGAAACCGATATCCTGACCATTGGCTTCGCGCGCCGCTTTGCCACGTACAAGCGCGCCACGTTGCTGTTTGCCGATCCGGCGCGCCTGTCGCGCCTGTTGAATGACCCGGAACATCCGTGCCTGCTGATTTTCGCCGGCAAGGCGCATCCGCACGACCTGCCGGCGCAGCAACTCATCAAGATCATCCATGAGTATTCACGCCGCCCGGAGTTCGAGGGGCGCATCATCCTGCTCGAAGGTTACGACCAGGCGCTGGCGCGCAAGCTGGTCACCAGCGTGGACGTGTGGCTCAACACGCCCGAGTACCCGCTCGAAGCGAGCGGCACCTCCGGCGAGAAGGCCGGCATCAACGGCGTGATCAACCTGAGTGTGCTGGACGGCTGGTGGGGCGAGGGTTACAACGGCGAGAACGGCTGGGCGATCACGCCGCACGGACCCTCCGTGGACCCGCACTACCGCGACCGCGAGGAGGGCCAGGAGTTGCTCGACATTCTCGAGAAGCAGGTGCTGCCGCTCTACTACGCGCGCAATGGCCATGGCTTCTCCGAGGCCTGGGTGCGAAAGTCCAAGAACTCGATGAAGTCGCTGATCCCGCGTTTCAATGCCCAACGCATGGTGATGGACTACGTACGCAACTACTACAGCCTGGCGCGCAAACAGCGCCTGGTCATGGCCGGCAACCAGCACGCGCGCGCCAAGGAAGTCTCGGTATGGCGCCGCAAGCTCGATCAGTCCTGGCCGAAGGTGCGGTTGCGTCGCCTGGACAGCACCAACACCGAAATCCTTGCCGGCGACGCGCTGTCGATACGCGTCGCTGCCTACCTCGATGGCCTCACTCCGGAAGACGTCCTGGTGGAATGCCTGATCGGCACGGAGGACGAGAGCGGTGAGTTTGTTCGCCACGATGCGCATGTGTTCACGCATGCCGGACCGGGCGAACACGGCGAAACCCTGTTCCGCCTCGATCTCACGCCGCGTCTGGCGGGGCTACAGTTCTACAAGATCCGCCTGTTTCCGTTTCACCCCTGCCTCAGTCACCGCTACGAAACGGGATACATGATCTGGTTGTGAGAGGCAGATACAAGGTACAAGATACAAGTAACCCCAACTGCCAACTTGTACCTTGTACCTTGTACCTTGTATCTGCTTCTATCTCCCATATACCCGCAACAAATGCCGTAACCGGTCGGTTAGCCCCGTGGGCACATCGCCCCAGTCAAAACGCCATTGCCAGTTACCGATATTGCTGCCGGGCATGTTCATGCGATGCCCGGCACCGGCTTGCAGGGCATCTTGCATGGGCAGGATGGCCAGCCGCGCCACCGAGGCCAGCGCCGCGCGGATCAGCGGCCAGGGCATGGACTCGCCCGGATGGCCGAGATAATCCAGCACCACGTACTGTCGATCCGCCGGCAGGCTCTCGAACCATGCAAGGGTTGCGTCGTTGTCATGCGTGCCAGTATAGACCACGCTGTTGGTCTCGTGATTGTGCGGCAGATAGGGATTGTCCGCTCCGCCGTCGAAGGCGAACTGCAGGATACGCATACCCGGCAGCCCAAACTGTTCGCGCAAACGGTGCACGGCCGGCGTAATCAGGCCCAGATCCTCCGCCACCACCGGCAGCGTCCCGAACTCGTTTTGCAACGTCTGGAACAGTGCCTCGCCCGGCGCCGGCACCCAGCGGCCGTTGATCGCGGTGTCCTCATCCGCCGGGATCTGCCAGCACGCCTCGAAGCCGCGAAAGTGGTCAATGCGCACCAGATCGAACAGGCCGAACTGCGTGCGCAGGCGCTCGATCCACCAGCGGAAGCCATCCGCTTGCAGGCGCGTCCAGTTGTACAACGGGTTGCCCCAGCGCTGCCCGGTCTGGGAAAAATAATCCGGCGGCACACCGGCCACCGCGCGCGGCTGGCCGGCGGCATCGAGATCGAAATATTCGCGCTGCGCCCAGACGTCGGCGCTGTCGTGCGCGACGAAGATCGGCAGATCGCCGAACAATTGCACGCCGCGCGCCTGCGCCGCTTGCCGGAGTTCCCGCCACTGGCGAAAGAAGATGAGCTGCTCGAAACGCACCAGCGCCATGTCCTCCGCATGGCGCAGCCGCGCTGCGTCCAGCGCCGCCGGGTCGCGATCGCGCAGCGGCTCCGGCCATTGCCACCAGGCGCGGTGGTCGTGCGCCTGACGCAGCGCCACGTACAGGGCATAGTCGTCGAGCCAGAAGGCGTGCGCGGCATCAAATGCTTCCATGTCACGCGCACCGCCTTGCGCCAGAAAAATCTGGCGCGCCTGCGCGAGCAGCGCCTGGCGCGCGGCGCCATGGGCAGGAGGTGGTCCGGCGGCGGGTGGCAGCCAGCCCCACGCCTCAAGCTGGGCGAAACTGATGAGGCGCGGGTTGCCGGCATGCACCGACAGGCACTGATACGGCGAGCGGTCGGCGTGCGTCGGACCGAGCGGCAGCATCTGCCAGACACTCAAACCGCTTTCCGCCAGAAAATCCACGAAGCGCAGGGCATGCGGCCCGAGTGTTCCGTTTCCCCCCTCACCCGGCAGCGAGGTGGGGTGCAGCAGGATGCCGGCCCGGCGCCGGTCTAGGACCAGTCGGGAGTCGGGAGTCGCGAGTCGCGAGTCTGGCATTTCATTCACAGCGGTGCACTCTCCTCTCGACTCTCGACTCTCGACTCTCGACTCTCGACTCTCGACTCTCGACTCTCGACTCTCGACTCTCGACTCTCG
>CAYHES010000055.1:0-13809 GCA_964355495.1 uncultured Acidiferrobacterales bacterium
TCTCATTTTCTGTATAGCCGTTGTCCAGCACGACATCAATGCGCGGCAGGCAGTTGAATGCAATTTGGCGTGGAAAGATTTGCGGTTCGACGGACTGGCCATTCAGCAGCGCAGCGGTCTGGCCGGCCAGCTCCTCGATTGCCGCCTTGCCGCGCCCCGATACCGCCTCGCCGATACACACCTGGATACGTTCGATGCCAACCGCATCGTAAAGCGGCTTCAGCGCCACCAGCATTTGGATGGTGGCAGGATCCGGACTGGCGATGATGCGTCGGTCCTGATACGCAGCGATGGCCTGCGGATTCACTTCCGGGATGACCAATGGAACATCCGGTTCGTAACGAAATGCCGCACTGCAGTCGATGGCGACACAACCGGCGGCAACGGCGCGCGGCACATGTTCCCTGGACACGGCGCTGGGGACGGCAAAAAAGGCAACTTGCGCGCGGGAAAAGTCGAAGCCGCCGAGTTCTTCGATGCGATAATGCCGCCCCTTGAATTCCTGGCTGCCGCCCGCCGAGCGCGCGCTCGCCAACAGGTAAAGCTCGCCTACCGGGAACCCGCGTTCCTCGAGGATGGCGAGCAAAGCCGCGCCGACAATCCCGGTTGCTCCGACAATGACTACATCACAGCTTGCGCTCATGGGAATACCTCGGGAGCAAAGACAGCAGAAGAAGCACGCGTCCGCCGGTGGTTAGCCGGCGGACGCGTGCGCAGAAGCAAAGAGAACGGCCGATCAGGCATCGAGCAGGATACGCAACATGCGGCGCAGCGGCTCGGCCGCGCCCCACAACAGCTGGTCGCCACAGGTAAACGCGGTCAGGTACTCCGGCCCCATGGTGAGTTTGCGCAGGCGACCGACCGGAACGGTGAGCGTACCGGTGACGGCCGCCGGTGTGAGTTCGCGCATCGAGATGTCGCGGTCGTTCGGCACCACCTTGGCCCACTGGTTGGCCTCGGCCAACATGCCGTGGATCTCGTCGAGCGGCACGTTTTTGGTGAGCTTGATGGTCAGCGCCTGGCTGTGACAGCGCATGGCGCCGATGCGCACACACAGGCCGTCGATCGGAATCGGCTTGGCCTCGCGGCCGAGGATCTTGTTGGTCTCGGCCTGACCCTTCCATTCTTCCTTCGACTGACCGCTGTCGAGCTGCTTGTCGATCCAGGGAATCAGTGACCCGGCAAGCGGTACACCAAAGTTTTGCTTCGGGAAACTGGCCGAACGGATGGTATCGGCCACGGTCTTGTCGATTTCGAGTATGGCCGAGGCCGGGTCATCCAGCTTGGTTTTGACCGAGGCATGAATGGCACCCATCTGGCTGATCAGCTCGCGCATGTTCTGCGCGCCGGCGCCCGAGGCGGCCTGATAGGTCATGGAAGTCATCCACTCGATCAGCCCCTTCTGGAACAGACCGCCGAGGCCAATGAGCATGAGGCTCACCGTGCAGTTGCCGCCGATGTAGTTTTTCACTCCGGCCTTGATGCCATTCTTGATGACATCCATGTTGACCGGGTCGAGGATGATGATCGCATCCTTGTCCATGCGCAGGGCCGAGGCGGCATCGACCCAGTAACCCTTCCAGCCGGCGGCGCGCAGCTTCGGGAAAATCTCGGACGTGTAGTCACCGCCCTGGCAGGTGATGATGATGTCCATCGCCTTCAGTTCATCGATGCTCTTGGCATCCTTGAGCGGCGGCACGTCCTTGCCCATCGCCGGGCCCTTGCCACCGACGTTCGATGTGGTGAAGAACACCGGATCGATGTGATCGAAATCGCGCTCTTCCCGCATGCGACCCATGAGCACCGAGCCCACCATGCCGCGCCAGCCGATTAGTCCTACCCGTTTCATCGCACCACCTCTTTAAAGAACTATATGAATTTTCGCCGCAAAGACGCAGAGGACGCAAAGAAAAACAGAGTAAATCAAGAAAAACCTTTGCGTACTTTGCGCCTTTGCGGCAGGTGTTCTCTAAAGCGCCGCCACCACGGCGTCGCCCATCTGGCCCGTGCCGACCTTGCGCATGCCATCGGTATAAATGTCCCCGGTACGCAGCCCCTGATCGAGCACCCTGGACACCGCCTTTTCGACCCGCTCCGCCAGGGCCGGTTCGTTCAGGGTGTAGCGCAGCAGCATCGCCACTGACAGGATCGTGGCCAACGGATTGGCAACGCCCTTGCCGGCGATATCCGGCGCCGAGCCGTGAATCGGCTCATACATGCCCTTGTTGGCGCTATCCAGCGAGGCCGAGGGCAGCATGCCGATGGAACCGGTAAGCATGGCCGCCTCATCCGACAGGATATCGCCGAAAATATTGCCGGTGACAATCACGTCGAACTGCTTGGGGGCACGTACCAACTGCATGGCGGCGTTGTCCACATACATATGGCTGAGCGCCACATCCGGATAATCCTTTGCCACCTGAATTACGACCTCACGCCACAGGCCCGAGGTTTCGAGCACATTGGCCTTTTCGACCGAGCACAGCTTTTTGCTGCGCTTGCGCGCCGCCTCAAAGCCGACGCGTGCCACCCGCTCCACCTCGTGCTCGGCATACTTCATGGTGTTGTACCCCTCGCGCTCGCCATTCGGCAGGGTACGTACACCGCGCGGTTCGCCGAAATAGATATCGCCGGTGAGTTCGCGCACGATCAGCAGATCCAGCCCGGCAACAACCTCGGGCTTCAAGCTCGAAGCCGCGGCCAACTGTGGGTAGAGGATGGCCGGACGCAGGTTGGCAAACAGTTGCAGCTCGGCGCGCAGACCGAGCAACGCCTTCTCCGGGCGCAGTTCGCGCGGCAGGGTATCGTATTGTGTCCCGCCCACCGCGCCGAGCAGCACGGCATCCGCCTGCCTGGCCAGCTTCAGCGTCGATTCCGGCAACGGATGCTTGTGCTGGTCGTAGGCCGCACCACCCACCGGTGCGGTCTCCATTTCGAGCTTGAGGCCGAACTCCTGGCGCAGCCGTTCCAACACCCTCACCGCGGCGGCCGTCACTTCCGGGCCGATGCCATCACCGGGTAATACTGCGATTTTCTTCATACATTAATATCCCAAAAAAATCCGCCGCAAAGGCGCAAAGGACGCAAAGAACCGCTTGATTCATGACATCCTGAATTCTTTGCGTCCATTGCGCCTTTGCGGCAGGTGTTTCAGTTTAACAGCCACGGCGCCTCTTTCTTGCGCCGTTCTTCGTAGGCCCGGATATCGTCCACGTGCTGAAGCGTGAGCCCGATGTCGTCGAGTCCGTTCAGCAGGCAGTGCCGGCGAAAGGCATCGATCTCGAATTTGAATGTCGACCCTGCCGGAGATTTCACCGTCTGCGCCACGAGGTCGACGGTGAGCCTGTAACCCGGCGCGACCGCGCACTCCTTGAACAATTGATCCACCGCATCGCGCTCCAGCACGATCGGCAGCAGGCCGTTCTTGAAGCTGTTGTTGTAGAAAATGTCGGCATAGCTCGGTGCGATAATCGCCCGGAAGCCGTAGTCCACCAGTGCCCACGGTGCGTGCTCGCGCGACGAGCCGCAGCCGAAGTTGTCGCGTGCCAGCAGCACCTGCGCGCCCTGGTAGCGCGCCTGGTTGAGCACGAAGTCCGGATTGATGCGGCGCTGGCTGTGATCCATGCCCGGCTCGCCCGGATCGAGGTAGCGCCAGTCGTCAAACAGGGTCGGCCCGAAGCCGGTGCGCTTGATCGACTTCAGGTACTGCTTCGGGATGATGGCGTCGGTGTCGACATTGGCGCGATCGAGCGGCGCCACCAGTCCCACTATTTTCTCAAATTTCTTCATGCTGAATCCTTAAAAGAAAAAATCTGCCGCAAAGACGCAAAGGACGCAAAGGTTTTCTTGGAAAATTAATCTTCTTTTCTTTGCGTTCTTTGCGCCTTTGCGGCAGAAGTGTATTTACAACTCTCTGACATCGACAAAATGCCCGGCGATCGCCGCCGCCGCGGCCATGGCAGGACTGACCAGATGGGTGCGACCGCCGGCCCCCTGGCGTCCCTCGAAATTGCGATTCGAGGTCGAGGCGCAGCGCTCACCCGGTTCCAGCCGGTCGGCGTTCATGGCCAGACACATCGAACAACCGGGTTCACGCCATTCGAAACCCGCCTCTTTAAATATTGTGTCGAGACCTTCCTGCTCGGCCTGGGTCTTCACCAGGCCCGAGCCCGGCACGACCATCGCGAGCTTGATGTTCTTCGCTATCCTTTTGCCTTTCGCCACAACCGCCGCCGCGCGTAGGTCTTCGATGCGCGAGTTGGTGCAGGAACCGATGAACACCTTGTCGAGCGCGATGTCGTGGATCGGCGTGCCCGGCTTGAGTCCCATGTACACAAGCGCCTGCCGGTAACCTGTACGCTTGACCGCATCCTGTTCCTTCTCGGGATCCGGCACCACGCCGTCCACGGCCGCCACCATCTCGGGCGAAGTGCCCCAGCTCACTTGTGGTTTGATGTCCACCGCGTTCAACACCACTTCCTTGTCGAACCGCGCATCCGCGTCGCTCTTGAACATACGCCACGCCTGCGCTGCCTTGTCCCACAACTCGCCCTTGGGCGCATACGGACGACCGCGGAAATACTCAATGGTCTTGTCATCGGCCGCGATCATGCCGGCACGCGCGCCGGCCTCGATCGCCATGTTGCACACGGTCATGCGGCCTTCCACGGAGAGCTGCTCGATGGCCGTGCCGGCGAACTCAATGGCGGAACCGTTGCCACCGGCGGTACCGATCCGGCCAATGATCGCGAGCACGATGTCCTTGGCGGTGATGCCCGGCGGAATATCGCCCTCCACGCGCACACGCATGTTCTTCGATTTCTTGACGATAAGACACTGCGTTGCCAAGGCATGCTCCACCTCGGAGGTGCCGATGCCGAAAGCGAGCGCGCCGAACGCACCGTGCGTCGAGGTGTGCGAGTCACCGCACACCACGGTCATGCCCGGCAGGGTCGCGCCCTGCTCCGGGCCGATGACATGCACAATCCCCTGGCGCGGATCGTTCATGCGGAACTCGGTGATGCCGAAGTCCTGGCAATTCCGGTCGAGCGTTTCGACTTGCAGGCGCGACACCGGGTCGGCGATGCCCTGTGCCCGGTTGGTGGTCGGCACGTTGTGGTCGGCGGTGGCGAGGTTCGCGTCCACCCGCCACGGCTTGCGCCCGGCGAGCCGCAAGCCCTCGAAGGCCTGCGGGCTCGTGACCTCGTGCACCAGATGGCGGTCGATATAGAGGAGACAGGTGCCATCCTCGTTCTGACGCACCACATGCGCGTCCCAGAGTTTGTCGTACAGCGTTTTCCCGGCCATGGCAGTTCAGTAATCCTGTGGAATTGCGTAAATCCTAGGCAAGGTTTATAAATAACACAAATTCATCTTTTGCATACAATAGATTCCTGTTAGTTATGGACATTGCTGCCCTCCAGGCGTTCCTCGCCGTCGCCGAAACCAGCTCGTTTTCGCGCGCCGCCGAGCGCATTTTTCTCACCCAACCGGCCATCAGCAAACGCATCGCCGCACTCGAAGCAAGCCTTGGCGCACGCCTGTTCGACCGCATCGGGCGAACGGTTCAGCTCACGCCTGCCGGCCAGGCTTTACTCAGTCGCTCACGCGCGATCCTGCGCGAACTCGATGACGTAAAGCGCTCCATCGCCAATCTTGCCGGCACCATCACGGGCGAACTGTCGCTTGCCACCAGTCATCACATCGGGCTGCACCGCCTCCCCGGTCCGCTCAAGCAGTTCCACGAGAACTACCCGGGCGTGCGCCTCGACCTGCGCTTCATGGATTCGGAAAAGGCCTGCCGCGCGGTGGCGCAGGGCGAGATTGAGCTGGCCATTGTCACGCTCCCGCCGGTAGTCGACGCACCGCTGCAAACCATGATGATCTGGGACGACCCGCTCGACATTGTGGTTAGCCGCACGCACCCACTCGCCGGGGTTACGCCCGCTTCTGCCAAGGTGCTGCTCGATTATCCCGCGATCCTGCCCGGCCCCGGCACCTACACGCGCGAGATCATCCTGAAAGCGCTCGGCCCGTGGCGTGACAAGATCAACGTGGGCATGGCGACGAATTACCTGGAGGTGTTGAAAATGCTGGCCTCCATCGGCCTCGGCTGGAGCGCGCTGCCGCGCACCATGATTGACGAATCGCTGAGCGTGGTCCAGATTAGAAAAATGAAACTCGAACGCAGCCTCGGCATTGTCACCCACGCCGCGCGCACTCTCTCGAACGCCGCACAGGCAATGATCCACGCCGTGCAGAAATCCGCATGACCTTCCGCGAACTTATCGAACAGTTGGCGAGGCGCATCGGCCAGCATCAGCTGCCGGTCAATGCAGCGGCCACCGAGCTGCGCGGCTTCATTGACTCCGGCGCCGTGCACTACGAGCTGGTCACCCAGGTCGTCACCGCGATATACACCGGCAACCGCTGCCGGCGCCTCGCCGATCCGGTAACGCGCGACGCCACCTTCGAGTCGATCGAACCCATCCGCCTGGCCGTGCTGCACTCGCCGAAGACCGACGTGGACGCCTACGCGCTCATGGAAAGCCTGTGCGCCGAGGTGGCACGCATTTTCAAAACAACCCAGCCTATCGTCACGCCCACCACCGGTCCGGAGACGGCCGGCGGCCGGCTGGTCGCCTTCCGCCGGCGCCTGCGGTTTAGGTAGGTCGGCCTTTGATGTGCAGGACGTACAAATGCCGCGAGGGCATGGATGCCCAGGAGCGGCCAGGCCGACTTGTCGGGCTAAAGCCGCAACCAGGCCATCCCTGGCCTGCGGCCCTCGGACACGTGTCCCTGACGTCCCGCCTATTACGTCTCCCATCGGCGAAGCCCGACCTACCTCAGGTTTTTTTAAGGCCCAATGCGACCACGAAAGCGAGCGCCGCGGCCCCGGCCGCAATCGCGAACGTCGGTCCCGGTCCAAGCGTCTCCCAGGTGTGGCCGCTGTAATAACTCCCGATTGCCCCACCCATCCCGAACGCCACCGTGCCATATAGTGCCTGGCCGCGGTGCTGATGCTTGCCGACGAAGAACCGATACACCATCTGCATGCCGGCGGCATAAAAGGTGCCGAAGCTCGCGGCGTGCAGCGTCTGTGCAAAAATCAAGAGCGCCAGACTGTCCGGAAAATAGCCGATGACAAGCCAACGCGCGGCCGCCAGCGCGAAGCTCACCATCAGCACGGTGCGCTGAGCAACGTGTTTCAGAATGCGCGGCATGTACAGAAACACAATGATCTCGCACACCACCGCATACGCCCACAGCAGTCCGATCACGGTCTTGCTGTAGCCGTGACCTTCAAGATAGATGGAGTAGAAGGTGTAGTAAGGCCCATGACTCACTTGCATGAGCAGGCAGGCGGCAAGAAACGCGAGGATGTCCGGACGCAGCACCACCTTGAGGAATGGACCCGGATGTTCCATGTGCCCGGCCATTTCCGATTCCGGCAGCATCAGGCTGTAGAACCAGATGCCCGCCATGAGTGCGGTCATCACGGGCAGTATCCACCACGGTCCGGCGGCATCCAGCACCGCGCCGAGCGCGGCGACACTCGCGATGAAACCGATGGAACCCCACAGCCGCACGCGCCCGTAAGCGCCAGGCTTGTGGCGGGTGTGGTGCATCACCTGCACCTCGATCAACGGCAACGAGGCGTGCCAGAAAAAACTGAAGGTCAGCATCACCAGCGCCAGCCACCAGAAACTCGTTCCGGCAAACACGCCCGTGAACAGCAACACTGTCAGGAACGAAGCGACACGCACCACGCGCATGCGGTCTTCGCGGTGGTCGGCGATGTAGGCCCAGACATTCGGTGCAACGATGCGCGAGAGCATGAGCACCGCCATGAGCGAACCGATGTCCACCGGCGTGAAGCCGATGGATTTGAGATACAGTCCCCAGTACGGCACGAGCGCGCCAAGCACCGAGAAATAAAAGAAGTAGAAACCAGCGAGGCGCCAGTAAGGCATGACCGAAGTGTCCTGTTCAGTAACTGGATATGCCAGCGATTACGGAAACTCTGAGTAAGTTCTCTTCGGCGTCATTCGAATTTTCGCCTACATGACATGCAAGCGGGTATATCTGACTTCTTGAGAGCTTCCGCGAACTTGGAGACCGTACTCATCGCCATAGAGAAACATCAGTACTCCCAATCGGCGTGCCGCACGGGTAGGCGGTTCAGCCGTTGCCGGAAGTATTGCCACCTGGGCATGAATTGGTCCATCAACGCTATGAAGCGAGCATTGTGCGTCGGCTCCAGCAGGTGAATCATTTCATGCACGACAATGTACTCAATGCACTCTTTCGGCTTCTTCGCCAGCTCAGTATTCAGGCGAATCGTGCGCGCATGCGGGTTGCAGCTTCCCCACTTGGTTTTCATCTGCTGCACAAACACGCGTTTCACGCTAACGCCAAGGACAGGCTCCCACTTTGAAATCAGCTGTGGCACGTGGGCCTTGATTTGTTCCCTGTACCATTGAGCGACCGCGGCTTCCTTCGCCGCCTGGTCCGCACCCCCACGCACCGTGAGAATCATACGGCTGTGTTTCAGCTCGACCGACGGCGCCCTCTCGTTCTCAACCACGCTGAGCAAGTAGCGCTTGCCCCAGACGTAATGGCTTTCACGGTCGATATACTCGCGCGGCGTTTCGCGTTCCTGCGCCCGAAGCTTCTCCTGTTGCTGCCTGATCCACGCCAGTTTGGAGATGGCGAAAACACGGATCGTATCGAGGCTCATGCGCGACGGGGCCGAAATGCGCACACGGCCTGTCGGGGGATAGACGCTGAGATGGACGTTCTTGATGTCCTTGAACACCACGTCTACCGCGATGCCGCCCAGTCGCAGCTGCCTGTCCATCAGTATTCTCTCTGCGCCTTGATGATGAGGAAAAGTCGTTCCACCTCGGCCACGTCTTGCACTATGTCATACAGCACCCGCTTGATGACCTGCTCGCGTGCCTGGACACCCCGCCATTCATCCGGTCGTACGCGCCGGACGGACTCATCTATTCGCAGGGCAAGTTCCGATGCTTCATCTTCGGCCGCGCGCCCGTAAGAGGCAGCCGATTCGGCCACACCTTTCGCTTTCAGGTTGCTGTAGATCGCGCGCTTGCCTGGGGTATCCAGTTTCTCCGGCGTTTCCTCCGAATACCCGGCCTCCACCTTCCTGGCCAGTTCAGCAATGCGCTTCAGGTATTCCTCGTACTCGATCGCCTTCGCCTTGCGCGCCGCGATGATTTCATCCAGCAGTGCCGACATTTTCTCGTAATAGGCCGGGTCGTTCAGGTGCTCCTTGATGATCTTGCGGCGAACATTGTTTTCGATGGTTTCGGCGATGGCGTCCCTGTTTCCCTTAAAGCCGCCGAGCTGTGAGTTGATCGCGTTGGCGATGCCGGTCTTCACGATCAGCTCCAGCAAACCCATGTTGTCGAACGGTGAAATCTTGCGTGGCTCGTCCGCCTCGATATAGGTGTCGATCAAATGCCGCATGTCGGCCTCGTAGGCCTTGAGGTCGAGTGTCTCGCCGCTGGCCTTGCGGATGATTTCGCGCAAGTTCAGGTAGTGGTCGAGCTGCCGCTTGATGCGCGTAATGTCGTTCGGGTCGTATCCGGCTTTATCCAGTTCGTCGGCGATGTTGGCGTAGGCGCGCACCAGCGCGACGGCCGCCTTGTAGAGCGCCGAACGTTGCGGTTCCCGCTCCTTCAGGTCGGAGGCAATCTCGGTGTTGCCGCAGAAGTAATGGATGTGCTCCAGCTCACCCTTGGGCGGCTCGGCCGGCTCGCACAGCAGGGCGAGCGCTTCGATGGCGTTGTCGAGGCGCTCCCTGCCCTTCGTCAGACGATCCTGCAGCAACACTTCCGGATCAGGTCCGCCGGCGCTGTGATCCAGTTCGGAGGTGTAGACCGCAATGGCGTTCTCAACCTTCTTGAACAGGTCCTTGTAGTCCACGATATAGCCGAAGTCCTTGTCCTCGCCGTCGAGGCGGTTGACGCGGCAGATCGCCTGGAACAGGCCGTGGTCCTGCATGGACTTGTCGATGTAAAGATAGGTGCAAGGCGGCGCATCGAAGCCGGTGAGCAGCTTGTCCACCACGACCAGCAGCTTCATGTTCGCCGGTTCTTTGGTGAAAAGGTCTTTGGCCCGCTCCTCGTAGCTTTCCGTTCTGTTCATGCCCGGCTGGGAACGCGGGCTTCCAGCCCGCAAGTCTGACGGCCAGGATGGCCGCGTTCCCAGCAACTCGGTATAGGTGTTGTAGGTAAACTGCTTGTCGGTCTCGGTGTTGGCGCCGGTTTCCTCCAGCGTTACGTCCCTGGCCAGCGGGTTGTAAGAGGTCACCACCGCGCACTTGCCCTTGAACGGTGTCTTCTGGAACAGCGTGAAATACTTGCACGCCTCATAGATGCTGGAAGCAACCAGGATAGCGTTGCCACGTTCGCTGGACAGGCGCGGCTTCACGCTGAAGTCGAAGACGATGTCCGCAACCACGCGATCCATGCGCGCCCTGGAGCTGAGCACGTGCTGCAGCGTGCCCCACTGATTCCTCAGCTCGGCCTTCTGCCAGTCGTTGAGCGCCCTGGTCTTGGCCTCGAACCAGGCGTCGATCTTGTCCTGCGATCCCAGGTGCTGGTCGATGTCCCGCGCCTCATACACGAGGTCGAGCACCACCCCATCCTCCACGCCCTCGCTGAACTTGTAGGTGTGGATATAGCCGCCGAACACTTCCAGGCTGGTCTGCTTGTCCTGCTTCAGGAGCGGCGTGCCGGTGAAGCCGATAAACACCGCGTTCGGCATCATTGCCTTCATGACCCGGTGCAGCTTGCCGCTTTGCGTGCGGTGGCATTCGTCCACGAACACGAACACCTCGCCCACCGTCGGGCTGGGCTGGGCTTCCAGTTCCTTGATGAAGGCGTCGAAGTCATCCACGTCCTTGCGGCCGAATTTGTGCACTAGCGAGCACAGCAGGCGTGGCTTGGCCTGGCCGAGCTGGCTCATCAAATCGCGGCCGCTGGTCGTGCGCTTAATGGCCTCGCCCGCCTCGGTGAAGACGCGTTCGATCTGTTTGTCCAACTCGTCGCGGTCGGTGATGAGGACGACGCGGGCATGGGGGTTGTTCTCCAGAATCCACTTGGCGAGCAGTACCATCACGATACTTTTGCCGCTGCCCTGGGTGTGCCAGATGATGCCGCCCTTCTTCTGGTGCACATGCGCCTGCGCGGCCTTGACGCCGAAATACTGGTGCACGCGCGGCAGCTTCTTCACGCCGCCGTCGAACAGCACGAAGTCGTGCATCAGCTCGATCAGCCGGCGCTTCTCACACAACTTGAGCAGATACTTGTCGAGCTTGAAACGGCTGTTGTCCGCTTCGTCCTCCTTCCACTTGAGGAAATACTTCTCGGGTGTGCCGATGGCGCCGTATTGCAGCCCCTCCGAATCGTTACCGGCGAACACGATCTGCACGGTGGAGAAAAACCACTCGTTGAATTCCTTCTGCTGGTTGGAGAGCAGTTGCCGGATGCCGTCGCCGATGGAAACACGGCTGTTCTTCAGTTCCAGCACGCCGATGGCGATGCCGTTCACATACAGCACGAGGTCCGGCCGCCGCTCAAGGTTGCCCTTGAGTGTCACCTCTTCGGCGATGGCGAAGTCGTTCTTCTCCGGTTCCTGCCAGTTGATGAGGTGTACGGTCTCCGTGACCTTGCCCGCCTCGATCTTCACCGGCACGCCGTAGCGCAGCAGGTTATAGACGGCCTGGTTGTTGCCGTAGAGCGTGCGATTGTGGTTGTCGGCTTCGGTACGCAGCTTGTGCAGGGCCACGCTGATCTGCGCCGGGGTGTAGTCGTGTTTTGTCAGCCACGCGGTGAGCAGGCTCTCCTCAATGTTGTTGTTGCCGTCACGCTCGGTCCAGTCGCCGAGGTAGCGGTATCCCAGCTCGTCGCGGAGCAGGGCGATGACGCGGTTTTGCGTAGTGCGTTCTGGCTGACCTATGGCGCCCATTCCTTCACCTGTTTATTTCGTCCTGAAGATTTTGCAGGACCGCCATGATTTCACCGAAGGCGGGCAACTCGCCAAAAATCATATTCGCCATTGCTCGATAGTCAGTCTCAACGGTGGCCAGCACGGTGCCTCCCGGCACCAGACAAAATGTGCCGGGCTTGGCCAAGTCGTAGCGCGCCCAGGCACGCGGATAAAAACGCTGCTTGAACTCCACCACGTTGGCCAATAGCCCCAGATTCGCCAACGCGGCATCCTTGACCGGAGACTCGGCCATTCTGGCCAAATCGTAATAGTGGCGGGAATAACGGGAAGGTTGCGGTTTATCCTCCGGACGATGGGCTTCATGATGCAGGATCGTCGCCTTTTCCCAGAACGTCCGCTCTACCTTGATTACCCTGACCGAACATTCCCGTCTTTCAAACACTTTCGGAAATGCCTCGGCGGCATAGCAGCTGATCGCCCGCTCCTCATAGGGCAGCCACGATGCCAGCGGCCCGATTTCCAGCCGCACCTCCGGCCGCAAATACGCATCAGGAAACGCAGCCGGATAGCGGACATTGATGACGTGCGGATCGCCGCCTTCTATCGCACAAACGCATATCCCACCGACAGCTGCCGACACCCGCGCCAGCAAGGCCCCGCCGATATAGGCTTGCGCCTGTTCGTTGATCGCCGCATTCAACTTTTCCTGCTGCGCCTTCGAACGCTCGGCCAGCGGGTCTTCGCCGCTCAACTCTCGCCAATCGAGAATCAGGTCGATGTCTTCCGAAAAGCGCTCGATCAGCCGGTAGACCTTGGAAAGACTGGTGCCACCCTTGAACATCAGCAGGCGCGCAAGCTCGGGGTTCCGGAACAGTCGATCCAGCACCCAAGTCACCCAGAAGTCCTTTTCCACCACCGCCGGGGTCGTGCCCATCCGGGCGGCGGTTTCGGAGAACAGCGCGCTACGCTCCGCGGCCGGAAGCCGGGCCACCTTGTCCATCAATCACGCTCCCTGCACACCTGCTTGATGATCTGGTAGATCCACCCGGTCACCGCGCGGGTATCCTTGAGCAGGCGCGCGCAGTTTTTCGGCTCCAGTCGTTTCCGGATGGTTTTAATGACGGCCCGATCCACATGCCCCTTGCCCAAGGCCTTGAGTGCCTGCACCACCAAGGCGCTTTCTCGGTATTTGAAACCTGCATCCTTCAGGGCGGACTGCCTGAATGCCAGCGTATGCTTGCCGATCTTGTACTGACGGCTCGGCCCATCGGAGAGGTAAACCCACCGGCCAGGCACCTGGGTAGAAAGCCCCAGCAGGTTCAAGGCCGCGTCACCGGAAGGCTGGATGCGCCAGTTGAACTTGCGCGCCAATGCCTGGGCCACTTGGTCGATATCCGGACTCAGGGCCTGACCGAGCATCTCGCTATGACGGGGATAGTCATAAACCCCATGGCACACCCGGCGAATCTTGCCTGCCCGGACCAGGCTGGAAAGCGCCTGATGGATATTGACCTCGTCGAACTCGGCGATGAAATCAATCTTGGTAAACGCCCACCCCCTACCGCGCCCATATATCCTCGAAAGGATATTTTTTTCAATAGGTTGCATCATTGTGGCGCACCAGTTTTTTCAGGAAAACAACCATGTTTTGCTGAAAATAGCATGGCCCGGACCGGGGCGCCATGAAAAATCGTATGGTCTGCAGCCTGCCGCTCATACCAGCCGTACCCTCCCGGTGAGCAGTTCCTTGCCGGAACGCGGCCATCCTGGCCGCATGCGGGTTGGAAACCCGCGTTCCCAGCGCATTCCCTGTGACTTCATACCAACCGA
>CAYHES010000056.1:0-13764 GCA_964355495.1 uncultured Acidiferrobacterales bacterium
TGTTCAGCGCCGCGTTGTTCGTGATCCTGCAACGGCGGCTCGATGTGCTGCGCACACCCGGGCCGTGGCTGGCCATGGCGCTCGCGCTGTTGCTGATCGCGCCGGTGCTGTACTGGAACGCCACGCACGACTGGCTGTCCTTCCGCTACCAGCTCGGTCACGGTTTCCGGCCCAAGGACTGGGAGTGGACGCGGGTCGGCATCTCGCAGCTCGCGCAGTTCTTCGCCTATGCACCGGGCATCTATGTGTTCGGCCTGATCGCGCTCGTGGCCGGTTTCAAGGAATGGCGCGAGCGCGGCGTGCAGTTGTCGCTGCTGCTGGTGTTGCCGGTGCTGTTGCTGTTCGCCTCCGGCTCGGGGCGCGAAGAAAGCCTGCCGCACTGGACGGCGCTCGCCTGGGCCGGAAGTGCCCCGCTGGCGGCGCGCTGGGTGCTGGCGCACTGGGCGTACCGGCCGGTGCGCGCCTTCAGCTATTTCTCCGCCGGCTATTCGCTGGCGCTGATTCTTTTCCTGCATGTGCTGTTCGTTTTTCCGTCGCTGCCGTTTCCAGGCAAGCATCATCCGCTCGCGCCGCTGGCCGGCTGGCCACAGGCCGCGGAGCGCGCCGCGCTGCTGCGCACGGAATTTCTGCACCAGCATCCGCGGGTCGTGTTGCTCGTACCCAACTGGTCGCTCGCCAGTCGTCTCGCCTGGTACGCGCGGCCGCTGCCCGTGCAGGTGCCGGACGAGCGCCTCGACCAGTTCGACCTGTGGTTCGGCAGTCCGGCGAACGCTGCCACCGGTGTCATGGTGGTGCCGGACAGCTCGCTGAAGTCCACGCGCCGCGTGTTGGATCGGTTTACACACTGTGACGAGCGCGATTCGCTCCCGGTTTACGCCGGCAGCACAACCGTCGTAACCTTCCATTTCTACCTGTGCCGCGGCTATCGCGGTTCGACTGCTGATCCGACCGCCCCATGAACCTCAAGCTGTCCGTGGTGATTCCGACCTTCCGCGCGGTGCACAACCTGGAAGCCGTGGTGCGCCCGGTCGCGGCGGCGCTGCGCGCGCAACGTCCGGCCTGTAAAATAAGCAGAGACCGCTGCGTAGGCCCCATCCCCAACATTCCGGACAATCGGGTGCATGATCTTTCCGGCGGAAATCCTTCGACACCATCCAGATGAACATCAACTTCCAGCGCGCGGTTGACCGCTATGCGGGCGTGCCAATCTGCGCCTTGCTTTCACTGGCGAATCGCGTCGTGTCCAAAAAACCCGGCGGTACGCCTCCGAAAAATATCCTGGTCATTCTGTTGTCCGAAATGGGCAGTCTGGTGCTGGCGCACCCGATGTTCGTGCGCCTGAAGCAGCAATACCCCGAAGCCAACATCCATGTGCTGATGTTCGCCAAAAACCGCGAGGTGCTCGATCTGCTCGGGGTGGTTCCGCATGAGAACGTATTGACGCTGGACGACGGCTCCCTGAAAGGCTTGATCGGGGACAGCCTCAAAACGATCCGCGCGATGCGCAGGCTCAAGATCGATGCGGTGATCGACTGCGAATTGTTCGCGCGCATCAGCAGCATCTTCTCTTACCTGTCGGGCGCGCCGCTGCGCGTCGGATTCCATCGTCACACCCAGGAGGGTTTGTACCGCGGTTCTTTCATCAACCGCCCGGTGTTGTACAACCCATACCGACATCTGACGCAGCAATTTCTGACGCTGGCCGCCGCGCTGGAATCGACCACCCATCCAGTTTCCAAGCTGCTCCCCACGCCCTATACCGGCAAGACCCCGGTGCTGGAATTTTCCCGCGCGGAACTGGATGCGACACACAGGGAACTGCACGATTCCTTTCCGGCGATCAAGGACAAAAAACTGGTGCTGGTCTACCCAAGCGGCGGCATCCTTCCGATACGCGCCTGGCCGTTGGAAAATTACTTCCAGATCAGCAAGGCGCTGCTCGCCGCGGGTTATGCGGTCGGTGTGATCGGCATGAAGGGTGACCGGCAAATTGCGCAGGCCGTGGTGGATCACTGCATGAATCCGGGTTGTGTCAATTTGGCGGGTTATACCAGGAGCGTGCGGCATCTGCTGGCGGTGTTCCATCGTGCCTCGTTGCTGGTCACCAACGATGGTGGACCGGGACAATTTGCCGCGCTCACGCCGCAGCTTCCCGCGATCATTTTCTTCGGACCGGAAACGCCGGTGCTGTATCGATCACTGGGTGACAACGCCTACTGCTTCCACCGTCAACTGCCCTGCTCGCCTTGCCTGACCGCCTACAACCACCGCGCCTCGCCCTGCGACGGCGATAACCAATGCCTGCAGCAGATCACGCCGGAGCAGGTATTGGCCAAAGCGCATGAATTGTTGAATGCAGCAGCCATTGAACGGAAGCCCCCATGAAATTGCACACCCGACTCGCCAGGCATCCGTTGACGGCCTGGTTCTTCAAAAAACGCTTCGTGAAATTCGGCACCGTGGGCGCATCCGGCGTGGTGGTCAACCTGAGCGTGCTGTACCTCTGCCAGGAATTTCTGTTCGTCGCGATCCAGTCCCCGGGCATGCGACTCAACGCCTCTCTGGCCATGGCGATCTTTTTCGCCACGCTGAACAACTTTTTCTGGAACCGTGCCTGGACCTGGGGTGATCGCAAGCACCGCCCCGACAAGCACCTGCTGCTCCACTTTGGTCAATACGCGCTGGCTTGCTGGGTGGGCATCGTGTTGCAAGTGTTGCTGACCAAACTGCTCGTGGTCTATTTGCACTATCTCATCGCCAATGCGCTGGCCATCTTGCTGGCCAGCGCATTCAATTTTCTGGTGAACAACTTCTGGACGTTCCGCAGCCACAAACCCAGGTAAGTCGCCACGCTGCCCAGGAATATTGAACTTCTCGCGGCACGCCGGTCAGCTTGGAGCAGGGACGCGGTCGTCATCCTCAAGACGCACACTCCGCCACAATGCGCTGCACCGCCGCCAGCACATCCGCCACGTACGGCACCTTCGCATCCACCTTGGCGCGCTCGGCTTTGCCGTAACCGGTGGCCACCAGGATCGGTGCCGCCCCGACCGCACGTGCCGCGCCGACATCGCTGGCCTTGTCGCCCACCACGTACGAATTCGCCAAGTCGATGTCGTGATCGCGTGCGGCGGCCAGCAGCAGGCCGGGCGCCGGCTTGCGGCAGTCGCAGTCGCGCACGTCGCCGTATTGCGGGTGATGCGGGCAATAGTAATAGCCGTCGACATGCGCGCCTTCGGCCGCCAGCCAACGGTCAACGCTGGCGTGCAGCTCACGCACCGCCTGCTCGTTGTAGAAGCCGCGCGCCACGCCGGACTGGTTGGTGGTGACGATCACCACGAAACCGGCCTGGTTGAGCAGGCGGATGGCCTCGACCGCGCCCGGGATCCACTCCCAGTCTTCGGCGCGGTGCAGGTATTCCTTCTCGACGTTGAGCGTTCCGTCCCGATCGAGAAACACGGCGCGGCGCGACATGGCTGGGGACGGCGTGCTCAACGCGCCGCGATGTCGAGCTCGACCGCCTCGCACAGCGTGTGGCCGAGGACGATGTGCAGCTCCTGGATGGTGCTGGTGTCCTCGCCGGACACGAGGATGCAGTGATCGGCGAGGGCACGCGCGGGACCGCCGTCGCGCCCACCGAAGAGGATGCTTGGAATATTTTGTGCGCGACACTGACGCAGCGCCGCCAGGATGTTGGGCGATTTGCCGGAGGTGCTGATGCCGAGAAATACATCATTGGCGCGCAGCTTGGCCTCGATCTGGCGCGCGAAGACCGCGTCGTAGCCGTAATCGTTGCCGATGGCGGTGAGGATCGAGCTGTCGGTGGTGAGCGCCTCGGCCGGCAACGGCCGGCGGTTCTTGGCCAGCCGCACCACCAGTTCCGCGGCGATGTGCTGGGCGTCGGCGGCCGAACCGCCGTTGCCGGCGAGATACAGCCGCCCGCCCTGGCGGTAGGCGTTCACCACGACGTCCACGGCGCGCGCGAACGCCTCGATCTGATCCGCGCGTTCCAGAAAATTCTGCTTGGCGGCGATCGACAGGCGCAGGTTCTTGGTCAGCAGTTCGGCGGGGTTCATGCGTTCAGCCCTGGAGCGGCGCGCGGCGGTTGAGCCAGTCGAGGTACGCCTGCACGCCCTGCTCGACGGTCAGGAACTCATCCTGGTAGCCGGCGGCGCGCAGCGCGCCGATGTCGGCCTCGGTGAAGCTCTGGTAGCGGCCGCGCAGGTGGTCGGGAAACGGGATGTATTCGAGCGTGCCGCGCTTGTGCCACGCCTGCACGGCGCGCGCCACGTCGTTGAAGCTCTGGCTGCGGCCGGTGCCGACATTGAAGATGCCGGATACCTTCGGGTTGTCGAGCAGCCACAGCTTGACCTTGCCGGTGTCGCCGACGTACACGAAATCGCGGCGCTGTTCGCCGTCGGCATAGCCGTCGCTGCCCTCGAACAGCCGCAGCCGCCCGCCGTCCAGTAGCTGGTTGTTGAAATGAAACGCCACGCTCGCCATCGAGCCCTTGTGGCTCTCGCGCGGGCCGTACACGTTGAAGTAGCGCAGGCCAACCACCTGACTTTTGAAGCCCGCCATCAGGCGGCGCACGTATTGGTCGAACAGAAACTTCGAGTAGCCGTAAACGTTGAGCGGCTCTTCGTGCGAACGCTGCTCCTTGAACACGCGCCCGCCACCGTACACCGACGCCGACGAGGCATAGATATAAGGGATGCGCCGTTCGAGGCAGTAATGCAGCAGCGCCTTCGAGTACTCGTAGTTGTTGTGCATCATGAAGCGACCGTCCCACTCGGTGGTCGAGGAGCAGGCGCCAAGGTGTACGATGGCATCGGTCTTTTCGGCCAGCTCGCAACCGGCGCGCACATCTTCCAGAAAATCGTCCTTGTCCTGGTAGTCGAGAATTTCACCGTCGGCGATATTCTTGAACTTGATGCCGTTCTTGAGATGATCAACGACCAGAATGTCATTGCGGCCGCGCGCGTTGAGCGCCTGGACCAGATTACTGCCGATGAAACCGGCGCCGCCGGTGATGACGATCATGACGATGAATCCTTGCGGATAGCGTTGATGATGCCGGTGGTTGAACAGCCTTCCTCGAAGCCAAGCACCACCACCTTGCCGCCGGCGCGCGTCACGCACTCGTGCCCGGCGATCTGCTCGGGGCGGTAGTCGCCGCCCTTGACCAGCACATCCGGCAGCACGCGACAGATCAGCCGTTCGGGCGTGTCCTCGCTGAACGGCACCACCCAATCGACGGCCGCGAGTCCGGCCAGCACCGCCATGCGCCGTTCCAGCGTGTTGATCGGCCGCCCGGCGCCCTTGAGGCGCGCGACCGTGGCGTCGTCGTTCACCGCCACAACCAGGCGATCGCCGAGACGACGCGCCTGTTCCAGATAACTGACGTGCCCGGCGTGCAGGATATCGAAACAGCCGTTGGTCATGACAATGGTCTCTCCCTGCGCACGCGCTTGTCGCACCGCATCGAGCAGCGGGTCTTCGCCGAGTGTACCGCGGATCGCGACGCCTTCGCGGCGCAACTCGCCGAGCAGTTCCGGCGTGCTGACCGTGGCGGTGCCGAGCTTGCCCACGACAATTCCCGCGGCCAGGTTGGCGAGTGCCGTGGCGCCTGGCAAGTCCTGGCCGACGCCCAGCGCCGTGGCCAGCACCGCGATCACGGTATCGCCGGCGCCGGTGACATCATAAACCTCGCGCGCGCGCGTCGGCAGGTGCAGCGCCTCGTATCCGTCACGCAGCAGTGTCATGCCGTGCTCGCCGCGCGTGACCAACAGGGCGTCGAGGCCGCAGTCGCGCATCAGGTTGCGGCCGCGCTCCACGATCTGCGCCTCATCACGACACCGCCCCACGACCGCCTCGAATTCCGCGTAGTTGGGGGTGATGATGGTGGCGCCGTGATAGACCGCGTAATCGCGGCTCTTGGGATCGACCAGCACCGGCTTGCCGGCGGCGCGCGCCAACTCGATCAGCGCGCGGCTGTCGCCGAGGGTGCCCTTGCCGTAATCGGACAGCACCACCACATCATGCGCCGCGAGCGCCGCGCGAAAGGCTTCGAGCAAGCGGGGCTCTTTGCAATCCGAGAAGTCGCCTTCGAAGTCCAGACGGATGAGCTGCTGGTGGTGGCTGATCACCCGCAGCTTGGTGATGGTGGGGTGCTGCGCTACCGCCTGCAGATGGCACGCGACACCGGCGGCGGTCAGGCGCTGCGTGAGAAGCCGACCCTCGTCGTCATTGCCGATCAGGCCAAGCAGGGTGGCGCGCGCACCGAGCGCGACCACATTGAGCGCCACGTTACCGGCACCGCCGGCGCGGTCCTCACGCTCCTCGATGCGCACCACCGGAACCGGCGCCTCCGGGGAAATGCGCGAGGTCTGGCCGTGCCAGTAGCGGTCGAGCATGACATCCCCGACAATCAGGACGCGGGCGACGGAAAGGTTGGGGATGTGAATTTGCATGACTGCCTGGGGAAGGCCCGGAGAAGTAATCTTACTCTTATAATTAATTTTACCATAAAATAAAACGCTGGCTGTTCGCGGAATTATGGCGCCGGACCTGCCGGACGGCGCCGTCCTTCCAGGCACCGACACTGACGCTTGCCTCGCAGTGGCAACGCACAGCCTGCATGTTTTGGTCTACTCGTCGGAAACCACATCCCGCAGTTTCGGCAACAGACGCACCAGCTCCTCAACCGCCTTTTGATTACCAACCAACCGGCGCTGTGCCGCCATCTCGTGCAACCATTCCTTGCGGTTGACGGCCGGGAAACCCATCACTTGATCTTTGTCCGCGATGTCCTTGGTTACACCCGACTGCGCAAACACAACGGCCTGCGAACCGACGGTGACATGGTCGGCCACGCCGCACTGCGCGGCCAGGGTCACGTAGTCCTTGATCACGGTCGAGCCGCCGATACCGACCTGGCCGCACAACAGCACGCGCGCGCCGATCTGGACATTGTGCGCGATGTGCACCTGGTTATCGATTTTCGTGCCCTCGCCCACGCGCGTCTCGCCGAGCGCGGCCCGATCGATGCAGGTGTTGGCGCCGATCTCCACGTTCGACTCGATCACCACCGTACCGATCTGCGGGAACTTCACGTGTTCGCCGTTGCGGAACTTGTAACCAAAACCGTCCGAACCGATGACCGCACCGGCGTGCAGAATGACGTTATTGCCCAGCGTCACTCCGTCGTAGAGCACGACGTTCGGGTGGAGCACACAGTGATCGCCGAGCGTGACGCCATCGCCAATACGGCAGCCGGCCATCACCCAGCAGTTGCGGCCGAGCGTGGCGCGCGCGCCGATGGACGCGAACGCCTCCACGCACGTGCCTGCGCCAAGGGTTGCCGCCGGGTCGATGTGGGCCTTGGCGCTCAACGTGCCGCAGCTCGCCTTCTGCGGATAAAGTCGAAGCAGGCAGGCGATGAAGGCCGTCTCCGGATCGTCCACCAGCAGCAGACAAGTGCCGGCCTGCGCGCCATCGCCCGGCGTCCCCTGCGGCACGAGCACGGCGCTGGCCGTGGTGGTCTTGAGTTTACCCGCGTATTTCGGACTACCGATAAAGGTCAGCTGATGCGCGCCGGCCTCGTCGAGGTTGGCAGCGGAATCGATGGTTTGCTGCGGGTTGTTGCCAAGGATGTCAGCGCCGCACAGCCCGGCAAGTTCTCTGATGGTGATGGCCATGGTTATCCTGAACTGCTTTCAATGAGGGTTTTTTGCCTGCCTTCCGGCAGGGTAACACAGCGGGAACTGTTGCTGCAGCAGGCGGAACCCGCAGGCGCTGGTTGCTGCTTACCCCGGCTTCCCGGGTGGCGTGTACGCACCGCTCTGTGCTAGATAGCCCTTGGGCCGGATGGCCACGGTGTTGGTGACGTGGGTGCAGAGCACGCCGTCGGCCCGGTAAAAACCAAACTCGAAGACCGGCGTGCTGCGCCCCTTCGCGCGCAACTCCTCGCGAATGCGCGCTTCCAGTGCCGGGTCGAAATCAAAACGCAATTCGAGGTCGCTGTCGCCGATCTCGCGAAAATCGATGCTCTGCGCGCGCGTCCACACCGAGTAGTCGGGAAAAATATGCGCGCAGGCGATGGCGGCGATCGGATCGGCGAGATTCGCCTGGCAGCCGCCAAACATCTGGCCGCCCATGTTGCGCGTGAAAAACCCGAGCGGCAAGCGGATGCGCACATGCCGCCAGTTGTCGCGGTTCTCGGCCAGCCGGATGCCGAGCAGCCACCACGGCGGAAAGAGCTCAATGTCGCGCCGCTTCTTGGCACCGATCAGGCGGAACAGGCGGAGTGGATTCATCGGGTCTGAAGGCGTTGGCCCAGGTGATGGGAGATTTCTGGTGTGGCCTCAAGCTGTAGTGGTAGGTTGGGCTGAACGCTTTTTGTGAAGCCCAACGGTTCCGGAATATGTGCAAGCCTCTGATGTTGGGCTTCATTGCATTCAGCCCAACCTACCGTGATTGGTCCAGCCTCAATGTTCCGCTGAGGCGCGCGCGACGTGCAGCGCCGCGCGTCCTCACGAAGCGGTATGCGTTACTGGGAGACAGCCACCGGCTGGAGAGAAAATACGCGCGCGTGTTTTGCAGCGGCCGCGATATCACCGCGCTTGAGCGCATCGCGTACATCGTCAAGCTTGTACGCATCCTCTACCGACAAATATGGAGACCATTCCGTTTCGTCTTCGAGAAGCTCGACATCCACCTCGGCAACGTACTTGCCTTCGTGCACGAATTTGACTCTATGGCGCTTATTCATCTTTGCCTCTTCGCTTGGTAAAGGTCCTGTCCCATCGGTCAGGGTCGGGGCGATAGGCGGTCACAACCACCGCCGGAGAAGTAAAGCCCATCGGAATTCCCCATACAACATGAATGGGCCGGGAATCTTTGTCAAATTGTAGCGCCAGCACGGCGCGTCCCTTGGGAAAGGTTCACGTCGGCTTGGGCGATTTATCTGCCTCGCTGTTTAAACCAAACTCCTCGAAGAATTTCTCTTCGATTTCGTAAGTCTTGACTGGCCTTAGACCAAGTTCTAATTCCTGGAACATATCTATCAACTTATCGCCGTCAATCAACTCAATTGGCGGTGCGCCATCACGGGAGGCTTCTCGTTTTGCCTCAGCGGTAAATGTTCCTGTTGTGATAATTATCCCTTTATCCGCGCGTCCCGTCATAGCGCCACGAAAGTCGCGGACATGCGACGGACTTACAACACCGGAATATTTCTTACACTGAAACAAGACCCGGAAGCTTACCAATGGATTGATCTGTAACGTACCGTAGCCATCAATTCCGCCATCGCCACTACGTCCAGTAACCGCAACTTGGGTAAACCCGGATTCACGAAGCAATCTTTGAGAAAGACGCTCGAAACCTTCCGCCGGAAGGGAACGAAGAAGTGCAAGCAGTTTTTCTCGATAGTCGCGGGAAGGCATTCCCGTGCCTTCAGCCACTTGTTCTTCGGGTGGCTCGCTGGCTCCTTTTCGCTTCTTTCTCTCTTCAGAGAAATGTTTTACCCATTTGAGAAAAATCGCTCGCGCCTCCTCAGCGGATAGTGAGATCGTGCGCCCCTTTTCCGTAAGACTCCACACGCCACGACGCGAGGAATCGAGCAACCCCTCTCGAACGAGGTAAAATCTCGCCCATGCTACTTGATTCCGAAACCGCGGCTCGCCGGAAGGAAGAGCTTCATTAAGTTGTTCATCCGGAATTTTTAATGACTCGGCAATTTTGTCAACAACCTCGTCGGGCGTGCCTGAACCCCCTAATGCACGCAGCGCATCGAGCAGTGGGCCGAACCACTGCACGAATTGTGCGCCCTCTGCCTGTTTCAGAATTTTATTCACGGTCCCCTGCCTTACTCCACCGTCACCGACTTGGCGAGGTTGCGCGGCTTGTCCACGTCCGTGCCCTTGAGCACGGCGACGTGGTAGGAAAGCAGCTGCAGGGGCACAGTGTAGACAATCGGCGCCAGGGCGTTGTCGATCGGGGCGATGTCGAACACCTGCACGCCGGGACCGGACTGCACACCGGAGTGCGGATCGGCGAATACGATAAGCTCGCCGCCGCGTGCACGCACTTCCTGAAGGTTGGACTTGAGTTTCTCCAGCAGCTCATCGTTCGGCGCCACCGCGATGACCGGCATGGCGGCATCCACCAGCGCGAGCGGGCCGTGCTTGAGTTCGCCGGCCGGGTAGGCCTCGGCGTGGATGTAGGAAATCTCCTTGAGCTTGAGCGCGCCCTCCATGGCCACCGGGTACATGGTGCCGCGGCCGAGGAACAGGGCGTGCTGCTTGTCGGCGAATTGCTCGGCGAGTTTTTTCAGGCTGTCGCTGGAGGCCAGCACGCGCTCGACGGCACCGGGCAGTTCGCGCAGTTGTGCGACCAGCTTGGCCTCGACCTCGGGCTTGAGCCCGTGGCGGCGGCCGAGCGCGATCACCAGCAGCATCAGCGCCACCAGCTGGGTGGTGAACGCCTTGGTGGAGGCGACGCCGATCTCCGGCCCGGCGCGCGTCATGAGCGTGAGATCCGATTCGCGCACCAGGGTCGATTCCGGCACGTTGCAGATCGCCAGCGAATGCCCGAAGCCGAGGCGCTTGGCCTCCTGCAGGCCGGCGATGGTGTCGGCGGTTTCGCCCGACTGGGAGATGGTGACGATCAGCGAATTCTTGCGCACCACCGGCCGGCGGTAGCGGAACTCGCTCGCCACCTCGACGCTCGCCGGGATGCCGGCCAGCGCCTCGAGCCAATAGCGCCCGACGAGTCCGGCGTGGTAACTGGTACCGCAGGCAATGATGTGCACGCCCTGCACCTTGTCGAAGATGGCCGGCGCACCGGCGCCGAACGATTCTTCCAGCAGGCGATCCAGGCTGATCCGCCCTTCGAGGGTCTCGGCCAAGGCGCGCGGCTGCTCGAAGATTTCCTTGAGCATGTAGTGGCTGTACTCGCCGCGCTCGACCGAATCGGCGGTGAGTTCGGAGATGCGCTCCGGGCGCTCGACCTTGGCGCCGCTGGTATCGTATAGCGTCAACGTGTCGCGCGTGATATCGGCCACGTCGCCGTCGTGCAGGAATACGAACTTCTGCGTTACCGGCAGGAGCGCCGCCACGTCCGAGGCGATGAAGTGTTCGCCGACACCGATGCCGATCACCAGCGGACTGCCGAGGCGCGCCACCACAAGCCGCCCGGGCTCGCGGATGCTCACCACACCGAGCGCGTACGCGCCCTTGAAGTCGGCGACCGCGCGCTGCACGGCGGCGAGCAGATCGAGACCCTGACCGACGTGGTAGTCGTAGATCTGGTGAACAATCACCTCGGTGTCGGTCTGCGAGGTGAACTCGTAGCCCTTTTTCTTCTGCTCGGCACGCAACTGCTCATGGTTCTCGATGATGCCGTTGTGCACCACCGCCACGGTCTTGCGGCAGATGTGCGGGTGCGCGTTCTGCTCGTTCGGCACGCCGTGCGTGGCCCAGCGTGTGTGCGCGATGCCGGTCTCGCCGTGCAGGCGCGCGCGCGCCTCGCTGTCCACCATTTCCACCTTGCCGGGACGGCGCACGCGATCGAGCTGGCCGCTGGCGTCGATGATCGCCACCCCGGCCGAGTCGTAACCGCGGTACTCAAGCCGCTTCAGGCCTTCGATCAGGATCGGTACCACGTCACGCTGCGCGACCGCGCCGACAATGCCACACATAGTGAAACCCCGGTTCTGAGTGCTTAGTTCTGAGTGCTGAGTCGGTGGAACTTCCTTATCTCAACACTCAAAACTGAAAACTCAAAACTACTTCTTCTTTACCGGCCGTTTCCAGCCCGGAACGGTTGTCTGTTTTGCGCGGCTCAACGTTAACTCGCCGGCCGGCGCATCCTTGGCGATCACCGAGCCGGCGCCGATGGTGGCACCGGCGCCGATCTTGACCGGTGCGACCAGCACGCAGTTCGAACCGATCGAGGCGTTGTCCTCGATTTGGGTGAGGTGCTTGTTGGCGCCGTCGTAGTTGGCGGTGATGGTGCCGGCACCGATATTCACGTCTTTGCCGACCGTGCTGTCACCCACATAGGTCAGGTGATTTACCTTGCTGCCGATGCCGATGACGGACTTTTTAATTTCGACGAAGTTGCCGATATGCGCGCGCTCGGCGATACGTGTTTCCGGGCGGATGCGCGCGAAGGGCCCGATGCGGCAATCGGCGCCGATCTCGGCGTTCTCGATGACGCAATTCGGTTGTACGATGGTGCCCGCGCCGATCTTGCAGTGACGCAGTACATTGTTTGGGCCGATTTGTACGCGCTCGCCCAGTGTCACGTCACCCTCGATCACCACGTTCACATCGATACTGACATCCTGCCCACACGTCAGCGTGCCGCGCAGATCGAAGCGCGCCGGGTCCATGAGCGTCACGCCCTGTTCCATGAGCACCAGCGCCTGGTTGCGCTGATGGGTGCGCTCAAGTTCGGCCAGCTGCGTCTTGCTGTTCACACCCAGAATCTCCCATTCGGCCTGCGGGCGGGCGGTGCCGATCTCCTGCCCTTCGCCCGCGGCCATGCCAATGACATCGGTCAGATAATACTCGCCCTGCACATTCTTGTTGCCCAGCGCCGCCAGCCACTGCTTCAGGCGCGCCACCGGCGCCACCAGAATGCCGGTGTTGATCTCACGGATGGCGCGTTCGGCCTCCGAGGCGTCCTTGTGCTCGACAATGCGCGTCACCCGGCCGGCCGCGTCACGCACAATGCGGCCGTAGCCGCTCGGGTCGGCAAGCTCGGCAGTCAGTAATGCCATGCCGCTGCTGCCCGCGGCCTGCACCAGCGCGCGCAGCGTGTCGATGCGGGTGAGCGGCACATCGCCATACAGAATCAACAGGGTCTGGGCGCTGACTCCCGGCATGACTTGCTGCACGGCGTGCCCGGTGCCGAGTTGCGGTTCCTGCCTGACCCACTGGACAGCGAGGTGTTTCAGCTGCTCCGGCACCTGTTCGCCGCCATGACCGTAGACAACATGGATGCTGCCCGGGTTCAGCGCCTGGGCGGTGCGGATCACGTGTTCGAGCAGCGAGCGCCCGGCAATGCGGTGCAACACCTTCGGCAGGTTCGAACGCATGCGCGTGCCTTTGCCGGCGGCAAGAATCACGACGTCGAGCGAGGCGCGCGCGGCTGAATTCATGGGAAGGATTTAACCACAGGCGCCGGGGCTTGCCCACCGGCGCCGCCGGAAAACGTGCTGTTACTGAAGCGTGACGCCGCCGGCGCCCGGCTGGCCGGTGCGCAGCTCGTCCGGACTGGCGTCACGCACGTCGCGTATGGTGACGCGGAATTTCACGGTCTGCCCGGCCAGCGGGTGGTTGGCATCCACCGTGAGCTTGCCGTTCTCGATGCGCTTTACCACGAACGTGAGCATTTCGCCGCTGGCGTTCTGGGCCTCCAGGCTCGCGCCCAGGTAGCGCAGCTCGGGCGGCACGTTCTCGAGGTCGTCGGTAAAGGTCAACGCCGGATTGTGCGGCCCGAAGCCCTCCTCCGGGCTGAGCGTGGCCTCGATGCTGTCGCCGCTGCGTTTGCCTTCGAGCTGCTGCTCGATCTTGTCGAACAGGCCGCTGGCGTGGCCGTGCAAATAGGGTACCGGGAGGTCGCTTTGTTCGAAGATCTGGCCGCGTTCGTCATGCAACGTGTAAGTCACCGACACGACCTTGCCTTTGCGAATTGCGTCCGTCATTTCGCGGTTCACTCCAGTGGGCGCGGAAATTTAAAAGCCGAAAACAG
>CAYHES010000057.1:0-13752 GCA_964355495.1 uncultured Acidiferrobacterales bacterium
TTCTGGATTTCACCACGCCGGAAAAGCGCCGCGCCGCCTGCGCCGAGGAGGTGCGGTTGAATGCGCGCCTGGCGCCGGACATTTATCTGGGCGTGGTACCGGTTTGCCTGTGCGAGGCTGGCTATCGCGTGCGCCCGCAAGGTTGTGCGCCGGACGAGACCGAGGCCGAGGCGCTGGTGCACATGCGCCGCTTCCCGCAGGACGGCCTGCTCGACCATCTGGCGATGACCGGACAGCTCACGCCGGACATCATGACCGACATTGCTCACCAGCTGGCGCGGTTTCACGCCAGCGCCGGGCGTGGCCCGGAGATTGACCAGTTTGGAAGCGTGGACAGCGTGCGCGCTCCGGTGATGCAGAATTTCACGCAGACCGCGCCCTACATCGGCCGCACGGTGAGCGCCGCCACGCATGCGCGCCTGCGCGCGTGGTCGGAGGAATTCCTGCGCACCCATGCCGCGCTGTTTGCCGAGCGCGTGCGCGCCGGCAAGATCGTGGATGGTCATGGCGACCTGCACCTGCGCAACATGTGCAAGCTCGACGGGCGCGTGCTGATCTTCGACTGCATCGAGTTCAACCCGGCGCTGCGCGCCGGGGACGTGATGAACGACATCGCGTTTCTGATCATGGATCTCGATCACCGTGCCCTGGCCACCCACGCCAACCGCTTCCTGAAC
Source organism: uncultured Acidiferrobacterales bacterium (assembly GCA_964355495.1). Taxonomy (GTDB): domain Bacteria; phylum Pseudomonadota; class Gammaproteobacteria; order Acidiferrobacterales; family UBA6901; genus UBA6901. The sequence continues at coordinate 678 of CAYHES010000057.1, forward strand.
GAATATCTGGAACAGACGCGCGACTACGCCGGCCTGAAATTGCTCGACTTCTACCTGTTCTACCGTGCCTGCGTGCGCGCCAAGGTCATGTCGTTCGAGAGCGATGCCGTCCCGGCGACCGAGCGGCGCGTCGTCGAGCAGGAAGCGGCGTCCTACTTCGACCTGGCCGAGCAGGCACTCGCGCCGCGCGCACCCGGGTTGCTGCTCACCTGCGGCGTCAGCGGCAGCGGCAAGACCACGTTGGCGCGCCAGGCCGCGGAGGTGCTGGATGCTGTCATGGTGCGATCGGATGCCGTGCGCAAGCATCTGGCCGGCATCCCGCTGACCATCCGCGGCAAGGAATCCGGCACCGATATCTATACGCCCTCCATGACCGCGCGCACCTATACGACCCTGCTGCAACACGCGCGCGAGGTAATCGCCAGCGGCCGTTGGGCCATTCTGGATGCCGTGTATGGAAAGCAGAGCGAACGTGCCGCGGCGGCGCTGCTGGCGCGCGAACTGCACGTGCCCTTCGGGATCCTCTATTGCCAGGCACCAGCCACCGAACTCAAGCGCCGCCTCGATCGGCGCGCCAGCGAAGGCCGCGACATCTCGGATGCCACCGTAGAAGTGCTGGAACAGCAGTTAACGCATTTTGAAACACCCGGCCCGGAGGAAGGTCCGCTATTCTCCTGGACCGGCAAGGAAAATCCGGAGACCTGGCTGGTCTCGCTGCGCACGCGCCGCTGAAGGTCGGCTACTGGCGTCGATAGTTTGCAGGATGGAGCCTGCGACGCGCAGGGATGCGCGAGTGTCGCGGGAGACACGACTCCAGGGATGGAGGAGGTAGAGCCGCGTCGGGAACGGCGGCCGGGGATGTCGGGAGCGAGCCCCATCCTATGATATTTCCTGCAAGAAGTTATTTCTTGAGCAGATCCGCGACGCGCTCCAGGCGGGCGCGCACGTCCTTGGCAATTTCGGTGATGCCTGGATTATCGGTGAGCTTCAAGACCGCGATCGGGTCCATGAAGCCGACGATGATCTTGCCCTGTGCGTCCTCGCGCACCACCACGTTGCACGGCAGCAGCAGGCCGATGTCCGGATCGGCGCTGATGGCCTTGTGCGCGAGCGGCGGATTGCAGGCGCCAAGAATGCGATAGGGCTTGCCGTCGATACCGAGCTTGGCCTTCATCGTGGCCTGCACATCGATGTCGGTGAGTACACCGAAACCTTCGGTCTTGAGTGCCTCGGTGACGCGCTGCACGGCATCGGCGAAGCCGCCTTGAACCTGAATGTTGAAACCGTACATCGGCTGACTCCTGTATAGATGGATGAACGCGCGCTACTTCTTGCCGGACTCGCCGAGCAGGTACTTGATCAACGCGGCAATAATGAGGATGACAATAATCCAGATGGCAATTTGCATGGGTTATTCACCGAGAGAAGGGTGGTCAGCTCTTTGGCGTCGCGGTCGCGGCCTGTACCTTGGTCCAGGCGTCATAGACATCCGCCGGCCAAAGCGACTGCATCCAGCTTAACACGTCTTCGATGTCGCGCTCGCTGAGCCGGCCCTTCCAGCCCGGCATGATGTCCACCTTGTCGGACTTGCGGCGCACACCCGTTTTGATGGTGGCGACCAGCTCGGCGCGGCTGCGTTTCCAGTCGTTGCCGGTGCCGTTCAGCGGCGGGGCCGCCGCGAAGCTGCCATCGCTCGGGGTCTGCCAGTCGGGATGGCCCTGGGCCTGCGGGCCGTGGCACTGGGCGCAGTGCTCTTCAAACAACCGTGCGCCTCGGCCGATGCTTTCCGGATCGAAATGACGCATCGATACCGTCGGCGCCGGGCCTGCTGCCTTATCGGCTTCCTTGCTGCACGCCCCGAGCAACAACAGGGCTGCCGCCAACGGCCAAACTTTGTTCATACGGAATTGTCCTTCTGCCTGAGCATGCAGAGCGTAATGGTCTATCGGCGACTGCAATAAATCAACAGGCGCGGACAGACTTCCCAGATGCCAGGTCAATATCCGCGTCCGGGAGGGGCATTCCTCGTGCATGTCCAGCGCGGATTGCGCCAGACATTCAGTGTGCGGAATTTCTGGTCCAATACAGCAGAAATACTCTGAACCAGCAGGCCTTCTCTGTTTCGTCTGGCCGGCGCGACCGCCATGGATGGTGGGGAGGTAGATCGGCTTCGGGAACAGCCGCCGAGCAGTTGCTGGGACGGCGGAAGTACCGGAACGCAGCAGTGGGGCTGCTCTGGGCTACACGAGTGACCTTCGCTTTGGCCGTCTCCAGACGTGAGCGGGTCCATATTTCCCGTTCGAACGCCCTGCTTGGTCTTGCCCCACAACAGGCGCTCGACATGCTCGACGAGATCGCGGACCGCGGGATCAGCAGCCTGTGCAGCGGCGCCAAGCAGCACACACCCGGCATGGCCAGAAGGCGGACCCGCTTCATGAGCTCGTGCGTCGCGGTATCGGGTCGCGCGGAATCAGCGCGCCGTCCAATGAAAGATCGCATGAATTGGCTCGGCGGAACCTGCCCGAAGCACGGAGATATCGATCCGGTACGACCCACCCGGCGCCATGTCGAGGTAGTTCCCATAGGTTAATGCGCCGGCGATGGTCATGGGTTCGAGTCGCGTCTCCGGTCCTGACGGCGTGGGCGACACAAGCCGCGCGCCGACCTGCGCGTCGGCGATGCGTGCGCCGGTCTTTGCCTCGAACAGTGCCGCCATCACATGGTAACCACGGCCCATCGCGCCGCCGTGCATGCGGCGTTCTGGGTGTTGACGCGGGTGTTCGCGGACCATCGCCGCCGGAACCACACCGAGATAAATCTCGACGCCGGCGACGGTCTGGTGCAGCGATCCCGCTTCCTCCGCGCGCGACGGAGCAACGACAAGCAATAACGCCGCCATACACAGCGCGTGCGACACCATCTTCGTCCATGTCTGCCTGGTCATGGTTCACCTCCTGCTGTTGTGCCACATCGTTGAATCCGGAACCGTCTACCTCGCTCCTCCCGAGAACATCCCGGTGCGAAAACTCGGCAGGAACGCCGGTGTACGCGCCGCGTAGTGCCGGTAGGTGTCGCCGAACTCCACTGCAACCTCGCGCTCTTCGCGCCTGGCGAGCAGCACGTACATGACGACCAATACCGGAAACATCACCAGCGTCAGCAGCGTCGGCCACTGTACGAGAAATCCGAGCATGATGAGTATGAACGCCACGTATTGCGGATGACGGATGCGCGCGTACGGGCCAGTGGAGGCGAGCGCGTGCGCGTTCTGCGCGGCGTGCAGCACCTTCCACGCCGCGGCGAGCAACCAGAAGCCGCCACCGATCAGGGCGAAGGAAAGCAAATGAAACGGCCCGAAGTGCGGATTGCCGCGCCAGCCAAACCACATTTCCAGCAGATGCCCCGAATCGTGCGCGAACCAGTCCACCCCCGGGTAGCGGGACTGCAGCCAGCCCGACAGCAGGTAGATCGTGAGCGGAAAGCCGTACATCTCGGTGAACAGCGCCACGACGAACGCCGACAGCGCGCCGAGTGAACGCCAGTCGCGTTTCGTCCGCGGCTTGGCGAAACTGTAGAGAAAGACGATGAAGACCAGAGAATTCAGGATCACCAGCGACCACAGACCGTAGGCGGGCGCGGCGGCGTTCATGGCTTGTCCTCCGGCCGATGCGCGTGATCGTGGCCGCCGTGGCCGAAAAGGTGCAGCAGCGGGCAGAGCGCCACCAGTACCAGCGGCAAGACGCCGAGCACATGGGCGCGGTGCTCGGTGAACAGAAAGAACCCGGCGATCGCCAGAAACCCGAGCAAGGCCAGACCAGTGCGCGAGCGCCAGAACGGCCGTGGCGGTGGCGAATGTTCGTGATTCATGGTTTCCTCCGTGTGCCGGCAGGGCCGGTGCGATCGAGCTGCTGCAAGGTCCGCCTCGATAGCCACCACGCATAGAGCATGGTCACCGGGCAGGCGACGGCAATGGCCACGACCACCGCGGTCATCGGCGACAGCCCCAACCACGCCAGGGCGAGCGCCACTACCGCCGTCATCACCGCCAGACAGAGTGCGAGATTCAGGTGGAGCCGGCGTGGGCGTTGCGGGTTCATGTCGGTACCAGCCGCTGGCGCTTCAACAGCGCCGAGTTGACGATCACCGACAGCGACGACAGCGCCATGGCGGCGGCGGCGATGATCGGGTTCAGGAAGCCAAGCGCCGCGATGGGAATGCCGATGCTGTTGTAGATGAAGGCCCAGAACAGGTTTTGCTTGATCTTGCGCAGCGTCGCTCGCGAGAGTCTGATGCTGGTCACCACCTCGCGTACATCGTCGCGCACCAGGATAATGCCGCCGGTCTCCTTGGCCACGTCCGAGCCCGAGCCGATGGCGATGCCGATGTCGGCAACGGCCAGGGCCGGCGCGTCATTCACACCGTCGCCGACCATGGCCACAACCTTCTTCTGTTTCTGCAAGTCCTGAATGACCTTGGCCTTGTCGGCTGGCAGCACCTCAGCGATCACGTTCGCAATCCCGAGTTCGCGGCCGATGGCCTCGGCGGTGCGGCGGTTATCGCCGGACAGCATCACCACGTCGATGCCTTCATCTTGCAGCGCCGCAATCGCTTCCTTGGCTTCCGGCTTCAGTGTGTCGGCCACGGCAATGATACCGGCGAGCGCTCCATCGACGCCAATCAGCATCGCAGTCTTGCCTTCCTGTTCGAGGTGCGCCATTGCTTCTTCGGCGGGCATCGCATCGATGCCTTCGCGCGCGAACAGGCGGCGGTTGCCGAACAGCACCCGGACACGCCCGACCCCCACCCTACCCTCCCCCTGAAAGGGGGAGGGCGAGGGAGGGGGTGCAATCTCCCCGCGTATGCCATGCCCCGGTATCGCCTCGAAGTTTGTTACCCTCGGCAGATCGAGTTCGCGATGCTTCGCCGCCCGCACGATGGCCTCACCGAGCGGATGCTCGGACCCGGCCTCGACCGCAGCCGCAAACCGCAATATCTCAGCCTCACTCAAGTTCGAGAGCGGCACGATGTCGGTGACGTTCGGCTCGCCGCGCGTGAGCGTGCCGGTCTTGTCGAACACCACGGTGGTGAGGCTGCGCGCCCGTTCCAGCACCTCGCCGCCGCGAATCAGGATACCGGCCTCGGCGCCCTTGCCGACGCCGACCATGAGCGCCGCCGGCGTGGCGATGCCGAGCGCGCACGGGCAGGCGATGATAAGCACGGCGATGAACGAAAGCAGGCCCTGCGGGAAATTGCCAAGCGCCCACCAGGCGAAGAACGACACGAATGCGGTCGCCACCACCGCTGGCACGAAGTAACGTGTCACTTGATCGGCAAGGCGCTGGATCGGCGCGCTCGAAGCCTGGGCTTCTTCCACCAGCTTGATGATTTGCGCGAGCGCCGTTTCGGCGCCCACGCGCGTCGCCTTGAACCGGAACAGGCCGGTGCGATTGAGCGTGCCGCCGATCACTGCTGCGCCCGCGCGCTTCTCCACCGGCATGGATTCACCGGTCAACATGGATTCGTCCACGGACGACGACCCTTCGGTCACTTCACCATCGGTCGGGATTTTCTCGCCCGGCTTGACGATGACGATCTCGCTCACCATCACCGACTCAGCCGGCACTTCCATCTCCTGGCCGTCACGAATGACATGCGCGGTCGCCGGTTTGAGGTCCATGAGCTTGCGCACCGCCGCCGACGAGCGCTTCTTGATCATCTCCTCCATATACTTGCCGAGCAATACGAACGCGATGATCACGGCGCTGACCTCGAAGTACACGTCGCGCTCCTCGACCTTCACCGGCAACACCTCGGGAAAGAAAATCACCGCGACGCTGTAGAGATAGGCGACGCTCGTACCGAGCGCGATCAGCGTGTCCATGTTGATGGAGCGCGTCCTGATCGCGGTCCAGGTACCCTTGTAGAAACCCCAGCCGCCGATGAACTGTACTGGCGTCACGAGAATGAACAGCCACATCCCCCAGGTGAACCATGGCAACTGCGGGATCGGCACCCACGTGACAATGGTCGCGCCGGCGGCGAGCGCAATGAACGCCGCGGCGCGCAGGATGGCGAGCGCGAGCACGCCGCCGAGCGTGATCATCACGCGCGTCTTCATGGACTTCAGTTCCTGCTCGGGCGACTCGAAAGTGCGCTGACAACCGGATGAACAGAAGTAATAGACGCGCCCGGCGCGCTCGGTCTTAAGCGCCGTGGCCTTCTCCACCACCATGCCGCAGATCGGGTCCTTGGCCACTTCTTTCGCGGGCTTCGGCTTGGACGGGGCCACCGCCGCAGCGGTGGCGTGCATGGCCGCTCCCGACATCCACGGCCGCTGTTCCCGACGCGGCTCTACCTCCTCCATCCCTGGAGTCGTGTCTCCCGCGGCACTAGCACTTCCCTGTACGTCGTGGCTCTGACCCGCCGCCATCTTCGCCGATGGGATCGAGGCGAGGACCGCAGGCCGGGGATGGCCTGGCTGCGGCTTCAACGGCGTCGCCTCCGCGTTTACGAAGGCGGGTCGCTCTCGGCTTCCTGCCTCGGCAACTGCTCCCGGCGTTGCTCTACCTCCTGCATCCATGCAGTCGTCCCGCGACACTTGTACATCCATGTACATCGCGGGGTCCGCTTGAAACTCATTGAGGCACTTGGCTGAACAGAAGTAATAGGTCTGGCCGCCATACGTGGCCTTGCCCGCCGCGCGCGCCTCATCCACCGTCATGCCGCATACCGGATCGTTTGCCATGCTGCCTCCTGTCCGAATATCCCTGCCGGGAATCTGAACCGCTGTTCGTCAAGTCAACCGTGACCATGTGTATGGCCGCTGCGTTCGACGTCCGATTTCTTGGTCGCGTATTTTTCGGGATGCGCCGTGAACTCCTGGTGGCAGCCTTTGGAGCAGAAGTAATACGTCGTACCCTGGTACTCCATCGAGGCCACGGCCTTTTGCGGTTCCACCGTCATCCTGCATACCGGATCAATTGCCATGATTCGTCTCCTTGTGTGAGTGACCTACTGTTCACATACCCTGCCTTCGGCGTTTGATGCCCCGATGCTTGCCGTGTGCGTACCGGGCAGATGGTTGCGCGGGTCGCTCAAGAGCGATTCAAGATAAGGTCGCAGCAACTCGGTTGCTTGCGCCTCGGCGGCGGCTTGAACTCCCGTACCGCCGGCGGTCACCGGCCACGGCAGCTCCGGCAACTGCGGCTCGATCACGACCACCGCGGCTCCACACCGGCACGGGCAACGGTGAAACGTCAGCCGTTCCTCGGACAGATACCACGGCCGGTGGCGCAACAGCAGCCGCTCCAGAATCGCCAGCATCGACCACCGGCCATTCAGCAGATGCCCGATGTCCGCCTGGCGCGTGGCGACGTGGTGGATGAGCAGCGCATCCAGTCCATGCTTGCAGCAGATCGCATCCATCGGCGCGAGATCCACCAATGCGCCGTCGCAATACCAGTCGCCGTCGATCGCCACCGGCCGGTACAGGATCGGCATGGCGGCGCTCGCCACCATGCGCGGCGCCAGTTCGCCGTGCGAGAACATCACCTTGCGCCCTTGCCGCAGGCTCACCGCCAGGGCATGGAACGGGTAACGGCATTCCTCGAAAGTCTGAACCGCCAACTGGCGGCGGCAGAAATCCATCGCCGTCTCGGTGCCGGACAGTCCGGAATATCCACGGCCTTTCTTCACCACGAACTGCCACAGCAGTGCCGGCCAGGGGTCGGTCGTCCAGAAGCGGCGGCGATCCACGCGTGCGAGCGCGTCCGACCAAGCATGCAAGTCGGCGCCGCTCGCGGCCACGCCGCCCACCACCGCCCCGGCGCTGCAGCCGGCGGCCGCGGCGATCGGAATACCGAGCCGCTCCAGTGCCAGCAGGAAGCCGGTGTGCGCGTAAACACCGCGCACGCCGCCGGAGCTCAAAACCACACCGATGCGCGAGGCCTTCCGTTTCATGGTTTCGGCCTTATCGGCCGCTTCCCGACGCCGACCCGTTCAACCAGTTGGCAAACAGCGCGTACAACGCACCCGTCACGAAGGCGCTCGCGCTCAACCCCACGAGCCCGTATATGAACAGGCCGAGGGTGAATGGCTTGGCGCCGCTCTGCATCCCGGTCAGGTTGAGGCCGTGGAACCAGGCATTGAAAAATTCCAGCGTCGCCTGTGGCCACAGCGCAAACGCGCCCGCGCACGCGGCGTACAGCACGGCCAATGCCAATACGAGCGCCACACCGGTCTTCCAGGGATTCAGCTTGTTCATGACGCGCCTTCTTTCAGTGCTTTACTCCAGTACCGCGACGCGATCCCGTGAATGGCGCCGAGCACGAATCCGGCGATGACGAACATCGCCAGCCCGACCGCGAAACCGGCTGCGCTGCCCATGATCGGTATCGGGCTGACTGGCGCCAGCAGCCGTAACAGACCATAGGGCGGAAACAACGTGTCATAGATGGCGCACAGCACATACGCGACACCCAGCGTTGTTGCCAATGCGAAGGCGTTGATTTTCCAATCGGCGTTTTTCATGGCATGCCTCCTGTGTCTCTGAATTGACTGCACCGGCCCGGTAACCCGTCCACCGACATGACGTCAGCGGAAGGCCGGCCGCAGCGCGATCTCCCGGCCCCGCGCCGGGTTAGGGCTTGCGCATCTGCTCCATCATCATCTGCATCATGTCCATGCGCTTTTCCATCTGCTGCATGCGCTGCATCATGCCCTCGCCTTGCATGCCGCCGCCCATCATTTGCCCCATCATCGGGCAGTCCATCATCATGCCGCCGCCCATGCCCATTCCGGCGCCGGGCCCGCCACCCATGCCGCCCATCATCCCGCCGGCCGTGGCCATGCTCGTGCGCAGGGTCTGCATGTGCTCCTGCATGAGCTTCTGGCGTTCCGTCGGGTCCTTGGTCTTGGCGATCTTGTCTACCTGGGTGCGCAACTTTTCCGCGTTCTCCTTCATCTGCTTGAGCGCCTTGTCGGGATCCTTGGCAGGTGGCTGCGGCGCCGCGCCGGCGGCGGGCGTTGCCTTCTGGTCCGGATGGTGCGCGTCATCGCCGAACGCAACTGGCGCGGTGAGCGCAAACCCGAGCAGGGCATATACGGCGCAACGAGACAATCTGTTCATGTGATTACTCCTTTGTTGATGAGTGTTGTGAAACGATCGAGTCAACTCCGTGATAACGAAGGAACGCCCAAAGAAACGCGCACGGCGCGCAATGCCCATGCGCGCCGCGGAAGGAGGATGTGGCTAAAGGAGAAAGCGGGAGGTCAGGAGATAAACCGCGCGCGCTGGCGGTGGCGCCCCGGCATGCGGGACGACGTTCGTCACGCGCGGATACTGCACGGCGGACTGCTGGTATGGTTGCGGTGCATCAATGCCGGATGGCCCCGAAGCCGGCAGGGCGGCGGCGGCGATCGGAATAAATGCCTGATCGAGCCACGGTGCGCAGTGCTCGCCCGCTGGCGGTGTGTCACCGTCATCGTGGTGCGTATGGAGTGTACCGGTATGCGCCGGCGCGCCAGCAGTCGCCAGCGCCGCAAAGACCTCGCAGCAGGGTGTCAGCAACAGGACGAGCGCGACCGCCAGCGCCGTGCTCACGGCACGGACCACGTGCTGGCCGCTTCGACTCCAGAATGACATGGGCCCAGAAGCTCCTGATGAGGATTCCATCCATACACCACACTGAAGTGAAATTAGACTCTCAACTCCTTGGAGAACCTTTGATTTACATCAAATACACATCCCTTCGATTCATCGGGACTCCGCAATTCAACGTTTCTTCGCGTCCTCCATCCGGGACCGCCGGTCAATATCAGCCCAGGCCTGATAGATCTCCGCCAGCCACAGTGACTGGAAATACGCGATCACCGCTTCCGTGTCGGCCTCCGAGAGCTTGCCCTTCCATGCCGGCATGCTGCCGCCCAGCTTGAGCGTGCCTTCCTGAATGGTTTGCTTGAGCTGTGCGGCCGGGTGGTGCCAGGCATGCGCGCTGCCGTCGAGCGGTGGTGGCGGATATTTTCCGTCCGGCCCCGGCTTTTGCCAGTTCGTCGCGCCCTGTGCCTGCCCCCCGTGGCAGACCGCGCAGTTGGCCTTGTAGATTTTCGCGCCGCGCGCAAGCTGGCCGGCATCGGTCACCCGTGCCGGCGCTGTGCTGACAACAACTGGCGGCGGCTTGCCGCCACCCTCGCCACAGCCCGTCAGCGACAGAACGACGAGCAGCAGCGCCGCGCGCCACGACTGCATGGATGCAGGAGGTACGCCCACAGGGATGTGGGCGGTAGACTGCGCCGGGAGCTGGCAGTCGAGAGCAACGCAGGGAGCAGTTGCCGAGGGACGGCGCGGTTGCGGACTCACTTGGCTGTCTTCTCCATGTGCGTGATCACCATTCCCGTGGCGCCCTTCTCCAGCTCGAAGCGCACCTTGTCGCCGGCGGCGATTCCTTTCAGTATCGCCTGGTCCTTGACGCGAAAGAACATGGTCATCCCCGGCCACTTCAGCGCCGGAATGGGATCGTGGTTGATCTTGATCCGGCCCTCATCCGCCTTGACCTGCACCACCACACCGGTAGCGGAAACGGCCGTTGCCGCTGTGTCGTCCGCCGCGGCAAGACCGATTCCCGATACACCCATCCCGATGATTCCGAACAGACCCAACCAAAGCATGCGTTTCATGTTTGCGTTCCTCTTAATTGTTCACTGTTGAGTTGCGGAAGCCGGCGCGCGCTACTTGGCGTTCACCCGGATGCTGCCCTTCATGCCGGCCTCGTAGTGGCCGGGAATCAGGCAGGCGAATTCCACCGTGCCGGCCTGGGTGAACTTCCAGATCAACGTGCCCGTGCTGCCCGGCGCCACTTTCACCATGTTGGGATCGGCGTGTTCCATGTCCGGGTGGCGGCGCATCATTTCGGCGTGCTCCTTGAGCGACCGCACGTCGCCCAGCACCAACTCGTGCGGCAGCTTGCCGGTGTTCTTCACCACGAACTTGATGGTCTCGCCGCGCCGCACCGTGATGGCGGCGGGCAGGTAACGCATGCTGTCCGCCGCCTGCACCTCGATGGTGCGGTTCACCTGTGCCGCCGTGCCGGGCACTCCATACGGCGCGGCATGATGATCGTCGTGCCCGCCGGCGTGCTGGCCGGCGGCCAGCGCGACCGCAGGCAATGTACCGAGAATCAGGATCGAAAACATTTTGTTCATATATACCTCTCCAGGTTGGGTTGAGTCACTTGTATACCGGGCGCCCAGCGCGCCCCTGCGCCAAACAGAAAAAATCAATACTCAAAACCAGAAACGCAGGCCTGCAACAAATCGCGTTTCCTTCGTCTCGGCACCAGCAGCCTGTGCGTAATCTGCCGTGGACCCGTACTTGCCAGCCCATTCGACACCCGCATAGGGCGCGAACTCGCGGCGGATTTCGTAGCGCAGACGGAGACCCGCCACGGCACTGCTCAGACCGGCACCGAGCGCGAGCTCCGCATCGGGTTTGCCATAGAAGTTCGCCTCGATCCGCGGCTGCAACACCAGCTTCTGGGTCAGCAACAGCTCGTACTCCACGGCAAACCGCAACGCGCTGCGCCCCTCGTCACCGACATAGGCGGTGGCGTCAAGCTCGAACCAGTACGGCGCCAGTCCCTCGACGCCGAACGCCAGCCAGCTGCGCCCCGGCCGTCCCGCGCCGCTGTCGTGACGCACACCGAGCTGCGCGTCCCAATAGGCAGCCACGGCATGGCTCCAGAACAGCTCGGTGCGCGCCTCTTCCATCCTGCCGTCTTCCACCTCACCCTCGGCCTTAAGCACCGCGCGGTCGTAGTCGCGGCCGTAGCGGGCCTTGAGTTCATAGGCACCGGAACTGTGCTCGCGGGTTTGCACCAGCTCCAGGCGCTCGATCATGAGCGAATGGAAGCTGTGCTCGTCGGCCATCTTCAATTGCCGGTCCGGGCCGAAGACAAGGCCGCCGGAGTACACATGCGGGTCGCGCGCATCGGGCGGCGGCGATCCGCCCTGCATGGAACCGTGGCCCACCTGGCTGTGATCCGCATCCGGTGTCACCGCTTCCTGCGCATAAGCCGGGGCGAGCCCGAGGAACAACACCACGGCGACGATGCGTTGCATGCGCTTGTTCGCCAGGACACGGTTTTCTGTGGTTCGTTCGCGCTGAATCATGACACCACCACTTCACGGAACATGCCCGTGTCCATGTGAATCAGCAGGTGGCAATGCCATGCCCAGCGGCCGAGCGCATCGGCGGTAACGAGGAAACTCACGCGCTGCGCCGGCTGCACGTTGATGGTGTGCTTGCGCACCAGGAATTTCCCGTCCGGGCTCTCCAGCTCGCTCCACAGACCGTGCAGGTGCATGGGGTGGGTCATCATGGTGTCATTGTGCAGGATCACGCGCAGGCGCTCGTTGTGGCGGAAGTGGATGGGCGTGGACTTGCCGAACTCGACGCCATCGATCGACCAGACATAACGCTCCATGTTGCCGGTAAGGTGCAGCTCGATCTCGCGTTCCGGGCCGCGCCTGTCCAACGGACCGCCGACCGTATGCAGGTCCGCGTACGTCAGCACCCGCCGGCCGTTGTCGCGCAGACCGACGCCGGGATCGTCTAGGTTGACGCGCGGCATGTCCACGCGCATGTCCGTGCCAGACCCGTATTCGGTCCGGGCGTGGCGCGCGCGCACAACGCCGGTCATGTCGCCCATCATGTCCTCCATGTCGAGCGGTTCGGGTTTGTCGGTCGCGGGCACCGCCGCCGACATACCGGCGCGCGGCGCGAGCGTGCCGCGGGCGAAGCCGGTGCGGTCCATCGATTGGGCGAAGATGGTGTAGGCCTCGTCCTTCGGCGTCACGATCACGTCATAGGTTTCGGCGACCCCCATGCGGATCTCGTCCACCTCCACCGGCTCGACATCCTGGCCGTCGGCCTGCACCACGGTCATCTTGAGGCCCGGAATGCGCACGTCGAAGAACGTCATGGCGCCGGAGTTGATGAGGCGCAGCCGCAGCTTCTCGCCCGAGCGGAACAGCCCGGTCCAGTTGCCGGCCGGCGTGACGCCGTTCATGAGGTACGTAT
>CAYHES010000058.1:0-13556 GCA_964355495.1 uncultured Acidiferrobacterales bacterium
GGTCGGACAAATGATAGCAAGATGTGTGCATAGATTAGCCCGGAGGGAGAAGGGATGGGTGCTTTTTGTGTGTGGTGCCGTGCATTCGCCACCGCGGCATGGATGCGCTTACGACCGCCGTAAAGGTCAAACCGTTGTGAGTCCCCCGGCAGAGCCGGGGGTTTACCTTTGTGAATTACATACCGTTACGGGAGAATCAATACAGGGCACCGGGAAATACGTTACAAACCGCTGACTGATTCCAGCTCAAGGCTGGTTTCCTGCCCGCGTTTTTGGGTGGTGATCCGTACCGGCAGGTTGCCGCGCTCCGTGGCCAGCCAGACGCGGAAGCTTTCGCCATCCTTGTCGAGCGGTGGCCGCTCGATCACGGTCGCTTTTATGACTCCGAGAGTGGTTTTCAGGGTTTCGGTGCCGGCATGCGCGTAGCGATAGACACGCAGCTTCTTGCCGCTCGAGATATGAATGGTCTGCTGTGTTCCGGGCACGGGCGGGTTCAGCATGAGCGCGAACAGAATGCTGCCCTGATCCTGGGTGCCGGGTGGCAGCGGAACCGTCACGCCGTTGGCGTAGAGAATCTGGTTCGTCTTCCAGTCGAAGCGGGCGTTGTGCCGGTGTGGTTTGTCCGCGCCGACCCGGTACTCCAGAAAGGACAACGGCCGCACCTTGCCCTGCAGCACCTCAAACTGTCCTTCCTCGAACCACTCCACCGAGGTAAACATTTTGGCAGCGCCCAAGGGACGCGAGCGCGAACGGTGCCGGTAGCTGCCATCGGCCTCGCGCGCGAGCGTCTTGACGACCCGCCCGACCGTCAGGCCGCCGTAGCGCAGCGTATAGTTGAGTTCCAGAGAGGCAGGCAAGGCAGGCGGTTCGGCGGCCTGCTCCGGAACGGGCGCTGTCGCCGCCAGCAGCAGGAATGTCACAGCGGCAAAGGCGCGCACCGTCATTTGCCTGCCTCGGCCTGCTTGTCGGGCGCCGCGACCAGCCCCTGCTCGGGCCGGGTCTCGCCGTCGAGCAGCACCTGGCCGTTGCGGACGGAAAGCCGCCCCTGCACAAACCAGCGGATGGCGAGCGGCAGAATCCGGTGTTCTTCGTGCAGCACGCGCGCCGCGAGTGTGTCGGCCGTATCGCCCGCCCGTACCGGCACGGTCGCCTGGACAATCACCGGCCCGCCGTCCAGGTCATTGGTGACGAAGTGCACGCTGGCGCCATGCTGCGCCGTGCCGGCCGCGAGTGCGCGTGCGTGCGTGTTGAGGCCCTTGAAGGCCGGCAGCAGCGAGGGATGGATATTGAGCAGCCGTCCCGCGTAGTGGCGAATGAAGTCTTCGCCGAGAATGCGCAGGAAGCCGGCCAGGATCACCAGGCGCGGCGCATGCCGGTCGATGGCCTGCATGAGCGCAGCATCGAATTGTGTGCGTTCGGTATAGGCGCGGTGATCGATGACCTCGGTCGGTACGCCGGCGGCGCGCGCGTGTTGCAGGCCTTCGGCCTCGGGGTTGTTGCTGATGACCGCGCGAATCTCGATCGGCAGGCGGCCGGCACAGGTTTCGCCGATAGGACCGAGGCGAGGGCCGCGCGCCAGGGATGGCGCGTCTGCGGCTTCGTCGAGGATCGCCCGCAGGTTGCTGCCGCGCCCGGAGATCAGGATCACCACCGGGGCTGGCGCAGCGCTCATGCGAGGATGACGACTTCCGCCTCGCCCTGGTGTGCCTCGATGTGGCCGATGAGGAAGGCGGATTCGCCGGCCTGGGTCAGCAGCTTGAGCGTCGCCTCGGCATCCTTCGGGTTGACCGCAAGCACCATGCCGATGCCGCAGTTGAAGGTGCGGTACATTTCGTCGTTGGTGACGTTGCCGCCGTCCTGCAACCAGTCGAAGATCGCCGGCCGCTTCCAGGTGCGCGCATCGATCACCGCGCGCGTATTGGCCGGCAGCACGCGCGGCACGTTGCCGGGCAGGCCGCCGCCGGTGATGTGGGCGATGGCGTGCACCGGAATCTGTTCGAGCAGTTTCAGGATCGGCTTCACGTAGATGCGTGTCGGCGTGAGCAGCACCTCGCCCAGGGTCTTGTCGCCATACGCCTGATCGAGCCTGGCCTTCTTGTGCGAAATGATCTTGCGCACCAGGGAGTAACCATTCGAGTGCGGGCCGCTCGCGGCGATGCCGATGAGCGTGTCGTTCACCTGCACCGCGCGGCCGGTGATGATTTTCGATTTTTCCACCACGCCGACGCTGAAGCCGGCCAGGTCGTAATCCTGTTTGGCGTACAGGCCGGGCATTTCGGCGGTCTCGCCGCCGATGAGTGCGCAACCGGCCTGCCGGCAGCCCTCGCCGATGCCTTCGATCACGCGTGCCGCGACGGCATTGTCCAGACGGCCGCTGGCATAATAGTCGAGGAAGAACAGCGGCTCGGCACCCTGCACGATAATGTCGTTGACGCACATCGCCACCAGGTCGATGCCGATGGTGTGGTGGATGCCGGTATCGATGGCGAGCTTGAGCTTGGTGCCGACGCCGTCGGTGCCGGACACCAGCACCGGTTCCCGGTACTTTCCAGGCGGGATTTCGAACAACGCGCCGAACCCGCCCAGCCCTTCGAGCACGCCCGGGCGACGGGTGCTTTCGGCAATCGGCTTGATGACTTCGACGAGCGCGTCGCCGGCGTCGATATCCACGCCGGCATCGCGGTAACTCAAGGAAATTCTTCGGGAATTGCTCACGCGGCCTCCAGGACAGGGCGTTATGGTAGGCTGCGCGGCACGGGGTGTAAACCTTGACTTGCGAACCACCGGCCCATAGCGTGCCGCGAGCACCGACCCAGGCATGAACACCCAAGAATTCGTCGCAGGCCCTTAAAAATGGATATTCTTGTGCAGGCCTGCCTTCCTTAAAAGAACACCGAACTGGTCTCCGCACCAGCCAGAACATGCCAAGAATCAGCCTTTCTCACCTGCCGAACATTGTTACACTCGCGCGCATCGCGCTGGTGCCGGTGCTGATTCTGCTGTTAAAGGATCAGGATTATGCCGCCGGGCTGATCGTGTTTGTCATCGCCGGGGCGTCGGATGCGCTCGACGGCTACCTGGCCAAACGCCTGAACGTGCAAAGCCGCCTCGGCGCGATTCTTGACCCGGTGGCCGACAAGTTGCTGCTGGTCAGCGCCTACGTGATGCTCACGTTGCTCGGGCACATCCCGTTCTGGCTGGTGCTGGTCGTGGTGTTCCGCGACCTGCTGATCGTCGGCGGCTATATGCTCTATACCTCGCACGCCGGTCCGGTGAAAATGCGCCCCAGCATCCTGAGCAAGCTCAATACGCTCATGCAGATCGCACTCGTCACCGTGATCCTCGCTCAGCAGGCCGCCGGTTTGGCCTGGCCGCTGGCCGAGACGCTGGTCTACGTTGTGCTCGTTACCACCGTGGTGAGCGGTGCACATTACACCTGGTCGTGGATGATCATGAAGGACATTGAACCCGCCCATTCCGGAGAGCAGCGGCATGACTGACCTGCGAGTATTGTGGATGATGCTGGCACTGGCGCTGGCCGGGGTGCTGTTGGTTGTGCTGGCGCCGGTGCTGACGCCGTTCCTGATCGCCGCGCTGCTGGCCTACATGTTCAACCCGCTGGTCACGCGCCTCGAAGGCTGGCGCGTGCCGCGCACCCTGAGCGTGCTGCTGCTGTTCGTGCTGCTCGGCAGTTTGCTGATCTTGCTGGTGCTGTGGCTGGTGCCGCGCGCGCAGCTGGAAATCAACACCTTTGCCGGCAAGCTGCCGGGTTATCTCGATACCCTGCAACACAGGCTGCTGCCGTGGTTGCAGTCGCTGCTCGGCGAACAGGCCGGGCTGTTCGATTTCAATATTCTCAAGCAGCAGCTCATCGACCATTGGCGCGAAGTCGGCACCGCAACCGGTGAGGTGCTCGCGACGCTTTCCCGTTCCGGCATGCGTGTCGCCGGCTGGCTGGTGAATCTGGTGCTGGTGCCGGTCGTGGCCTTCTATTTATTGCGCGACTGGAACGGCATCGTCGCGCGCGTGCACGGGCTGTTTCCGCCAGCACTGCAGCCGCGCGTGGCGCGCCTCGCGCGCGAGACCGACGCGGTGCTGGGTGCGTTCCTGCGCGGCCAGTTGCTGGTGATGCTGGCGCTCGCCTGCATCTATTCCACCGGCCTGTGGCTCATCGGCCTCGATCTGGCGCTGCCCATCGGCCTGGTCGCGGGACTCGTGAGCTTCGTGCCGTATCTCGGCTTCATCGTCGGCCTCGCGGCGGCCAGTGTCGCGGCGTTTTTCCAGTTCCAGGACGTGTGGATGCTGGTGTGGGTGCTGGCGGTGTTCGGCGCCGGGCAGGCGCTCGACGGCATGCTGATCACGCCGACACTGGTCGGCGAGCGCATCGGCCTGCATCCGGTGGCGGTGATTTTCGCGGTGCTGGCCGGCGGCCAGTTGTTCGGGTTCTTCGGCGTGCTGCTGGCACTGCCCGCGGCCGCGGTCATGGTCGTGTGGTTGCGCCATCTGCACGGTGGTTTTATTCGCAGCGTTGCCGCGAAGCCCGCACGCAAGACTCGCCGCCGCTAAGGCCACGAATGAGGAAAGCAAGCCTGCACAAAAATAACCATAAGAGAGGAAAGCAAGCCTGCACAAAGTCCATTGCGTCAATAACGGCGCCTGGAAAAATAACTATTTGAAGCCACGCAGCCCGCACATGATTACCTTATCCTCCGGACGCGAACAACTCGCGCTCAATCTGCGGCTGCGCGATGCCTCTTCCTTCGAAAATTATTTCGTCGCGCACAACCGCGAAGCGGTCGAGCGCCTGCAGCACGCCGTGCTGAATCTGGGCGGCGCGCCGCATGCACCGGCATCCTGGCTGGTTCTGTGGGGCGAGCCGGGCACCGGCAAGACCCATCTGCTCGAAGCCGCCTGCCGCGCCGCGCAGGAGCAGGGCCATGCGCCGCTCTATGTGCCGCTCGCCGGGAAAAAGGACTTCACCACCGCGTTGCTCGAAGACGTCGAACAGGTGCCGCTGGTGTGCGTGGACGATGTCGATGCCATCGCCGGCGACGCCGCCTGGGAAGCGGCACTGTTCGCGCTATATGAGCGCCTGCGCGCACACGGCGGCATGCTCATCCTGGCCGCAAGCACCAGTCCCGCCGCCATCGGGCTCAAGCTCGCCGACCTCGCCACCCGCCTCACCGCCGGGCTCGTGTACCAGCTGCAGCCGCTGACCGACGCGGAGAAAATTTCCGCCCTGCGCCTGCGCGCGCAGCGGCGCGGCCTGGAAATGACGGAGGAGGTGGCGAACTATTTGCTCACGCGCTTCCCGCGCGATACGCCTTCGCTGTTCGCGCTACTCGACAAGCTCGACACCGCCACGCTCGCCGCACAGCGGCGGCTGACCATACCGTTCCTGCGCGGACTGGAGTAAGCCGCGATTGTAGGGTGGGGCCCTGCCCACCAAGTAATACTTCGTGGGTTGGAATGAGTCAGAGAAAATTCGCAGTCTGGCTCCGATTCCGCTTGACGCCCCCTCAACAGGCATTGTATTGGTGAAAATCTGGTTCCTGAGTCGGCTCCCGGGCCGGCCAAACCAGATTAATTAATGGTCAAGTCAAACAGCATTCATAACACTGGATAGGAAAGGGGTCCCGAACCCATCTTGCGTTTATATCGGGGGTATCCTAAATTTGAATCTTGCTCAAGGGTTTTAGTATCGAGGCAGGAACTCGAACCGAGAAAACCGGCATACGTGGACAAATACGCGAAGCTCTTGCAGCTCATTCTCGGCGGTCGATCGGACGCGAATGTCAGATTCTCAGAGATTACACACCTGTTGCTGCGCTTGGGGTTTGGAGAACGAACGCGAGGCGATCATCACATCTTCACCAAAGAAGGCGTCGAGGAGATTCTCAATTTACAGCCTCGGGGCTCGATGGCGAAACCCTACCAGGTCAAACAAGTCAGAAACATAATTCTCAGATACAAAATCGGGTTCGACGACAATGGGTAAATACGAATTGATAATCTATTGGAGCGACGAAGATCAAGCCTTTATCGTGGAAGTGCCGGAGCTGCCGGGCTGTATGGCGGACGGCGCGACTTACCTCGAGGCGGTTTCGAATGCCGAGAAAGTGATCAGCGAATGGATTCAAACCGCGAAAGAACTGCATCGTCCTATCCCTACGCCCCGGGGGCGGCTTCAGTACGCCTGATTTTAAGCGCCGTGGCCGAGTGCGGTGCTGGTGCTGTTCGCGCTGTATGAACGCTTGTGCGCACAAGGTGGCATGCTCATCCTGGCCGCAAGCACCAGTCCCGCCGCCATTGGCCTCAAGCTCGCCGACCTCGCCACCCGCCTCACCGCCGGGCTCGTGTACCAGCTGCAGCCGCTGACCGACGCGGAGAAAATCGCCGCCCTGCGCCTGCGCGCGCAGCGGCGCGGTCTCACGATGACGGAGGAGGTGGCGAACTATTTGCTCACGCGCTTCCCCGCGATACGCTTTCGCTGTTCGCGCTGCTCGACAAGCTCGATACCGCCACGCTTGCCGCGCAGCGGCGGCTTACCATTCCGTTCCTGCGCGGGTTGGAGTAAGTCTTGTAGGGCAGGGGCCCTGCCCCACCATGCTCCCCACACACCACACGCTCGTCGGGTACAGGCATACCCATGCCGCTGAACGCCTCCAGTTTTTTGGTGGGGCAGGGCCCCACCCTTTATAGTTGCGCGCCAGCCGCGCGCGCGGCACGTACATAGAACCCAGCGCTGGCGATGAAGGCGAGTGTCAGCAATACCTCCAGTAGCGCGTACGGCAATACATTGTGCAGTGCGAAGCCTTCCGTGCGATGCAGGTAGAGCAGCATCGTGCCTTCCATGAAATACAACATCACCAGCAGGCTCGCCCACAGGTAACTGCGTGGCTTGTCACGCAGCATTCCAAAGAGCGGTACAAGCAGCAGCGTGCCCTTGAGGGTGAGCCAGAAACCGGGCGGGGCTTTTGGGGCGGGCGCGAGCCAGCCTTCCCAGAGCACAGTGAGCAGAATCAGCAGCAGGTAGCTGGCCAGCGCCATGCGCTGCAAAAACTGCGTGCGTGGCGCCATGGGCGGCTGATTAGACGCCATGGGCGGCGAGCTGACGGGCAGCGGTAGCGAGACGTTTTCCCAATGCCTGGCAGAGTTCTTTCTCATCGGCCGTCAGTGGCAGATCGCTATTCGGTCCAGCCACGTGGCTTGCACCGTAGGGCGTGCCGCCGCTCGTGGTGCGATTCAGCGCGGCCTCGGTATAGGGCACGCCCAGGATCAGCATGCCGTGGTGCAGCAGCGGCAGCAGCATCGACAGCAGCGTGGATTCCTGTCCGCCATGCTGGGTGGAGGTGGAGGTGAATACCGCCGCCGGTTTCCCAACCAGCGCGCCCGAGGCCCATAGCGCACCGGTGCCGTCGAGAAAATGTTTCAACGGCGCGGCCATGTTGCCGAAGCGCGTCGGGCTGCCAAGCGCGAGCCCGGCGCATGCGCGCAGATCTTCCGCCGTGGCGTAGGGGGCGCCGCTGGCGGGTATCGATTCGGCCGCGGGATCGAACGTCGGTGCCACCGGCGGCACGCTGCGCAGGCGCGCCTGCATGCCGGGCACGGCTTCCACACCGCGCGCGATCTGCTGGGCCATGCCCTGCACGGCGCCATGACGGCTGTAATAGAGGATCAGAATCTCGGGCATGGGCTATTTGAGAATCTTCAGTACGTTTTCTGGCGGACGACCGAGTGCTGCCTTGCTTCCTGCTACGACGATCGGTCGTTCCATGAGCTTCGGATATTTGACCATGGCTTGCAGGACGGCAGAGTCGGAGAGTCCCGGATTGGCGAGACCGGCCTGTTTGTACTCCGGCTCCTTGGTGCGCAACAGCGCGCGCGGCTCAATGCCGAGCAGTTTTACCAGACTCGCAAGCTCGGACTTGCTGGGCGGAGCCTTTAAGTAATCAATAATGTTGGGCTTGATGCCGCGTGTCTCCAGCAGTTTCAGGGCTTCGCGCGACTTGGCGCACTTCGGGTTGTGGTAGATCGTGACCTGCATGCGACCTCCGGCCGGTAATGAAGGATGAATGGCCAGTTTCACGGCATTGTAACGGCTGTTTACTTGACAGCACAGCGAGGCAGATGATACGGTCCTTGCATAAATAAGCTCTGCTCACCACGAGCAGGCATCGAATAACCCTTACCAGGAGCGAAAGAGCATGACCCAGCGTATTTCCAGCCTTGCCCTGATCACCGTATTGGCCGCCACGCTCGTCGCTTGCGCCACCACCAAGAAGGAAGAACCCGCGCCGGCACCGGCACCCGCACCGGTAGCCGCTGCACCCGCACCGCAGCCGAAGGCTGTTTCAACCCTGCCAGCCAACTACGAAGTGCAGCGTGGCGACCACCTCTGGGGCATCGCCAGCCAGCCGCGCATCTACGGCAATCCCTATGCCTGGCCGCTGATTTACAAGGCGAACAGCGCCAAGATCAAGGACGCGGATGTCATCAATCCGGGCCAGAACCTGGATATCAACCGCAGTGCCTCGACTGGCGACATCGACGCCGCCGTGCGCCATGCCAAGACCCGCGGCGCCTGGAAGCTGGGCGTAATCGAGGATTCGGACAAGGCATACTTGGCCGGCAAGAGATAAATTTGGCAGCCAGATAAAAAAAGGGCCCACAGCGGGCCCTTTTTTGTTTGGGTAGATTTCGCCGGCACACACAGCATTGGAGCATCACCGCATGCCGTTGGTATCACTGCACACGTTGGGACAGTTTGCCCTGCTGGTGGCGAAGCGCTTCGAGCAGGATCGCTGCCAGCGCGTGGCGGGCGCCTTGTCGTTCACCACGGTGCTGGCCGTTGTGCCGCTCACGGCGGTGATGCTGGCCGTGCTGTCGCTCGCGCCCGGGTTCAGTACCTGGATGACCGTGATTCAGGATTTCATCTACAGCAACTTCGTGCCGGCCGCGGGCGAGGTGGTGCAGAAATATCTCACCCAGTTTGCCGGCAAGGCCGGACGGCTCACCGCCGTCGGTCTGTTGTTCCTCGTGGTTACCGCCATCATGCTGATGGCCACCATCGAGCAGGCGTTCAACGACATCTGGCGGACAGCGAACACCCGCAAGCTCCTGTACCGTTTCCTGGTCTACTGGGCGCTGCTCACGCTCGGGCCGATTCTGGTGGCCGTGAGCCTTACGCTGACCTCAAAGATTTTTACGCTGCCGTTTCTCGGCCGCGCTGAGGTTACCATCCTGCACGAGGTGCTCGATGTCATGCTGCCGCTGCTGTTTGAGTTCGGGGCGGTCGTGCTGCTGTATACCGTGGTGCCGAACGTACAAGTGTTGTGGCGCAATGCACTGGCGGGTGGTTTGTTTGCGGCGGTGCTGCTGGAGACAGCCAAGTACCTGTTTGCCGCATCCATGAAGACCTTTACGTCCTATCAGATCATCTATGGCGCCATTGCGGCGCTGCCGATTTTCCTCGTCTGGATCTACATCTCCTGGGTGATCATTCTGCTCGGCGCCATCGTGGCCGCCACGCTCAATGATTGGCAGGGAGCGGGCAAGACCGGCAAGACGGCCCGGGCTGCTGTTTAGGCCTCGATCATCTCGTACTGGAAACGCTCGAACGAGCCGCTCAGCTCCACCAGTTTGACAGCCTTGATCTGGCGCGTGCGGTAGCTGTTGTCGAGGTTCATGATGCGGCCGGATTTAAAAATGCCGCGCGGGGTGAGGAGCGTGGCCGGCTGTTTCATGGCATGCACTTCCGGCAACGCGAGCGCGAGAAAGTAACGCTCTTGCGTATCTTCCAGCGGCAGGACGGCCACCGCTGCCGCGCCCGGCGAAACGCGTTGCACGCCCATTTCGATATTATCCGCGCCCGATGTGCGTACCCAGCGCACGATGCCGATTTCCCAGCCGCCGTCCCCGCTGTCCGGCCGGCTGGCCAGGAGATCGCCGACCCGCACCGTCTCGGCGTGGTTTCCGGATTTGGCCAGCGCGTAACCGCCAGCACTCTCATCGGTGAGCTCCCAGAGTGCCGTGGGCGGAAACGCGTCAGGCTGGGTTACGCGGTTGGGGGTGCCGCTGCCCGGTCCGAGCGCCGTGCGCCGCGGTTGCGGTCCGACCTCGCTGGTGCTGGGCGCGAAGCGTTCACCGTTGATATGGAAGTTGATGGCATCGATGCCAATGGCGACCTGTGATCGGCGGTTTGTACGCGGGCTGCGGGTGAACACACGTTTTGGATTCACGCCCCAGGCGCTGATCAGGCGCAGCAGCATGTCGTGCCCAAGATTGGTGAAGAAGTCTTTCTCCAGCCCCTCCGGATCCGGCTGCTGGCCGGCCTGCAACACCATGAGTTGCTGATGCACGACGCGCGCCAGCTCCGTGGTGTTGAGCAGGCGATAACGTATTTCGGTGGTGATGGCCGAGGTTTCCGTGTTCACCGCACCGGCGCGGTCGTGGTCGAGATTGATCAGGAACTGGCAGTGCGACTTGAGTGCCGCAACGCCGGGCGACAACTGCGCGATCCCTGCCCAGCGATCCAGGTAGCGGTAGATTTTGGCCAGCAGAAACGCCGGCAGGTGATAGGGATCGCTGAAGTCGAGCAGCAGCGCCTGCTTGTAGGCGTGGTTGATGCTGACCTGCGGGAGCGTGTTGTTCAGCTTGTCTTCCAGCGGCGCATCGGTGATGCCGAGCAGTTCCGCGTAGCGATACAGCTGATGGATTTCATACCAGACCCCTTCCGGCGGCGGGCCGTACAGCTCATAGCTGCGGAACAGCAACTCGGTGAGATAGCGGATGGCGCGGTGAATGGCCATGCCCACCACGCTGGTCTGCGCGTGGTCGAGCCGGGTAATCGCCGTCGAATTGAAGGCAATCAGCTTGTAGCCGAACGCCATCTCGGTGTGCAGTTGCCGTACCTGGACGACGGTCTGGCGTGCCTTGTCCGTCAGCGGCAGCGGCAGGCCGATATAGGTCTTCTGCAAGGCCTGGCTCACATGCTGGATGGGGCCGCGTAACGATTCCAGGAGCCGCAGGCGTGACTTGTCGTCGAGTGCCAGGCGGTTGAGGCCGATGAGCTGGCGGGTGAGCATCTGCGTGCTCTCGGCCACATTGAGCAGCGGCAGGCCCTTCAGCCAGCGCTCCACCTCTGCTGGCCGGATCTCGATATTGGTGTCGGGCGTGTCCGTGCGCGGGGGCAGGGACAGCCGCAGGTGCATGGCGCTCATAGGCGAGTGAAGACGAAGCCCCCGATTGTTTTATTCCATCATATAAGATGTGGCGAAAAGCCGCCATGAGTTCGCATCGCCCTGGGGCGGCGGCTACAATACCCCGGGGGCGGAAAAGGCGGGGTTGGCATGCAAACACGATGGGTCTGGACGGTCGCCACGGCGGGCATTTATGCCGCGATTCTGCTGCGATCCGGCTGGTTCGGCGGGTTTGCGGACGGTGTTATTTTCTCCCCATGGCTGTATGCGGCCGGCTATTTCGTGTTTGGCAGCCTGCTGCTCGGGGCGGTGGCGCGCTGGTGGCAGGGCGGGTCGCCGGCGCTGTGGCGGCCGTTCATGCTGAGCGTGGGCTCGCTCGCGGCCGCGCTGGAAATCTGGGCGCACGCCCAAGGCGGTCCCGCCGGCGTGCTGGTCGATCGGTGGATGGTGGCGTTGCTCGGGCTGCTGCTGGTCGCGCTGCTGGCGCGCCTGTTGCCGGGGCGCATAATCCGTTGGTGGCTCGGGTTGGAGCGGCGAGCGCACGAGGCCGACGCGTGACCGTTACTTGATATTGCCCTCGATAGCGGCCTGTTCCACCAGGCGCTCGAATGCATCGGCCTTCATCAGTCCCCTCTCGGCCACGATGTCGCGCACCGGCCGCCCGCTGCGCGCCGATTCCTTGGCCACCTCGGCGGCGGCGCTGTAGCCAATCGCCGTGTTCAGCAGGGTCGCGAGTCCGACGCTGGTATGCAACAACTCGCGGCAGCGCGCCCGGTCCACCGTCAGGCCGTGCACGCCCTTGCGGGTGGTGGCGTCGAGTGCGTTCGTGAGCCAGTCCATGGCATCAAACAGCGCACTGCCGAGCGCCGGCATCATCACGTTCAATTCGAGCTGCCCGGCCTGCACCATGAACGCGATCGCCGCGTCCTGGCCGAGCACCTGGTAACACACCTGGTTGAGCATCTCGAACATCACCGGGTTCACCTTGCCCGGCATGATCGACGAGCCGGGCTGGACGGCCGGCAACGCGATCTCGGCGAAGCCGGTGCGCGGGCCGGAGGCGAGCAGGCGCATGTCATTGCTGATGCGCGTCACCTCCAGTGCGAGCGCGCGCATCGCGTTCGAGAGCTGCTGCAGGTCGCCCATGGATTGCATCTGCGCCGACAGGTCCGCCGCCGGCTTGATCGGTTCGCCGGTGAGGCGCGCCAGTTCCGCGGCGGCGCGTTCGACATAGCCGGGCGCGGTGTTGAGGCCGGTGCCGACCGCCGAGCCGCCGAGGCCGATGTCGCACAGCAGTGCGCGCATGGCACCGAGCTGTGTATTGCAGCGCCGCAGCGTGAAGGCATAGGCCGCAAATTCGCGCCCGAGGGTGGTGGGCACGGCGTCCTGTAAATGGGTGCGACCGCTTTTTACGGTATTCGCCTCCTGCTGGCCGAGCGTCTCGAATTCTGCGGCCATGGCCTCGACCGCCTGCATCAAGCGCGGCAGCTTGGCGAGCGCGGCCAGTCGTATCGCGGTGGGAATGGTGTCGTTGGTGCTTTGCCCCATGTTGACATGATCGTTCGGGTGCACCGGCTGGGTGTCGCCTTTCTTGCCGCCGAGCGCCACATTTGCGAGGTTGGCGATCACCTCGTTGCTGTTCATGTTGTGGCTGGTGCCGGCGCCGGCCTGGAAACGGTCAACCACGAACTCGCTGAGGTACTGGCCGTTTATAATGGCATCGGCTGCGGAGCCGATGGCATCGGCCAGTTTGCGGTCCAGCCAACCCGCCTCGGTATTGGCCACGGCCGCGGCACGTTTGATGCGGGCATGGGCAATGATAAAGTCGCGGTCCGGACGGCGGCCGGAGATCGGAAAGTTGTCCACCGCGCGCGCGGTCTGGATGCCGTACCAGGCCTCCGCCGGGACGGGGTACTCGCCGAGGCTGTCTTTTTCGATGCGGTGGGTCGTGGCCATGTGCGGTTTCCGTCTTCGAGGCGAGACGCGATTATATAAGAAGAGGCGCGCCGGCGGTATTTACCGGGGCGGTTTCCGTAAATTAAAGGCAGCCACAGATGAACGCAGATGAAAAACAGATAGAATATGGCACGATGGTTACTGCCTTTTATCTGTACTTATCCGTGTTCATCTGTGGCTGAAATATTACTCAAGCACGCGGGCGTTTCGATCCATGGTGGCGCGCGCAAGCCGGAGATCGCAGCGTTCATCGAGGATCACGGACTCGATTTCGTGAACCTCATCGGCACGCCGCTGCGGGTGGCCGCCCTCGGTGGCCCGTTCCGCGGCACCCCGACCTACTTATACTGAGAAGAACGGTAAATAGTGCGCACCCCGACATGTCTTGGGTCCCTTCTC
>CAYHES010000059.1:0-13424 GCA_964355495.1 uncultured Acidiferrobacterales bacterium
AGCTTGATGCCGTTGACCAGAAAAATGGACACCGGGACGTGTTCCTTGCGCAGCGTATTGAGGTAAGGGTCTTGTAGTGCCTGCCCTTTTTGCTGACTCATGGTCTACTCCTCCTTTTTATGTTCTGTGCTCGAATGGCACAGATGGTTTACCCGGCCGAAGCCGGGCCTGCTGGAAGTATAACTCTTATATCGAGAGCCTGGCGAACAGATACTCCAGGGCTGCTTGACCAACAGCCGCGGGGGGGCTGCAATCGAGCCGCTGACAGTCCGTGCCGGCGCGCAGCCAGGTGAATTGACGCTTGGCGAGCTGACGCGTAGCCGCGATCCCCATTTCAACCATCTGATTATAGTTGACCTCATTACTCAAGTATAGACCGGCCTGACGATAGCCCACGGTGCGCAGTGAAGGCAGTGTCGGAACAAGTTCCGTTCGCGCGAAAAGCGCTTTGGCTTCGTCCAGGAATCCTTGGGCCAGCATGGCGTGAAATCGTTCCGATATACGCTGATGCAACCATGCCCGATTCTCAGGGTAAAGAGCGAGCTTCACGACCTGATATGGCAGTGGCGACGCGCCCTGCTTCCCGTAGGAACTGGCGGTGCGCCCGGTAAGGGCGATGATTTCCAGTGCGCGCAGGATGCGCTGTGGATCGTTTGGATGAATGCGCGCCGCACGTGCCGGATCAAGTAGCGCAAGCCTGGCATGCAGTGCCGCCTGCCCGAACTGATCCATTTCATGCTGCAAACGGGCACGCAAGGACGGGTCGGCGCCGGGCAGTGACGGCAGACCCTGCTCGATCGCCCGAAAATAAAACATGGTCCCGCCCACCAGCAACGGTATGCGCCCGGCGGCCGTGATCTCCTGCATGGCCTGCAAGGCATCGACACAAAAATCCGCAGCCGAGTAGGTTTCGGCTGGATCGCGGATATCGATCAGGCGATGCGGGCACCGCGCACGCTCCTCGCGTGTCGGTTTGGCCGTGCCGATATCGAGCCCTCGGTATACCTGCGCGGCGTCCACGCTGATGATTTCGACCGGCAAGCGGGCGTGCAAGGCCATGGCCAGGGCAGTCTTGCCGGCCGCGGTCGGGCCCATGAGAAAAATGGCGGGGGGAAGGCGGGTGTCCTGCATGATCGGATTATGCCAGAGGCGGGAGGGTGGCCCGGGGCGGGCGGAAAAATATCGACTACGCTAAACAATAAGGCCGGGTTGGAACCTGCGTCGGATTACACTACTAATCAAAGTAAAGGGGAAATTCCTTGAACACGCTGGTAGATAAGTTCGTCGGCGAGATACTCGACGATATCAAGAATAACCGCCTGAAGCTGCCGATTCTGCCGGAGATAGCGTTCAAGGTGCGCGCGGCGGTGAGCGACACCAATGCCGCGGCGGCAGCCATTGCCAAGGCGGTGAGCAGCGATGCCTCGATCGCCGCACGCCTCCTGCAGGTCGTCAACAGCCCGCTCTACCGGGGCGCCAATGCCATCAACAACCTGCAATCGGCCATCGCGCGTTTGGGGCCACCCCTGGTGCGCAATCTGGTCACGAGCCTGATCCTCAAACAACTGTTTCAGACAAAATCATCCCTGCTGCACCAGCGCATGCAGGTGTTGTGGGAACACAGCACACAAGTGGCGGCGATCTCTCATATCCTGGCACGCAAGTTCACCCGCCTCCAGCCAGACGAGGCCATGCTGGCCGGCTTGATCCACGACATCGGCGTGCTGCCCATACTGCTGAAAGCCGAGAATCATCCGGAACTGCTTGCCGACGAAGCGCAGCTCGACGACATCATCGACAAGCTGCACGCCTCCATCGGCCGGATGATTCTTGAAACATGGAAATTTCCGCCCGAACTGGTTGCGGCCGCGGCCGAGCACGAAAATCTGACGCGCATCAGCGACCAGGTGGATTACACCGACATCGTCACCGTGGCCAACCTGCACAGTTATCTCGGCAGCAAGCACCGCCATGCCAAGGTGAAGTTCATCGACGTACCGGCCTTTACCAAGCTCGGGCTCACTCCCGAGACCAGCATTAGCACGATGGAAGAGGCGGCCGCGGAAATGAAGGACGTGAAGTCCATGCTCGCGGCCTGAGTTGGAATGCTAATTTCATAATGTTTTTAGCCACAGATGAACGCAGATGGACGCGGATAAAAACTTCCTGTACGTGACGCTGTTTGCTTCTGAAGTACTTTATCTGCGTTCATCTGTGGCTAAAAAATCATAGCAACTAACTTCAACCGCTTGCCTCCGGGCGCATGTGCGGAAACAGAATCACGTCGCGGATGCTGGGTGCATCGGTGAGCAACATCACCAGCCGGTCGATGCCGATGCCCTCGCCGGCCGTTGGCGGCATGCCGTGCTCCAGCGCACGGATGTAATCGGCATCGAAGTGCATCGCTTCCACGTCCCCCGCGTCCTTGTCCTGCACCTGCCGGCGGAAACGTTCGGCCTGATCCTCGGCATCGTTCAACTCGGAAAATCCGTTCGCGATCTCGCGCCCACCGACAAAAAACTCGAACCGGTCGGTGACAAACGGATCCTGGTCGTTGCGGCGCGCGAGCGGCGAAACCTCGGTCGGATAAGCAGTGATAAAGGTCGGGTCCTTGAGGCGCGACTCCACGGTCTTCTCGAAAATCTCGATCTGCACCTTGCCCAGCCCATAGGTCGGCTTGAGCGGAATGTTCAAATGCCCGGCCACACGGCGTGCGTTCTCGAGCGACTCCACGTCCGTGCTTTTCAGGTCCGGATTGAAATGCAGGATCGATTCCTTGACGGACAGGCGCGCGAACGGCTTGCCAAAATCGTAGCTGTCGCCCTGATAGGCGACAACCGTTGAGCCCAATACCGTCTGGGTCAGGGTACGCAGCATTTCTTCGGTCAGGTTCATGAGGTCGCGGTAATCGGCGTAGGCCTCATAGAACTCGAGCATGGTGAACTCGGGGTTGTGACGCGTCGACAGGCCTTCATTGCGGAAGTTACGATTGATTTCGAACACCTTCTCGAAACCGCCCACCACCAGGCGCTTCAAATAGAGCTCCGGTGCGATGCGCAGAAACAGCTGCATATCGAGCGTGTGATGATGGGTCACGAACGGTCGTGCCGTGGCGCCGCCCGGAATGGCCTGCATCATCGGCGTCTCGACTTCGAGAAAGCCGCGCGCCGTCAGAAACTGGCGGATGAAGGTCACGACCTCGGAGCGCACCAGAAAGGTCTTGCGCGCCACCTCGTTCATGATGAGATCGACATACCGCTGGCGGTAGCGCGTTTCGGTGTCGGTGAGGCCGTGCCACTTGTCCGGCAGCGGACGCAGCGATTTGGTGAGCAGGCGGACATCATCCACTTTCACCGACAGCTCGCCGGTCTTGGTCTTGAACAACACGCCCTCGGCGCCGACGATGTCGCCGAGATCCCATTGCTTGAACTCGCCGTACAACACCTCGCCGATGGTCTCGCGCTGCACATACAGCTGGATACGCCCGGACATGTCCTGCAAGTGTGCAAAGCTCGCCTTGCCCATGACACGCATGCCCATCATGCGTCCGGCGACGCGCACGCGTACCGGGGCCGCCTCCAGGGCGGCATTATCCTTTTCCCCGTACTCGGCATGCAGTTCGCCGGCAATCACATTGCGGCGGAAGTCATTCGGGAACGGCATACCACGTTCGCGCAAGGCGGCGAGCTTGGCGCGGCGCAGCGCGATAATAGTGCTTTCGTCCAACTGCTCGGGTTTGTCGTTGTCGCTCATGCTGTCAATTCCCGCTCATATAAAAACAAAAAATCCGCCGCAAAGGCGCAAAGGACGCAAAGATAATTCCAGAATCTTTACAAAAAACTTTGCGTCCTTTGCGCCTTTGCGGCAGGTGTTCATCTGTTCAGCCTACAACCCACTCTTGAGACTGGCCTCGATAAATTTATCCAGGTCGCCATCCAGCACCGCCTGGGTATTGGCTACCTCGACATTGGTACGCAAATCCTTGATGCGTGACTGGTCGAGCACGTAGGAACGAATCTGGCTGCCCCAACCGATATCGGCCTTGCTGTCCTCGAGTTTCTGCTTTTCGACATTTCGCTTCTGAACCTCAAGCTCGTAGAGTCTGGCCTTCAGCATTTTCATGGCCGTGGAACGGTTTTTGTGCTGCGAACGGTCACTCTGGCAGGCAACCACAACGCCGCTCGGCACGTGCGTGATGCGGATCGCCGACTCGGTACGGTTGACGTGTTGACCACCGGCGCCGCTGGCGCGATAGGTGTCCACCCTCAGGTCAGCCGGGTTGACCTCGATGTCAAAATCCTCATCCACCTCGGGCGAGACGAATACCGAAGCAAACGAAGTATGGCGGCGGTTGCCGGAATCGAACGGCGACTTGCGCACCAGACGATGCACACCGGTCTCGGTGCGCATCCAGCCGAAGGCATAGGGCCCCTCGATGCGTATCGTGGCGCCCTTGATGCCGGCGACTTCACCGTCGGACTGCTCGATCAGCTCGGTCTTGAAGCCGCGCCGCTCCGCCCAGCGCAGATACATGCGCAGCAGCATGGACGCCCAATCCTGCGCCTCGGTGCCGCCGGTTCCGGACTGGACTTCGAGGAAGGCGTTGTTGGCATCCATCTCGCCCGAGAACATGCGCCGGAACTCAAGTTCGCCGATCTCGCCTTCCACCGTCCTGAGGTCGGCGGCGATCACCGCGATCATGCTGGTGTCGTTATCGTCACGCGCGAGATCGAGGAACTCGGCAACATCGTTCAGGCGCGCATCGATGCGCCGGAAGGTCTCGACCACCGCTTCGAGACGCGCGCGTTCACGCCCCAACTCCTGGGCACGCTCGGGCTTGCCCCAGATGTTGGGTTGCTCAAGTTCACGATTGACCTCGGTGAGCCGCTCTTCTTTGAGGTCGTAGTCAAAGATACCCCCTCAAGATCAGCGCGCGCGCACGCAGTTCCTTGAGCTGGTTACTAAGGGGATTGAGTTCTTCCAGGGCCATGGTTACCAACGGAAAGCGTTGAGTGGACGACTGTACGATTATTATATTTATTAATAATCAATATGCTACAAGTGTTTCGTAATTCTGATTCAAGATACTTTGACACCCAGGACTTCCCCGATCAGCTTCCTGATCGGCTTCATGGCCTCGGGCGCCTCGATTTCAATGACCTGCTCAATGACCCACTTGTTGTCGGTCGCCGCCATGGCCTCGGACATTTTCTCGCCAAGATAGCGCAGAAAGCCGTAGCTGGGGGCAAAATGTGCAAACTCGAATTCGGCGTAATCGGCGGCACGTGCATTCAATGTGTTGATGAACGGCGTTGCATGATCGCCGGGACCAAACATGTCGAGCATATTCGACTGCATGGTGTGCGCGAGGTGTTTTCCCAGCGCATTGATGAAGCGCGCCCTGTCCTCCTCGCTCAGCTGGCCATAGACCAGTCGATCGGCGACCTGCACCAGAAACGCGATCATTTCGGTCAGTACGGCGGCGAGCTGCCGGTCCTCACCGGCAAGGAAGCCTTCCCGTTCCATGCGAATCCAGGTTTCTTTCGCAATCTTCCAGATATTAAAGCCGACCACACCCGCCCGGTCCTCGATGGTCTTGGAACCGCCGGTGTTCCACTTGGTGTGCAAACGTAGCGCCATGCCCTGCTCCGGATTGAGTCTCGCTCGAAACGCGGAATGATAGACCATCGGGGCCGATCTGACATCCGGAATACGTGTCTCCCCCGTTATGCAGACGCACTATTCACGTTCGGTCGCTGTGGACTTGGTGGCCGGCCCGCTCTCGGTCTGGCAGAATGACTTCAACTCATCACTCACCGCTTCAGCACGGAGTGCGTATGCCCGAATTCAACAACACCACCCAGGACATGGCCAGCGGCATGGCCGCGTTCGAGGCCAAGGAATTCGCCCTGGCCTGGCGTCTGCTCAAACCGTTTGCCGAAGCCGGTGATGCCCAGGCCCAGCACCGTGTCGCGATCATGTGCCAGAACGGGCTCGGCAAGGTGCCGAATCCGCTCATGGCCTACAAATGGATGCGCGCCGCCGCCGAGCAGGGCTATGCCATGGCCGAGCACGGGCTGGGCTTCATGTACCTGTACGGTGAATGTACCGAGAAGAACGAAAAGGAAGCGGCGAAATGGTTTCAGCGCGCCGCCGAGCACGGGCTGTTGGGCTCGGCCATGACGCTCGCCATGATGTACGAACAGGGTCTCGGCGTGGAAAAGAGCGCGGCCGAGGCAAAAAAGTGGTACGGACGGGCGGAACTGAAGGCGTAGCGACGATTTAAGAAAAAACGGGCGCGACGAGCCCCCGTTTTTTTATATGTCCCGCCGTTACTTCTTGGTCCAGGCCTTGTAGCCGTCGGCCTTCTTGGCGGCACCGTCGTTGTAACCGGCTTCGTAGGCGTCGTTGACGCGCTGCTCCTCGCGCTTCGGATTGTGCAGGAAGCCGCCCGCCCAACCGTTGATGTATTCCTTGTCAACGCCGCTTTTTTCCATCTTGTCGATGGTTTCGTAATACACGTTGCTCATGAAAGAACCACTCCTCGTGTTGATCTGCAGCCAGGAACCGTAACCAAAAGGCGCGCATAGTTTACCCGAAGCCGGGAGCATTTCAACATCTGCTAATGAACCTGTGGCGTTCCGGAGTAATGTGCCGCCCGCCGGCCCGCGATATAGCGCAGACGCGTCGGGGCGTCCGCGTTTTGTTGCTCGATCCAGGCCAGGTGCAAGTGACCGCCCTCATCCACAACCATGGCCGGACTGGCGTCGATAGCGGCGCCGGCAGCACCGGGTACGGCGATATTCTCGCTCCAGCCGGAGGCTTCACGCCAACTGAGCCAGATGTCCGGAGTGCCATCGCGATCATCGTCCCAGGCGACAGCCTGCAGCCCGGGTTGTGCCGCGATCGCTGCATGCCACTGGCCGATGTTGTTGCCGAATTCATCCTGTACCAACTCATTGCGCCGAAAGCGGCCGCCGCCCGGCTCGCTCTGCGCCGCATACACGTCATACCCGCCCTCGAAGTCGCGCTTGTCGAGCCACGCGGCCGCGGCGTGCTCGGCATCGAGGCGCACCAGCGCGACGCGCGCGGCGCCGGTACCGCGCCCGAAGGTCTGCGAGCGGCGCTCCCGTTGTTCGTTCAAGGTCTGTGCGTTGCTGAATTTCTTCCCGTCTTGCGTGCGCGCATGCAGGATCACCGTATGCCCGTCGCGCCGGTCCTCCCAGGCGAGCACCACTGCCGATTTGAGCACGGCAAGCGCCGGATAGATTTGGTCGTCCGCCTGCGGTGCGGTTACGGCCAGCGCGGGGTCGGCAGCCAACGTCGTGCCACCAGGCTTGAGGCGCGTAAACCGGATCGCCATGTGTTTTCCGGAACGCTCCGCCCAGGCGGCAAACACACCCGGCTCGCCGGCGCCGAGCACAACCTGCGCCGCCTCGGCGCCGCTCAGCTTCAGCGCCGGGCCGAGGCCCGCGGGCCCGCCGCTGCGCGCCCAGATGCGGCCGCCCTCTTCCCAACCGAACAAGAAACCGCCCTGTGGCAAGGCCACCACCACCGGCTCATACGCCTCATGCATTCCGCTCAAGCGCTGCGGCACGAAATCGCTTTTTCCCGCGGCGCGCAATGCGGCATAGGCCCGCGGTGTGCCGTCGCGGTTGTCCTCCCAGACAATCGCGACCGCACCGGCCGATACCGCAATGCTCTGGCGGCCGGCCGCCTCCAGATGATGGAATACGCCCGGTCGCGAAGCAGCAACGGTTACGGGCTCGCCGAACTCCCAAGGCGCCGCCAACGCCGAGGCGCTCCACAGCCAGGCAAAAAAACCGAGACTAGCGCGTCTCGCGGGATAGAAAGTCACGGATATTTTCCTTGCGATAGTGTTCCTCGCTCACGAACCGGTCGTAGAGGAGAAAATCCTGGGCCGACTGAATGCCGGGGACATGAAAGATTTCGCGCCCGTCCCGCTCAAGCCAGGCAAACATGGGCGTGGCCAGCACCTTCATGCGCGCGCCGAGCTCGCGTTCGGTGATGCGCTCGCCGCTGGGCAAGGTCAGTCGCTGACCGCTCTCGGCATCCACATACACCAGCACGTAACGGTCGCTGTACAGCCGCTGCACCCGCTTGTCGGAAAACGCCTCGCGGTTGGTCTTGTCGCACCAGCCGCAGCCGTAGCGTCCGAAATACAAAAACACCGGACGGCCGTTCTGCTTCGCCTGCGCCAGCCCTGCGTCATAACTCACAAACGCATAGCCGGCCGGCGGGTCGGCAGTCACGGGCAGGCTGAATAGCGCAAACAGGAGCAGCCAGAAAGCGGTATGCTTCGCCATCGCACGAAACCCCCATGTTTTAGAAACCCTACAAATTGGACCATTTTCGCCGGGGCTTCTATCCCTATACTATATACGTAAGGTCACCAACAAACCGTCTGCGCATGCTCAACATCGGTCAGATCGCCGCCACAGTCCAGAAGAACTGCCACATCTCGGATGCGCAGTTCGCCGGCGATTACACGCTGTGTATCTTCCTGCTCAAGATGCGCGAATTCTACCGCTGGGAGCACCAGATTCCATTCACCGACAGTTTGCCGCGCGCCGAAGTCGGAAAATGGATACAGCAACGCGAACTGCTGTGGCAAGACATGCAGTCGAGTACTTTCGAATCGCTGCTGCTGGGGGGCCACAGCTTCGATCCATTCGATGCCGAAGGCATTAATCGCACACTCGTGCCGCAGGGCTATGTGTACAGCGCCGGCTATGGCCGCTTCAACAAGCCGCATTTTTTTCTCGGTGCGCTGCAACGTCAGGAGCGACGCGAGGGTTTTAGCGTTTATGTTTCGGCCCGCGAATATGCGCGCGATCTGGTAGCGCCGCCGGCGATGCTGCTGAATGGCAGCATCTACCTGCGTCAGGAGTCGTTGCGCCGTTATCTGTGGGAGCGCATTGAAGAATGGCGCTTGAACCGGCAGAGCGATGCCACGGTCCGTGCGCTCGCGTTCTACGATGTGGAACACAGCCTGGATGAATCGCTGGATCGCATGACTGAAGCCGAAACGGAGTCGGTGATTCTGCATGAAGTCGGCGAGGCACTCGCCGGCGAACATCTGGGCGAAGCCTGGCACGAGATGCTCACGACGCTATCGCGCACCAAAAGTGAAATCATGGCGCGTGCGGTGCGCGATATCCTCGCCGATTGCCTGTCCACGCTGCCGCGCCTGGTGGAGCGGGATAACGCCGCCGCCCTGCATTTTTACTTCGCCAGCTTCAGTGGCATGCGCCGTTACCTGTTTCCGGAAGCCCTGGCCGCCTATCGACACTGGGTCGAGGACGGCAATCGGGAGATACTGCACGAAATGATACGCGGCGGCGCACAACGCTGGCTCGACACAACCCAACAGATGCTGGAACTGCACCGGCAGTTCGGCGCAGAATCGGGCGCGGCGATCGAAAACCTGCTGGAACATCCCCCCGCCTGCCAGATACTGAGCGCACAGTGACGCCAGCCGGTTGATACTTCTTCCGACCTGTCGCACCGAGGACATTCATGAAGCTGGACGTGATCATCGACAGCAAGACGCACCGCATCGAAGTTCCGCAGGACATGCTGGCTGAGGGCGAGACATTCTTCCAGAAGATGGATCGCGACATGGACGGCGGCTGGCAGATGGGGCCGGAGTTTGTCGAATCTCTGGACACCGCACAGCGCTGCCAGGTCGCGGCGAACAAACTGCTGGTCTCCGTAAGTGCCCAGAACCAACTGCTGGTACAGCTCATGGCCGGTTACATACTCAAGCGCATGCCGGGCATCAAGACGGTGGAGATCGACACCGGTGGCGAAATGCTCAATACCGAATTCATTTTTGAGGAAAACGCACGCTCCGCACCGCGCCCGGGATTGTAGCCAGTGGCGTGCAATCCGGAAGGCATGGATCCGAGACACGGACCCTGGCAGAAAACGACAACCGCCGGGGAAGAAGCGACGAGACCTGCAAAGGTCTTGCTGAAACATTCTCCCGAACCATCTGCATAACGCGAGGCCGCCTGTGCTGCTCCGGATTCCTTCAGTACTCGATCGCGCTGAACTCGACGTGCTACGACTCATGCTGGCCAGCGCGCCGTTCGTGGATGGCAAGCTTTCCGCCGGTCTAGCTGCCAGGCGCGTCAAGAATAACCAGGAAGTGGACCGACACGCGCGCGAGCTTGCGCAGCTCAACAACCTGGTCATGGGCAAGCTGGTGCAACATCCGGTCTACCGCAGTGCGGCCCTGCCGCTGCGCGTTGCCGCCCCCTACTACGCGCGCTACACGTCCGGCATGCGGTACGGCGATCATGTGGACGACCCGATCATGGGCGCGGATGGCGCGCTCTACCGCTCGGATGTTTCCATTACGGTCTTTGTGAACGATCCGGCTGACTACGATGGTGGCGAGCTGGTTATCCAAACAGCCTTTGGCGAACAACTGGTCAAGCTGCCTGCCGGGGATGCGGTCATGTACCCTTCCTCGAGTCTGCATCGCGTGGCCGAGGTGACGCGCGGTGAACGTCTGGTGGCCGTGACCTGGCTGCAAAGCCTAGTGCGCGATCCAGCCCGGCGCGAACTCCTGCACGAGCTCAACAGCGTGCGTGAACGCATGCTCGCCAGCGCGGCTGAGTCAGAAGACACGAAGCTGATCAACAAGACCTATGTCAACCTGGTGCGCATGTGGGGCGAGATCTAACGTCATGGAGGATGGGCATGAAGAAAAACACTGCCAGAACCGAAGCCGAGTGGCGCGCACTGCTCACACCGGAGCAATACCGCATCGCGCGCGAGAAAGGCACGGAGCGCGCCTTTAGCGGGCAGTATCATGATTGCCATGATCCCGGTATCTACCGTTGCGCCTGCTGCGGGGCCGAACTCTTTGGCGCGGACACCAAATACGACTCCGGCAGTGGCTGGCCCAGCTTCTACAAGCCACTGAAGCCCGAGAACATCGGCGAGGAAAGCGACACCCAGCTCGGCATGCGCCGCACCGAAGTGCTCTGCAATCAATGCGGCGCGCACCTCGGTCATGTGTTTCCCGACGGCCCGGAACCCACCGGCCTGCGCTACTGCATCAACTCCGCGTCGCTCAGGTTGGAAAAGATGTAACCCACTGCAGAGACACTTGTATGCTTTTCCTCTTTTGTTCCATTGAAAAAGGGGCGGCGCGCGAAGCGCGCGAGGGAGTTCGGCCATAAGCAAACCACGCCGGGTTATTCTTACAGACTACTTCCAGGGATATTCCGGAATGGATATATCCGCTACTCCCAACGGGGAATAGATCGGAATCGAACAATAGTCGCCTAATGCATCATCGCATCGTCAGGCTATCTCGATCATGCCTATGGCATCTGTGGCGGCGTCAGATCATCCGGTCTCGATGAGACTTCATGTCCTGTCGGGTGTGCATCGCGATCTATCCGGTGAGATTGTCCTGCCGGATGTCACGGCCGACGTGGTCGTGCTCGCGGGCGATGTCGACGGCGGCTTCGACAGCCTGCGCTGGGCGATGCGCACCTTCACGCAACCGACGCTGTTTGTCCTCGGCAACCACGAGATTGTCGCCGGCAACGCGGAGGAGCTCGCGCGCTTCCGCGCGCTGGCCGCAGGCAGCCGCGTCACCCTCCTCGAAAACGACGTCTGGGAACACCGCGGCGTGCGTTTCCTCGGCTGCACGCTCTGGGCGCCGGCGACACAGCGGATGCGCGCAGCGCTGAAAAACTCCGTCGCCTGGCTGCGCGAGATGCTGGCCCAACCCCACGACGGCGCGACCGCGGTCATCACCCACTACGCGCCGCTGCACCGGTCGTTGCCGCACGAAGTGCTCATTGACGACGCCGCGGCCAAACACCTCGCCGTGGACCTGCGCGAGCTGATCGAACCCTCGAACATCGCCCTCTGGATTCACGGCCACATCCACGCACGCCAGGACTACTTCTGCGGTCGCACCCGTGTCGTCTGCAATCCGCGCGGCTATGCCGACGATGTCGAGCCGCGCTTCGATCCCGGTTACGTGGTCGAGGTCGGCCGCACGTCGCCGGGTCCATCAACGGGGGCAGGCTCAACGCCCCATTTCGTCTTTTCCTAAACAGAGGAGAACGCACCATGAGCAAAATCACCGTGACCCTGGCTGGTAAGACCGTCGAAGTGGATGAAGAGGGTTTTCTGGAAAACCGTTCCGAGTGGAACGAGCACGTGGCGAAAGAACTGGCGCGCGCCGAAAACTGCGAGCTTACCCGGGACCACTGGGAAGTCATCCACTTCCTGCGCGCGTACTACGACGAGTACCAGACTTCACCCGCGGCGCGGGTGCTGGCCAAGGCCATTGGAAAACAGCTCGGCCCAGAAAAAGGCACCGTCACGTATCTGCTGGAGCTGTTCCCGGACGGCGCGACTCGGCAGATGTGCAAGTACGCCGGCCTGCCGAAGCCGGGGTGCTCCGTTTTGACCCTGACTCTTCTCTTCTGTAGCCGCAAATTGAAGAGGAGATCACATATGGGCACGACTACCGTAGCGGGTAAGGCCGTCGAAGTCGACGAGGATGGCTATCTCAAGACCCGCACCGACTGGAACGAGGTAAAGGCCAAGCAAATGGCGAAATTCGACAACAGCACGATTACCGTAGCGGGTAAGATCGTCCAGATCGATTACGAAGGCTTTCTCGTTCATATTTCAGACTGGAACGAAGAAGTCACGAAGGAGATAGCCAGAGCGGATAACTTTGAGCTTACTCCGGCTCACATGGAAGTCATTAACTTTGTACGCGAGTACTACGAGCAATTCAAAGCCTCACCCAACCAGCGTCTCCTGCCCAAGGCGATCGGAAAGAAACTCGGCCCAGATAAAGGCAACAACAAGTATCTGTATGGGTTGTTCCCGCAAGGCCCAGCCAAGCAGGCAGGCAAATACGCCGGCCTGCCGCGACCACATGGGTGTCCGTGATGACCAAGATGACGGCGAGAGATCGACATTGGTTTGATATAGAACGTGTGGCGGGTCGTTGCGGTCACTTGCAACCCACACGTACACACCAGGAGAACGCAACATGCCGATCATGGTGAACGGACAGAAGATCGAGACCGACGAGGAAGGTTTCCTCGCCGACCGCCGCGAGTGGAACGAGAACATCGCGAAGGAGCTGGCGCACGCTGAAAACTGCGAGCTCACCCGTGACCACTGGGAGGTAATCCACTTCCTGCGCGCGTACTACGACGAGTACCAGACTTCACCCGCGGCGCGCGTGCTGGCCAAGGCGATCGGCAAGAAGTTGGGCGCAGACAAGGGCACGGTCACGTATCTCCTGGAGCTGTTCCCGGACGGCGCGACTCGGCAGATGTGCAAGTACGCCGGCCTGCCGAAGCCGGGCTGCTCCGGCGAATAAGGGACGCAAACCTTTAACCGAAACC
>CAYHES010000060.1:0-13380 GCA_964355495.1 uncultured Acidiferrobacterales bacterium
ATTTCACGCTTGGCGGAGACGACGCGAAGGCGAAGCTCATGGAGGTGTTTGGCAAGAAACTGGCTTATCGCGACATCCTCGGCCTTTGCAAAGTCGCCACGCTCAAGGAGATCGAGGCCCAAGGCTGGAGTCTTAACCCCGGCCGTTACGTCGGTGTCGCCCCCGGCGAGGAAGTGAGCGACGAAGATTTCAAGGAACAGCTTGAAACCCTGAACGAAGAACTCGAAACCCTCAACGCCCAGGCGCGAGAACTCGAACAGACCATCGCGCGGAATGTGGCGGAGATCTTGGAGGCGTGATGAATTCCGATCAACGCTCAGTAAAGCTGGAAGAAATCTGTGCACAAATCACCGATGGCAAGCACGGAGATTGTCAGGACGAGGATAACTCGGGGTTCTATTTCATAAGCTGCAAAGATGTCTTGAACGGTAAGATCAATTACGAGAAAGCCCGCCAAATTACCGAGGCAGACTTCATCGATACTCACAGACGAACGAGGCTTGAAGCATCGGACATACTAATCACAAATAGCGGCACGATTGGGCGGATGGCCATCGCGCCTGACAATGATCTGACCCGTCGCACAACATTCCAAAAAAGCGTTGCCATTCTTAAGCCAATAAAAAGCCAAGCAGAGCCAGGCTTTCTGTATTACCGACTACAATCCGACATACAACGATTAACAGAGTATGCAGGAGGGACTGCACAGAAGAATCTACTACTTCGAGACCTGCGGGCTTTTCCGGTTGAACTCCCCTCGTTACCCGTCCAACGCCGCATCGCAGGTATCCTATCAGCCTATGACGACCTGATCGAAAACAACCTACGGCGCATCCGGATTCTGGAAGAAATGGCCCGCGCCCTCTACCGCGAGTGGTTCGTCCACTTCCGCTTCCCCGGCCACGAAAAGATTCTCAGCGTTGCCTCGTCGCTCGGCCCCGTCCCTCAAGGCTGGGAGGTGAAGAATCTGGAATCGCTGATGACCGATCATATCGGTGGCGGATGGGGTAAAGACGCGTTGGATGAAGGACATGCTGAGCCTGCGTGGGTAATTCGTGGCACGGACATTCCCGACGCACGGTATTGCCAAGTCACCAATGTCCCGCATCGTTATCACTCTGTCTCCAATCTGCGTTCCCGCCACCTACAGGCGGGCGATATTATTTTTGAGGTGTCTGGAGGGAGCAAAGGGCAGCCTGTTGGCCGAACGCTTTTTGTCTCTAAAGAGCTCCTCTCGGCATTCGACGGTGATTCCGTCATCTGTGCAAGCTTCTGCAAGCGTGTTAGGCCAGATGCTTCTGCATATAGCTCTGAATTGCTCTACCTCTCGTTTCTCGAAGGATATGAGTCGGGAGAGATCGAGCAATTCCAAGTACAGTCCACCGGCATCTCCAATTTTAAGTGGACTGATTACATTCTGCAGACGCTGAGGGTTGTGCCGCCCGAACCACTTCAAGCATGTTTCCGCGAATTGGTTGCTCCGTTATTTTCGCAGATTGCCACACTCGGCCTCAAAACAATGAACCTCCGCCGCACCCGCGACCTGCTGCTACCCCGTCTCCTATCCGGAGAAGTGTCACTCGCAATAGCTACCGCGAAACCAATCGAAAACGTGGCTTGAATCAATTTATGGTTGACTCCAACGTTTCGGTAACTGCTGAAGACCTCAGGAAAGTTGCATGGCCAGAGGTAATTGCGGGCCTAGTGGAGAAGGAATGCCATGAGTATATGACGGCATTTATTCGTAAGATGAACGAGGCCGAAAAATCAGAGGCTCAGACCGAATACTCCGTATATCGACTACTCGCCCAGCTTACATCGCTTCATATGCATCATGAATCAGCTACGGAACCATACGGTCCGTTGACTATTTTTGGTGGATCGAGAAGTGCAATCCCTGACGATTTTTCTGAAGAGCAGATGAGGGTCTTGGAAGAGATCGTCTTTGCTATCCAAGATTCTGAGGCGCGCGCGAGAATTGCCGATGTTGTTTGGTTGCGCCTCAGAAGCTTCAAGGCTGCCATTCTTGCAGTTGATTCGTTTCTGGAGACGGCTTCGAGGCTTGAACACCCCGAGAACTGGACGGGCGCCTACGAGAGAATTGAACGTGCTCTGCGCTTGGCAGCAACCCTCGGAAAGGGCGGTAAGGAACCATTTGGTAAGGTAATCGACCACATCGAACATGTCCTTGCCAAATACAACGGCGAAGATCCATTATTCTTGTCGCACCGGTTAATGGAGCTCCTTCTGGAGTTTGGTCAGGGTGATCCTGCGATATACACCTCCATAGCCGAAAGAGCCGCCGACCGTGCAGAGTCAAAGGGCGAATGGTACCGAGCACGCGCATATTGGGACACGTTAACCAAGTGGCACGCGAAAGGTGAGCGGCTTGAGGATATGGCTGCGGCCCGAATCATGGCAGCAGAAACATATGTGTCAGAGGCAGCAACTGCAACAAGTGCGATGGCGGCCGCAACACATATGCAGCATGCCGTTGAGGCATATCGCCGCATAGGTGGTCAGCAGCAGCGATCAGATGACCTCTATAAGAAGTTACTAGAGTACCAGCGGCAAACACTCGCCGAGATGAAGCCCATATCGACTGAGATCGACTTGTCGAGCGCCATTGAACAAGCTCGATCAACGGTTTCTGGGAAGCCACTGCGCGATGCGATCATGGCTTTATGTCTGCTGGTCAGACCTACCAAAGTGGAAAAGCTTCGAAAGCAGGTCGAGGATCTGGCGAATAAACATCCGATACAGTTCATTGTGTCCGGGACACTCGTCGATGGTGAGGGCAAAGTCATTGCAAGAATGCCCGATCTCCTAACAGCGAACGCCGATGAGAGAGAGAAAGCATTCCGTGCACACATGTTTCACCAGACGGGGATTAACTACTCTGTAGAGGTTCAGGCGGCAATAGAACCCGCGAGAAAGCAAATCCTGCTGGAGCACAACGTAACCCTCGCGGAACTAATGCCATTTTTATCTAACAACCCTCTGGTACGTCCTGGCCGCGAGTATCTGTACGCCGAAGGACTTCGTGCCGGATTTTCTGGCGACTGGGTCATCGCGACACACTTGCTGATTCCGCAATTCGAAGACTCGATGAGATTTGTACTTCAGAACATGGGTGTCACGACCTCAGGGCTGGATCAAGGTGTTCAGGACGAACGGAGCCTAAATACGACGCTCTACGCTCCAGAGCTTGAAAAGGCATTTGGTCCTGATATTACGTTCGATCTCCAGTCACTACTGGTCGAACGGTATGGCCACAACCTCAGAAATAATTTTGCACACGGCTTGATGTCCCATGGAGCATTCTATGGCGTCAGTGTGGTTTTCATGTGGTGGCTTATTTTGCGGTTGATATGCTGGCCGACGATTGCCCTGACCGCTAAGAGTCAGTCCTCTGGCGATCGCGGTGATGCGGGTATCGGCAAAGAGCAAGAAGGCGGCGGGTAGAGAAGAAGAGAATATCGCATGCCTCCAGGGCAATACACCGAAGATCGGCTCGTCGAGCAGCCCGCAATCCAGCTCTTTGCGGAACTGGGCTGGGCCGCTGTGTCGGCGGCGGAAGAAGTCTTCGGCGCGGAAGGAACGCTCGGACGCGAGACCAAGGGCGAGATGGTTCTGGAGCGGCGGAAATGGAGAATTTGCCCGCTAAGGGGCTAGCGGGCAGTTTATTTGAGCCAAAAGAGCTATTTTCTATAACATGTTGGAAATC
Source organism: uncultured Acidiferrobacterales bacterium (assembly GCA_964355495.1). Classification (GTDB taxonomy): domain Bacteria; phylum Pseudomonadota; class Gammaproteobacteria; order Acidiferrobacterales; family UBA6901; genus UBA6901. Next base: position 3,728 of record CAYHES010000060.1, read on the forward strand.
AATCACTTCTTATTTAAGTTGAAAACGTCCTGATGAAAACCTGGCTGTCCCGAGCGCTGGAGCTGCTCAACCCGATTCAGGTGGTGCCATGAGCGAAACCTACAACATCTATTGCGACGAATCCTGTCACCTCGAAAACGACAAGCAGCCAGCGATGGTTCTGGGGGCGATATGGTGCCCATTCGACAAGACACGTGGAATTGCAGTGCGTATTCGGGAGATCAAGCGTAAGCATGCGCTACCCGTGGACTTCGAGGTGAAATGGACCAAGGTGTCGGCATCGAAAGTTCTCTTTTATCTCGATTTGCTGGATTACTTCTTTGACGATGACGACCTGCACTTTCGTGCGCTTATCATTCCAGATAAGACCAAGCTGAATCATCACGCGTTTGCCGGTCAGGATCACGACACGTGGTATTACAAGATGTACTTCGACATGTTGAAAGTGATCCTCAGCCCGGTGGCGAGATATCGGATTTATCTCGATATCAAGGACACGCGCGGTGCGGAAAAAGTCAGAAAACTGCATGAGGTGTTGTGCAACAACCTTTATGATTTTTCGCGGGAGATCGTCGAACGCGTGCAGCTCGTGCATTCCCACGAGATCGAGCAGCTTCAACTGGCGGACTTGTTGGTGGGGGCGGTGTCGTATGTGAACCGTGACTTGCACGGTAACCCTGGGAAGCTAGCCTTGATCGAGCGTATGCGGCAGCGGTCGGGCTATGGCTTGGAAAAAACGACTCTGTTGCGCGAGGAGAAGGTGAATCTGTTCCGGTGGCAGGCACAGGAGGCGCAGGGATGACCGGAACACCAGAATGGTTACCACCGCTTGTCCTGTTCAAGGATTATGGCGGGGATTGGGAACAATATGTCGAGGCGATTTATGCGTACTTCAAAGAAGATTTTATCGACAGCAAACCAGAATTCCAGGGGCGGCGGCTTGGTCTGAAGCGCCACCCATTGTCGAACGGAAAAGAAGCGACATTTTGGCACCTCATATCTGAAGGTATAGACGAAGCGAGTCGCACTGTGGATTTCCGCCGTTGTGAGCGTATCTGTTGGCCACGACCGCTTATTGAAAATTCAGAAGACGATGTCGTGAAGGTCTGGACAAATGTCAGGAAAAGTACCAAAGGTGTAGAAACTCGGATATGTCTATGGCTGGAGGCACAGGAATATCTGGTGATATTGGCTGACCGAAAGGAGTACATCTTGCCGTGGACGGCCTACGTCGTTGATAGGCCACACCAAAAAAAGAAATTGCAGAAGGAATTTGAGGAGTACTGGAAAAACAGGAAGTAGAAATGGCTGGGGCCGCCCCGAAGGGCGGCCCCGTTACTCCTTCCACACATGGTAGATGAGCTGACGTAATTATGGGTCTCTGGGCCCCAAAGCTCAATCAAAACCTAACAAAATATATAATGGATGGTAGTGCTTACTAACTTATAAACAGTGCTGTTACTTGGCCGACCATTTATGGCTACTCACTACACCGAAGATCACCTTGTCGAACAACCTACGATCCAGCTTTTTGTTGAGCTAGGGTGGACGGCTGTGTCGGCAATGGAAGAGGTCTTTGGCGTGCCCTCACCCCAGCCCCTCTCCCAAGGGGAGAGGGATATTAGCCTTGGCCGCGAGACCAAGGGCGATGTCGTACTGATACCGCGCCTGCGCGGAATGCTGGAACGCCTGAATGCGGCTCTGCCACCCGAAGCAATCACGGCGGCAATAGACACCATCGCCCGCGACCGCACCGCCATGAGTGCCTCGGCCGCGAACCGCGAAGTCTGGGAACTTCTGCGTGAAGGGATCACTGTTTCTGTGCCGGACCGCCAGCGTGGTGGGCAAAAGACCGAACGGGTGCGAGTGGTGGATTGGGAGAACCCGCAGGCGAACGATTTCCTGCTCGTCAGCCAGATGTCCATCACCGGCCCGCTCTACACATGCCGGCCGGATTTGATCGGCTTCGTGAACGGCCTGCCGCTTGTGGTCATCGAACTCAAGAAGCCAGGAGTGCCGGTCAAGCAGGCCTTCGACGATAACCTCACCAGCTACAAGCACGCGCAGAACGGCATTCCGGCGCTCTTCTGGTACAACGCACTGCTCATCGCCTCGAACGGCACCGACAGCCGCGTGGGTTCGCTCACGGCGGACTGGGATCGGTTCTTCGAATGGAAGCGCATCGAGCGCGAGGACGAGCCACGGCGTGTGTCGCTCGACGTGATGCTGCGCGGCACCTGCGATCCGGCGCGGTTGCTGGATATCGTCGAGAACTTCACGCTCTTCTCCGAGCACAAGGCTGGGCTGATCAAGGTGTTGGGCCAGAACCACCAGTATCTCGGCGTGAACAACGCCATCGTCGCCGCGCTTGCTGCACGTAAAGAAGGCCACGGTCGTGGCGGTGTGTTCTGGCAAACCCAGGGATCAGGCAAGAGTTTTTCCATGGTCTTCTTCGCGCAGAAGATCCTGCGCAAGGTACCGGGCAACTGGTCGTTTGTGGTCGTCACCGACCGCACGGAACTCGACGACCAGATCGCCAAGACCTTCAAGGACTGTGCCGCCGTCAGCGAAAGCGAGGGCGATGAGTGCCATGCCCAGAGCGGCGCCCACCTGCGGCAGTTACTCGGCGAGAACCACCGCTATGTCTTTACGTTGATTCATAAGTTCCAGCCAGAATCGCCCTCACCCCGGCCCTCTCCCGGAGGGAGAGGGGGCGTAATGCCGGTGCTGTGCGACCGGCGCGATGTGATCGTGCTGACCGATGAGGCGCATCGCAGCCAGTACGACACCCTGGCGCTGAATATGCGCTCGGCACTCCCCAATGCGCTCTTTCTGGCCTTTACCGGCACTCCGCTTATTGCCAGCGAAGAACGCACCCGTGAGGTATTCGGGGATTACGTCTCCATTTACGACTTCCAGCAGTCGGTGGAGGATGGCGCGACGGTGCCGTTGTTCTACGAGAATCGGACGCCGGAACTGCATCTGGAAAACCCGGATCTCAACGATGACCTCTATGCGCTGATTGAAGAGGCGGATCTGGACGAGGACGCGTCGATCCGCCTGGAACGCGAGCTAGGCCGGCAATACCACCTGATCACCCGTGACGATCGGCTGGAGTCCATTGCCAAGGACATCGTGCAGAATTTTCTGGGGCGCGGTTTCCAGGGCAAGGCCATGGTGGTGTCCATCGATAAAGCCACTGCGCTGCGCATGCATGGCAAGGTTCAGAAGTATTGGCAGGAAGACCGGCAACGGGTGGAAAAAGAGCTCGCCCGCGCCGGCCTTACCGAAGAGCGCCGCCGTGAGCTTAAGGAACGGCTGGACGTGCTGACCACCACGGACATGGCCGTGGTGGTGTCGCCGGGGCAGAACGAAATTGAGCAGCTGAAGCAGCTTGGCCTCGATATTCTGCCGCATCGAAAACGCATGAACGACGAGGAATTGGATGAGAAGTTCAAGGACCCGGCGGACCCGCTGCGGCTGGTTTTTGTGTGCGCCATGTGGCTGACGGGTTTCGATGCCCCCAGTTGCTCCACGATCTACCTCGACAAGCCGATGCGCAACCACTCCCTGATGCAGGCCATCGCCCGGGCGAACCGGGTGTTTCCGGGCAAGCGCAGCGGGTTGATCGTGGATTATGCAAATGTGTTCGCCTCGCTGGAAAAGGCACTCGCGATCTACGGCAAGGGCCGCGGTGGCGTTACCCCGGTGCAGGACAAAAAGGTATTGGTCGAAGCACTCCGACAGTCCGTGATGGATGCGACCGAATACTGCACAAACCATGGTGTACAGCTCGCCACGATTGAAAGCACCCCGACCGAGAACTTTAAACGCGCCGGCGCCATCGCCGAGGTGGCAGACCGGCTGATGGCGCCGGAAACCGTGCGTCGGGACTTTCTGGGAAAAGAGGGCTTGGTGAACAGCCTTTACCGCGCGGTGAAGCCCGACCCGGTCGCGGTTGATTTTGCCTCGCGTTGCGCGTGTTTGCGTGCCATTGCCGAGCGCATTCGCAGTACCACCGAACCTCCGGACATCTCGCACATCATGCGCGGGATACAGGCCTTGCTGGACGACTCGATTGCCGCCGAGGGGTACACCTTCAACGAGCCAGCCTCACCGCATTACGGGCGCATCGATCTCTCGAAGATCGATTTCGAGGCCTTGGCCAAGCGCTTCGATAAGAAACGTCCGACCAATACGGATGTCGAGCGCCTCAAGGCCGCGGTGCGCGCGCAGCTTGAACGCATGGTCCAATTGAACCGAACGCGCGCCGACTATCTTGAGAAGTTCCAGACCTTGATAGACAGCTATAACAGCGGAAGCCGCAACATCGAGGAAATCTTCCGCGAACTGCTGGCCTTGTCGAACGTGCTGACCCAAGAACAAACCCGCCATGTACGCGAGCACATGTCGGAGGAAGAATTGACGATCTTCGATATCCTCACCCGCCCCAGCCCGGAGTTGACCACTGAAGAGCGCGATGAGGTTAAGAAGGTGGCGCATCTATTACTGGAGCGGCTCAATGCGCTGCTGGTATTGGATTGGCGGCAGCGCGCCAGCACACGCGCCCAAGTGCGGCTCCAGATCGAAGATACGCTCGACCAAGGCTTACCACGTGCCTACTCAAAAGAACTCTACGAAGAAAAGTGCACAGTATTATTCGAGCATATGTACGAGAGTTACATGGGAGATGGGAAGAGCGTCTACACGCAGATTGGGTAGGGTTTTGTGTCCATATCAACAAGACGGTAGATTTTCCGCAAATACCAAGGATTTATCGGGTAATGTGTCTAGCAGGTTGTTGAAAAACGCACCGAAACATCAAACTTCGTCATTCCGGCGAAAGCCGGAATCCAGGATGTTGATGAAAGCATTGCATTTAATTCCTGGACACCGGCTTTCGCCGGTGTGACGAAACCTTTTTTCAACAGCCTGCTAGTGTAGTGAGTCGTTCTTGATGAAACATAACCTGGCCTGGTTGTAGGTCGCCCTTCATGGCGACGTATCGGCCTAAAGGCCGACCTACAGCGGGCGACAAGGACTCACAATAAGCTCCAGATAGCGTGACTCACTACACTAGCGCAGCGCGATCTGGCGCAACTGCCAGCCCACCGCCAGCCGCGAGCCGACCCAGCCCAGCAGACCGCCAGCCATGGCCAGTAAAAACCCCTGCTCGGCCCCCAGGCCGGTCAGGGCGAAGCTGCTGCCATACAGTCCGGCCAGTTCCCGGGCCGGACCGCTGAGTAGCAGCAGGCTGGCCTCCACCAGCAGCCAGGCCAGCAACCCGCCGAGCAGCCCTTGGAACAGACCGGTATACAGGAAGGGCCGGCGCACGAAACCCGGCGTACCGCCCACCAGCTGGATGATCTCGATCTCGGTCTGGCGGTTCACGACCGCCAGGCGGATGGTGTTGCCGATGATCAACAGCACGGCCAGCGACAGCAGTGCGGCCAGCATCGCCACCGCGCGCTCGGCCAGTTGCAGGAGCGCCGCCAGGCGTCGCAACCACTCGATATCGAGCTGCGCCAGATCCACACCCGGCAGGCGCGCGAGAGTCGCCATCAGTGACTCGACGGCAGCAGGGTTGTTGCCCACCGACAGACGCACCACCAGCACCGCCGGCAGCGGGTTGCTATCGAGGGCGTTCAGTGCCGTGCCGAAGCCGGATTGTTTCTTGAATTCGGCGAGTGCCGCCTCGCGTGAGATGTAGTCGACACCCGCTACCGATGACAGGGCGCGGATTTGCTGAGCCAGTTTGTGTGCCCCGGCCTCGGTCACGGTGCGCTTGAGAAACAGCGATGCCTGCGCGCCCCGATCCCAGCCGGCGCTTACACGCTCGAGGTTGTCGAGCATGACGTACAGTCCGCTCGGCAGGGCGAGGGTGATGCCGATGACCGTGAGCGTGAGCAGGGTGGCGAGCGGCGCGCGCGCCATCTGGCCGAGCATGGCCAGCAACACCTGTACGTGACGCAGAAGGTAATTCATCCGACCGCTCCCGTGTCGCCCACCAGCTCGCCGGCCTTGAGCGTGAGCACGCGTTTGCCGAGGCGTTCGACCTGGCGCAGGTCATGGGTGGCGACCAGCACGGTGACGCCGTGCTGGTTGAAGTCGTGGAACAGGTCGAAGATTGAATCGGACAGTTGCCTGTCGAGATTGCCGGTCGGCTCGTCGGCCAGCAGCAGCGGCGGACGGTTCACCACCGCACGCGCGATGCCGACGCGCTGTTGCTCGCCGCCGGACAGCACGATCGGGTGCAGTTGCTCCTTGTTGAGCAGGCCGACCATATCGAGCGCGGCGCGCACGCGTTTCGGGATGTCGCGCTGCGCAACACCGCTTGCCACCAGCGGCAGGGCGACGTTGTCGAACACGCTGCGATCGGTGAGCAGCTTGTTGTCCTGGAACACCACACCCAACTCACGCCGATAGTAGGGCACGCGCCAGCGCGACAGGCGCACGAGATTCTTGTTGTGGACCAGAAGCTGGCCGCGGGTCGGGCGTTCGATCAGGGTCAGCAGCCGCAGCAGCGTGCTCTTGCCGGCGCCCGAGTGGCCGGTGACGAATACCATTTCACCTTTCGCGACCGAGAAGCTGACATCGCGCAGTGCAACATAATCGCTCGGTCCGCTGTGGTAGCGCTTGGAGACGTGATTGAGCTGGATCATCCGGCCGCTTCGCTTTCGGTTTCCGGCAGCAGGGCCTCCACGAACTCCGCGGCGTTGAACACACGCAGATCCTCGATGCCTTCGCCGACGCCGATGAAGCGGATCGGCAGCGGGTTCTTGGCCGCCATGGCGAACACCACGCCGCCCTTGGCCGTGCCATCGAGCTTGGTGAGGATCAGGCCGGTGACCCCAACCGCGGCCTGGAAGTGTTCGCGCTGGGCGAGGGCGTTCTGGCCGATGCCGGCATCCAGCACCAGCAGCACCTCGTGCGGCGCCTGCGGGTTGATGCGTTCGATCACGCGCCGGATCTTCTTGAGCTCGTCCATCAGACCACTCTGGGTGTGCAGGCGCCCGGCGGTATCGACAATCAGCACGTCCATGCCGCGCGCACTGGCCGCGTGCAGCGCGTCGTGCGCCACGGCCGCGGCGTCCGCCCCGGTGTCCTGCGCGATCACCGGCACACCGTTGCGTTCGCCCCAGACCTTGAGCTGCTCGACCGCGGCAGCACGGAAGGTGTCGGCCGCGGCCAGCATCACCTTGTGGCCATCTGCCTGCAGGCGATGGGCGAGCTTGCCGATGGTGGTGGTTTTACCGGCACCGTTTACGCCCACCACCATGATGATAAAGGGTTTGATTGTGGTCGGGATTTGGAGCGGTCGCTCGCACGGTGCAATCAATTCGAGCAGGGCAGCGCGCAGCGTGGCGCGCATCCCCCCGGGGCTTGCCTCGGTGCGGATTTTTTCGACAATGCGTGCAGTCGCCTCGACACCAACATCGGCCTGGAGCAGCGCCGCCTCCAGGTCGTCAAGCAGCTCCGGGTCGGGTGCGCGCTGCGCCACCAGCAGCTCGGCAAACCCGCGCGCGAGGGTCTTGCGCGTCGCGGCCAGACGCTCGCTCAGGCGTGCGAGTGCGCTGCGCGTGCCGGGTTCGGGTTTTGGGGAACTTCCAATGAGCGCCATGTTCGTATTGCAGTCTGTAATAAAACAGCTATTTTTTTGTGCAGGCGTGCTTTCCAATAATATGGCTATTTTTGTGCAGGCATGCCTTCATTCGATCGGTTATCCTATCACCCGCCGCTGGCTGGATTAAAGGAAATACATGTCTTTTGTACGATTTGGTTTGATACTCGCCGCGGGGCTACTCGCAGCCTGCAGCCCACTTCAGGAAGCCACCCTCGATAACGGCCTCAAGATCGTCGTCAAAGAAGATCACCGCGCGCCGGTGGTGGTCTCGCAGGTCTGGTACAAGGTCGGTGCGAGTGACGAGCCGGACGGACTCACCGGCGTTTCGCACGTACTCGAGCATATGATGTTCAAGGGCACCAGCACCCACAAAAACGGTGAGTTCTCGCGCATCATTGCCGAGAACGGCGGGCGCGAGAATGCCTTCACCGGCACCGACTACACCGCCTATTTCCAGCAGCTGGAAAAATCACGCCTGACCATCGCCTTCGAACTGGAGGCCGACCGCATGCGCAACCTGGTGCTGGACGACCAGGAAGTCGCCAAGGAACTGCGCGTGGTGATGGAGGAGCGGCGCCTGCGCACCGACGACCAGCCCGAGGCGCTCGCCTACGAGCGCTTCATGGCCACCGCCTTCACCACCAATTCCTATAAAAACCCGATCATCGGCTGGATGCGCGATCTCGAAAAGCTGAGCGCCGCGGATCTGCGCGCCTGGTACCAGCGTTGGTATGTGCCGAACAACGCCACGCTGGTGGTGGTGGGCGACGTTGATCCGCGTGAGGTCATTGCACTCGCGCGGCGATATTTTGGCCCGGTGCCGGCACGCAAGCTGGAACGCACGCGTGTGCCGGCGGAGCCGCCCCAGAAGGATATCCGGCGTTCGCGTATCAGTGCGCCGGCGCAGGTGCCGGCCCTGTATATGGGGTACCACGCGCCCGCGTTCAGCTTGCGGTCCGATGACTGGGAACCGTACGCGCTCATGGTATTGAACGGCGTGCTGGATGGCGGTAGCAGCGCGCGCTTCGAGCGCGAGCTGGTGCGCAAGCAGCAGATCGCCGCCAGCGCCAACATCGGTTATAGCCCCACCGCCCGCCATCCGGTACTGTTCCTGGTCAGCGCCACACCATCCCGTGGGCGCACGCCGGCCGAGCTCGAAGCGGCGATCCGCGCACAGATCCGGCGCGTGCAGGAAGAGCCGATCGCACCCGCCGAGCTGGAACGCGTCAAGGCGCAGGTCGCGGCCAGTAATGTGTTCACGCGCGACTCGGTGTTCTATCAGGCCATGCAGATGGGTATGCTCGAAACCGTTGGCCTCGATTGGCGGATGCTCGACCGGTCTGTCGAGCGCGTGCGCGCCGTGACCGCCGCGCAGGTGCAGACGGTGGCGAAGAAATATCTCACCGAATCCAATCTCACCGTCACGGTGCTCGACCCGCAGCCCGGCAAGGCCAAGCCGCGCGCCGCTGCACCGCTCGGAGGTGGCCATGTTCGCTAGAGAAGTTCTGAACAAGTACACCTGCCCCATTCTCGTCATTCCGGCGCGACCGCCATGGATGGCGGAAGTACTGGAAACGCAGGAGCAGTTTCCGGTGCAAGCCGGAATCCAGTGGATTCAAAGAGTTTTCTGGATGCCGGCTTTTGCCGGCATGACGATCGTGAGTTTGTTGCTTGCCGGTGTCTTGCTGTTTACCGCCGTCACTGCTAACGCCACGCCCAAGATTGAGCACTGGACGCTCAAGAACGGGGTGCGCGTGTATTTCGTCGAGGCAGGCAATCTGCCGATGGTGACGCTCAATGTGGTGTTCGACGCCGGCTCGGCGCGCGACCCGCAGGGACGCAACGGCCTGGCCATGCTGACCAACCATCTGCTCAACGATGGCACCGGCGATCTGGATGCCGATGCCATTGCCGCGACCTTCGAAGGCCTGGGTGCGGAATTCGGATCGAGTAATGACCGCGACATGACCGGTGTCAGTCTGCGCAGCCTGTCCGACCGTGCGCTGCTCGATCCGGCGCTCGATCTGTT
>CAYHES010000061.1:0-13125 GCA_964355495.1 uncultured Acidiferrobacterales bacterium
GGACTTTCAGTCCGTAACCCCAACCCACCGGCTTTAGCCGGTGGTTGTTGAGTGGTGCGGCCCGGATGTTCCGGTCAGACGAGGTCGGGCTCGCGGCCGACCTGGTACTCGGCCATCGGCGCGGGACGGTGGATGGCGAAGCCCTGCGCGAAATCGATGCCGATTTCCCGCAGCCGTTCGAGGATGATCGGGCTTTCGACGTGTTCGGCGATGGTCATGATGCCCATGACGTGGCCGACGTGGTTGATGGCATCGACCATCGCATGGTCGGTCCTGTTGCCGGCGATATTCTGGACAAAGGTGCCGGCGATCTTGAGGTAATCCACCGGCAGGTTCTTGAGGTAGGCGAATGACGACATGCCGCTGCCGAAGTCGTCCAGCGCGAATTTGCAGCCGACCGTCTTGAGGGCCTTGATGAAATCGACCGCCAGCTCAAGGTTGGCCACGGCGGCGGTTTCCGTGATTTCGAAGCATACCTCCCCCGGTTGCACGCCACTGGCTTCGATCTGCGCGCGGATGTAATCCAGCATGCCCTCGTCCGCGAGCGATGCGCCGGAGAGATTGATGAACCAGGTGACGCGGGATTCCGGCACGCCGTTGCGGCGCCGGGCGAGTTCGGTCAGCGCCCGGTGGATGACCCAGCGATCGATGGCGGGCATCAGGTTGTAGCGCTCGGCGGCCGGAATGAAGGCCATCGGCGGCACGATGTCCCCGGACTCGTCCAGCATCCGCACCAGCGCCTCGCAATAGTGCAGAGGGCCGGCCTCGTCACTGAGGGGCTGGATCGTCTGGCAATACAGGGTGAAGCGCTCTTCGGCCAGCGCCTTGCGGATGCGCGCCACCCAGTGCATCTCGCCCTGGCGCTGTATGATTTCGGCGTCGCTCGGTTCGTAGAGGCGCACGCGATTGCGGCCATGGTCCTTGGCGGCATAGCAGGCGGTGTCCGCCTGGCTCAGGATCTCCACCGGGCTCGGGCTTTCCGGGGTGATGCACACCATGCCGATGGACACGCCCACCTCGAAGGTCGTGCTGCCCCAGACGAAGCGGAAATCGTTGACCAGGTGCACCAGGTCGTTGGCCAGCTGCTGGGCGGGTTCGAGCTGGCAGGAATCGAGCAGGATGCCGAATTCATCGCCGCCGAGACGCGCCAGCGTGTCGTGCTCGCGGATGCGCTGACGCAGCAGATGCGCGAGCTGACGCAGCAGCCGGTCACCGGCGATGTGGCCGCAGGTGTCGTTGACCACCTTGAACTGGTCGAGGTCGAGGTAACACAGCACATGGTGCTTGTTCTCGAGCTTGGCGTTTTCGACCAGTCGGGTGAGGTGGCGCTCGAACTCGCGCCGGTTGACGAGTCCGGTGAGCGAGTCGTGGGTGGCGTGGTAGGACAGGATGTGACCGGAATTGCGCATCAGCGTGACATCGTAGAACACCATCACGGCGCCGACGATCTTGCCCTCGGTATTGCGCACCGGCGCGGCCGAGTCCTCGACCACGCGTTCGGTGCCGTCGCGTCCGATCAGCACGGTGTTGTTCGCCAGGCCGACGATGCGGTTTTCGCGCAGGCATTCCGCGATCGGGTTGGCCTGCGGCTCGCGGGTGACGCCGTTGATGATATTGAAGACATCCGTGAGCGGCCGGCCCCTGGCCTCCGCCACCGGCCAGCCGGTCAGGGTTTCGGCAATCGGGTTCAGGTGCTCCACGTTGCCCAGGGCGTCGGTGGTGATCACGGCATCGCCGATCGAGTGCAGCGTGACCTCGGCCAGCTCCTTTTCGTGGAACAGGGCATTGGCGGTGCGCCGGACCAGCAGCAGGCAGATCACCGCGGCGAAGAAGGCGATCAGCGCCAGCAGGATCTGCATCTGCATCTGCTGCTGGCTGTTGCGGACCGCGGCCGCCGCCTTCTCCTGGATGACCTCGGAGGACGCGGCCACGACCGCGAGGATCGAGTCGATGGCGGCGGTGGACGCTGCCAGCCACTGCTCGGCGCTCAGCGGGTAGCGACCGCTCGCACCGCCGGCATGGACGGATGCACGCAGCTTCTCGAAGTTGTGGAAGTATTCGCGCTCCATAATCGCCAGCGCAGCGAGGACGCGCGGGTCGATATCCTCCAGGTTGCGCAGGTTGGACATCATGCCCGAGACATGCAGCAGCACGCCGCGGATCGACTGAAGCTGGCCCTGCTGGGCGCGGGTGAGCGGCTGCCCGCTGCTGATCTGCAGGGCGACGGTGCCGCGCTCCAGGCCGGCCTGTTCGCTCAACACCCAGGCGCGGTGCTTGATGAGCAGGTTGTGCTGGGCGATGTCGTGGGCCGCGGTGGCCGAGGCGAAGGCGGTCTCGCGCAGGCGCGCGGTGCTCTGGATGAATTGCGCGCTGATCCTGATCCAGTCTTCGCCGCTGATGCCGCCGGGGCTCCGTCGCAGGCTCCGGTCGACGCGCTGGCGTGCCGCTTCCAGCGCGGCGTGCGCGGCCGTCACCTCGTCGAGCACCTCCTGAAAGCGGGAGCCGGCCGGCAGGGCGACGCCGACCTGGCGCGCAAGGGTGAGCGCCTCCTGCCAGCCGGCATCCACGCGCGCGCGGCGGTTGCGAATGTTCTCGAGCGTCGCGGGGGCCGACGGGGTGCGCGCGCCCAGCGCCGCCGCCGTATGGCCGCGTTCCAGCGCGGCGGCGTTGGTCATGGTGATCAGCCGGTCGGCCATGGTGTTCATGAGGGCGATATCGCGCGCGACGGTCAGCTGATCGCTGGCCTCCCAGGCCTTGGTCCCGGCCAGGGTCACGACACACAGCGCAAGGAAGGCGACGGCGAGATTGATGACGTGACGGGAATCCATGGGCGGAACCGGAGTGGACTGTGACAGCGGTTAATTATAGTTATGCAAATTTTCGCCAAGAGTGTTTGTACACTATTTAAAAGCGATTCGCATGCCAAATTTCACGCAGTTGGAATCAGTCCAGTCCACTGGGTGTGCCGGTTTTGGGAAGGGCCGGTCGTTGTTTCCGGACCCGTGTCCGTGAAGCGGGTGCGCCTCACCCGTAACCAATAACTTGGAAAAAGCAGTCAGCCGCAGATGAACGCGGATATTCAATGCGCTGCCGGTATTTGCCGGTCCACCCAAAGGGTGAATGGCCTCGGTGCATCAACAGCATGGTTCATCTGCGGCTAAAGCCGTTTTCAGGTTAATCCACTCGCCTGCCACCACGTCCGGTACAGCACAGGTTTACAACCAGGTCCGTTGCACGCCGTCGCGTCACGGCGCGGCGTGGACCAGGCCCCGTTCCCGGAACCACCGGCGCAGCCGGTCGGCGGTGCGTTTGGCAAGGCCGCCCTCCGGCACGCCGGCCAGCGCCACGAGCGGCAACTCAGCCAGTGCCTGGCCGTCGTGCACGAGCACAAGGCGCCCAAGCGTTTCGCCGCGCGTCACCGGCGCCAACCGGGTTTGTGGCAAGGCCGCCTGCGCGCCGAAAGCCGCAAAGCCGCCGCGCGGCAGGGTAATCCAGGTGTCGCGGTGCACGCCGAGCGCCACGGTGTCGGTTTCACCCTGCCACACCGGCAGGGTCGTGATGGACGCGCCGCTTCGATACAGCAGGCGCGTCTCGAACTGGCGGAAACCGAAGTCGAGCAGCCGGCGTCCGCTGCGCGCGCGCTCCGGCTCGCTATCAGTGCCGAGCAGGGTGGCGACGAGGCGCATGCCGTCACGCTGGGCGCTTGCCACCAGGCAATAGCCGGCCGCCTCGGTGTGACCGGTCTTGAGCCCGTCCACGCCGGGGTCGCGCAGCAACGGGTTGCGGTTCGGTTGCGCAATCCCGGCCCAGCGGTACTCCGGAAGCGCGAACCAGCCGGCGTATTCGGGGAAGTCGCGCTGCACGGCCAACGCGAGGCGTGTCAGGTCGCGCGCGCTCGAATAATGATGCGGATGGTTGAGGCCGGTGGCATTGGCGAAATGCGTGTTGGCGAGGTCGAGTTCCGCGGCCATCGCGTTCATGCGCGCCACGAATGCCGGCAGCGTGCCGCTGGCACGCTCAACCAGTGCGAGGGTGGCGTCGTTGCCGGACTGCACCAGCATGCCCTTGAAAAGATCCTCTACCGGTACTGCTTCGCCTGCGCGCAGGAACATGCGCGCCCCCGGCAGGCGCGCGGCGTAGCGGCTCACGCTAACGTGTTCGTCCAGCTTCAGCTTGCCGGCGCGCAGGTCGCCGAACAACACATAGGCGGTCATGAGTTTGGTGAGCGAGGCCGGCGGCAGACGCACATCGGCGTTGACCGCGGCCAGCTCGGTATCGCTCTGTGCGTCGATGAGCACAAAGGCGCGCACCGGCAGATCCGGCGCCGCAATGTTCCAGGAGTTCGCGATGACGGGAGAGAACGGCAGCAGTCCGCACGCGATCAGTACGGCGCGCAGGCGTGGTGCCCCCCGCATGTTACTGCTCGACGACCACAATCGGATTCGGCAGGCCCTGCGCGGTCACGCGCGCCGCCAGCCGGTCGCTTTCATCCACGTTGTCGAGTGGACCGATGCGCACGCGGTAAAGCGGGGTGGCGTCGAGATCGGTGTTCTGGATGTGCACAGACTTGAGATCGGCGCGCGCCAGGCGCAGCTTCAGGTTCTCGGCGTTGTCGCGACTGGTGAAGGCGCCGACCTGCAAGTACAAACGCGGTGCCGCCGCCTTGGGGAGTGGCACGGGGTCCGGCACGCGCGCCGCAACCTGTGTAACCGGTTCGTCGCCAGTCAGCCCTTCGATTTCGACAATGCCGGTGCCGGTGCCGATGATGCCGAGCTTGGCGGCGGCGGCGTACGACAAATCGACGATCCGGTTTTCGCGGAACGGCCCGCGGTCGTTCACGCGCACGATCACGCTCTTGCCGTTGTTCAGATTGCGCACGCGCAGGTACGATGGCAGCGGCAGGGTCTTGTGCGCCGCGCTCATGGCGTACATGTCGTAGGTTTCGCCGTTGGCGGTGCGTTGCCCGTGGAATTTCTTGCCGTACCAGGAGGCGACGCCGCGTTCGCGGTAGCCCTTGGAGGTCTTGAGCGGTCGGTAACCGACACCAAAAACATTATACGGGCGGTTATTGCGCTCGTTGTGCGGCTCGTTGCGCGGCACGGCGTCCGGTACCTTCGATACATCCACCTCGGGGCGACGATGCGGGCCGTCGTCCTGGTAGTAACCGCCGCGCGGCGCGCCGGCGCAGCCGGTTGCCAGGGCCGTGACCACGACCAGCAGGAAACGGAATTTCATGTTCACTCTCCGTAATACAGCTTGTGCAGCATTTCGCTCAACTCCACGACCGCCATCGAGTAGTTCTTGCTGCGGTTGTAGCGCGTGATCACATAGAAATTATTATAGCCGAGGCGGTGGATGGGTGCGGTCTCGCCTTCGAATGCAACCAGCGCGGCGAGCTGGCGTGCATCGATGCGCTGTACCGGCAGGATACCGTAACGCGACAGGTGCTGGATGCTGATGCGCGGCTCGGGCCCGTTGTTCTCCAGCCAGGCGTACATCGAGCCTTCCAGCTTCACCTCGCCGACGATCGGTTCATCGCGCTTCCAGCCGTGTTGCTTGAGAAAATTGGCGACGCTGCCGACCGCGTCGTCAATGTCGGCCAGGTCGCGTTTGCGGTCGCCATCGAAGTCCACGGCGTAGCTCCGATAGCTCGACGGGATGAACTGCGGTATGCCCATGGCGCCGGCGTACGAGCCCTTGATGCCGAGCGGGCTCGCCCCCAGCTCGCGCGCCAGCAGCAGGAACTCGACGAGCTGATTGCGGAAAAAGTCGCTGCGTTCCGGATAACGCAGGGTGAGGGTGACCAGCGCGTCCAGCACGCGGTAACGTCCGCCCTGGCGCCCATAAAAAGTCTCGACACCGAGGATCGCCACCACGATCTCGGGCGGCACGCCGTACTCGCTGCCGGCGCGGAACAGTGCCTCGGCGTTTGCCTTCCAAAAGGCCAGTCCGCGGCGCGCGCGCTCGTCGTTGACGAACAGCTTGCGGTACTCATGCCACGGCAGGTTTTCCTTCGGGCGGTAAACGGCCTCGATGATGTCGTCGCGGATCTCGGCCTGGGACAGCCATTCACCAAGTTCCTTGTGTGTGAACGCGTGCTTCGACGCCATTTCATCCATCAGCAGCCGCAGCGCGGGGTGTTCGTCTAGGTTCACGGCGCGTGCGGGAGCGGTGAAGCAGATACAAGATACAAGAAAAGAACAGATACAAGATACAAGATACAAGGAAAACCCTTGCCGGGGTTTATGTCTTGTATCTTGTATCTTGTATTTTGTATCTGTTTTTAACATTAGCCCGTCATTCTCCGGTGGGTGTGAATGCTCATCAGCATTCCGAACGCCGCCATGAGCGTGACCAGCGCGGTGCCGCCGTAACTGATGAGCGGCAAGGGCACGCCCACCACCGGCAGTATGCCGCTCACCATGCCGACATTCACGAAGAAGTAAAAGAAGAAGACCAGCGTCAGGCCGCCAGCCAGCAGGCGCGTGAAGCTGTCCTGTGCCAGCCAGGCGATCAGAAACCCGCGGTAGACGATGAACAGATAGATGCCGAGCAGCACCAGGATGCCGAGCAGGCCGAATTCCTCGGCGAACACCGCGAAAATGAAATCGGTGGAGCTTTCCGGCAGGTAGTTGAGATGCGCCTGGCTGGAGTTGAGCCAGCCCTTGCCGAAGAATCCACCGGAGCCGATCGCAATCATGCCCTGCAGGGTGTGATAGCCGGCGCCGAGCGGATCGGAGGCCGGGTCGAGTAATGTCAAAATTCTTTTCTGCTGATAACCGTGCAGGTGCGTCCAGACGTACGGCACGGCCACCGCCGCCAGCGCCGCCAGCGCCGCCAGGATCCGCCAGTACATGCCGGCCAGGAACAGCATCGCGAAACCGGAGCCGAGCACCAGAATGGCGGTGCCCAGGTCCGGTTGTCTGGCGATCAGCGCCACCGGCACGAGGATGATCATGGCGGCGAGCGCCACCTGCCGCAGGTTGGGCGGCAGCGGCACGCGCGCGAAATACCAGGCGAGCATCATCGGCAGGGCGAGCTTCATGACCTCGGCCGGCTGGAAACTCAGGCCGCCCACGCCCAGCCAGCGGCGCGCGCCTTTGGAAACGATGCCGATGCCAAGCACCGCGACCAGCAGCAGCACACCAAGCCCGAACAACAGCGGCGCCAGCCGCCGCAGGTCATCGGGGCGAACCTGCGCGATCAGGAACAGGATACCGAAGCCCACGATCAGACGCAGCATGTGCTTGATGAGCATCGTGAGGTTCTCGGCGCTGGCGCTGTACACCACCAGCAGACTGATGCCGGTGAGCGCGAGCAACGCGTAGAGTAGGGGGATGTCGATGTGCCAGTGTTGCAGGCGATTCATGTGCGCAGCCTAGAACAGAACCTGGAGAACCGGAAGGTCATACGCATGGGTTATTACAATTCCAAATTATAAAGCAAATCATCACTCCCTCTCCCGCCCTGCGGGAGAGGGTTGGGGAGAGGGTGGGCAGTGAGTCCACGATGCTTCAGCCCCTCTCCCTCACCCTCTCCCCGCAAGCGGGGAGAGGGGATATGGTTGTTCGCTGATCCCAGTGCAATTGGAATCAATAATCCTGGAAAAAGCAGTCAGCCACAGATGAACGCAGATAAACATGGATATTCAATGCGCTGCCTGTATTCGCCAACCCACCAAAAGGGTGAATGGCCTCGGTGCAGCAATGGCATGATTCATTTGCTTTCATCTGCGGCTAACAGGTTGTTGAAAAACGCACCAAAACATCAACTCCCGTCATTCCGGCGAAAGCCGGAATCCAGGATGTCGATGAAAGCATTGATAATAATTCCTGGACACCGGCTTTCGCCGGTGTGACGAACCACTTTTTCAACAACCTGCTAAAGCCGTTTTTGGATAATGGTTCATTTGTGCAGGCTTGCTTTCCTCATATGGCTAATTTTGTGCAAGCCTGCTTTCATTAATCGGCGTCGCCGCTGGCCGGCACAACGACCTTGACCGCGGGGCCGGCGTTGCCGACCAGGTACTGGTCCATGAGCTTGCGCGCGATCGGCGCCGCCACCGAACCGCCATGCCCGCCGTTTTCGACAATCACCGCAATCGCGATCTGCGGGTCATCGGCCGGCGCGAACGCGATGAACAGCGCGTGATCGCGCAGGTGTTCGGCGGTGCGGCTCTCCACGTAGCTCTCGGCCTGGCCCATGCCCTTCACCTGCGCGGTGCCGGTTTTGCCGGCGATCTTGTACGGCGCATTCCAGCCGATGCCGCGCGCCGTGCCGCCTTCGCCGTGCACCACGTCGGTGAGGTTGCGCACCATGATCTCGAACTGTTCCGGCGTATAGGTCCCGGACGGCTGCATGGGCGCGGGCGAAAGCGGCGTGCGTACTTTGGTGGCCGGATCCTCGACCGCCTGCACCAGGCGCGGTTGCGGGCGCAGGCCGTGAGTGGCGATGCCGGACATGGCGGTGGCGAGCTGCAGGGGCGTGACCAGGGTCGCGCCCTGGCCGATGCCGGTGATCACGGTTTCGCCCGGCTGCCACGGCTGGCCGCGCCGCTGCCTGGCGTCCGGTTGCGGCAGCGCGCCCCTCGATTCGCCGCGGATGTCCACGGCGGTCGGGCTGCCGAAGCCGTGGCCGGCAAGATAGGTATTGAGGCGCTCGATACCGAGGGTCACGGCGAGCCGGTAGAAGTACACGTCGCACGACTGCACCACGGCGGTGTGCAGGTCCACCGTGCCGTGGCCGGCCTTCTTCCAGCAGCGGAAGCGGTGGCTGCTGCCGGGCAGGGAATACCAGCCCGGACAGACGATTTGTTTGGTCGGGCTCTCGCCGGCGGCGAGCGCCGCCAGGCCGAGGAAGCTCTTGATCGTGGAGCCCGGCGCGTACTGGCCGTTGAGCGCGCGATTCAGCAGCGGCTTGTCCCTGTTGTCGCGCAGCGCCGCGTAAGCATCCGCGTCGATGCCGTTCACGAACGGATTCGGATCGTAGGTCGGGGTACTGGCGAAGGTCAGCACGGCGCCGGTCTTCGGATCCATGGCGATCGCCACGCCCTTGAAATTGCCGAGCGCCTGCTCGGCAATTGCCTGCATGCGCGCGTCCAGACTCAGGTGCAGGTGCCGGCCGGCGACCGGCGCGATACGTTCCAGCACGCGGCTCTCGCGCCCGTGCGCGTCGGTTTCGACCTTTTTGAAGCCGACCTGGCCGAGCAGCGTCTCTTCGTAGTTCTGTTCGATACCGAGCTTGCCGATGTGCTGCGTGCCGCGGTAGGCGTTGCGGTCGATGGTCTCCATCTCGTCTTCATTGATGCGGCCGACGTAGCCGATGGCATGCACCGCGAGTGCGCCCTGCGGGTAGTGGCGTTGCAGGCGCGCGCGCAGCTCGGCGCCGTTCCAGCGGTGGCGCACCAGCGCGAAACGCGCCGCCTCCTCGTCGGTCAGGTGGGTGCGCAGCGTGAGCGACTCGAAGCGCGGCCGCTCACGCAGTTGCTTGGCGAACAGTTTCAGGTCGCGCTCGCTGAGCGTGACGATTTTGCCGATTTCCTTGAGAAGCTCGCCCATGTCATCGACCTGGTCGGGGATGACCTCGAGCGTGAGCACCGGGTAGTTTTGCGCCAGCACCACGCCGTTGCGGTCGAAGATGCTGCCACGTACCGGCGGGATCGGCACCGGCTTGACGCGGTTCTCCTGCGACAGCGTGGCGAAGTGCCGATAGTTGACGATCTGGATGTAGGCGAGGCGCAGGAACAGAATCCCGACCAACAGCACCACGACCACCGCCACGACCGTGAGGCGCGTGCCGAACAGGCGCGATTCCCGCAGGTGATCCCGTATCTCGCCCGCGCGCATGCCTAGTGGGTCTTAGAAAAAGAGTTTTCGCCGCAAAGGCGGCCGCTCTTGCGCATCCATCCAGGCGCCGTTGTTGGCGCAGTGGACTTTGCGCTACGCGGCATTCGTACATCCTGTACAGCACAAGGACGCAAAGAAAAGCCAAAGAATTCTTGGCAAAAAAACTTTGCGTCCTTTGCGCCTTTGCGGCAGAAAATCATAGGTAACCAGGACTTCCCTAGCTGACGTTGCCGTGGCGGCGGATGTCGCGCAGGATCACGAACAGCCACGGCCAGAGGAGCATGCTGACGATGCTCGGCGTGAGGTAGCTCCAGGTGGACGGCGCCTGGCCAGCAAGATGCTTGATCCACAACACCAGCAGGTTGTTGACGATGACCAGCAGCAGCACGACCACCGCCTGTTGCCAGCGCGGGAACATGCGCAGTTGCAGGTGGAAACGCACGGCCAGGAAGGCGATCAGCGACTTGGCGAGCGCATTCTCGCCGAGCATCGAACCGTACAGCACATCGAGCATCAGGCCCACGCCCCAGCCGGTGCCCACGCCGACGCGCGTCGGCAGTGCCATGCACCAGTAGATGAGCACCAGCGCCACCCAGTCGGGTCGGAACTGCTCGGTCCACACTGGCCACGGCAGAATCGACAACACCAGCGCCACGAGGAAACTGGCGGCAATGATCAGGCGGCGGCGCGCGTTGTGGCTCAGGTTCACGGGGCGGCGCCTTCAGCCGGTTTGGCCGGTGCGACAAGCGTCGGCGCGGGTGCCTCGGCCGGTGGATTCGTCTCCGGCGGCTTCACGGATTCAACCGGTTTCTTCGGTGCAACCGGCGGTTTCTGCCCAACCGGTTTTTTGGCGTCGGCCGGTTTCCTGATTTCCGCGGGCTTCTTCGTTTCGACGGGCATCGCCGACTTCGCCGGCCAGATGAGCAGCACTTCCTTGTTGTGCGAGAGCTGTGCCACCGGTGTCGCGACGATATCGAGGAACGACTCATTCGGATCGTTCACGATCTTCTTCACCTGCGCGACCGGGTAGCCGAACGGAAAGCCACCGCCGATACCGGAGCTCACCAGCAGATCGCCCGGCTTGATATCGGACGAGGCGGTCAGGTAGCGGATTGAAACCGTATCCGGCGCGCCGGTGCCGAAGGCGATGGCGCGCAGGCCGTTGCGATTCACCTGCACCGGAAGGGCGTGGCCCGGGTCGGTGATCAGGATCGCGGTGCTCTGCAATACGCCGACCTCGCTCACCTGACCGCGAATGCCGTAGGTATCGATCACCGGCTGGCCGAGGTACAGCCCGTCTTTCTCACCTTTGGCAATCACCACGGTGCGCCGAAACGGCTCGCTCGCCACTTCCAGCAGTTCCGCCACCACGGCCCGCTCCGCAACCAGCGCACTGGTGCCGAGCAGTTGACGCAGGTGGGCATTCTCGGCTTCGAGCGCCTCGTAGCGCTGCAACCGGGCAAGCAGGATCGGCTGCTCGGAGCGCAGGCGCTCGGCCTCCGCACGCAGGGATTCATCGCCATGGATGAAGTCCATGACCGCGCCGCCCACGCGCACCGGGATAGCGGCGACCAGCTGGATGGGCGCGAACAGCAGCGTGAGGCCGGCGCGGATCTTCTGCAGGTGATGGCCGCGTGCGTCGAGCAGCATCAGGCCCACCGACAGCAGGGCCAGCAGCACGAAACGTGTCAGGTTGGAGGGTACGCGGATCTGCCAGCCGGAGATCTGCAGCATTTAAGGAAGGCAGGCCTGCACAAAATTAGCCATGTTAGGGAAAGCAAGCCTGCACAAAATTAGCCATATTAGGGAAAGCAAGCCTGCGACCGCCATGGATGGCGGAAGTGCGGGAAACGCAGGAGCAGTTTTTCCGCCACAAGAATAGCCATATTAGAGAACGTACGCCTGCGCAAAAATATCCATATTAGCGGATGACCGGGCCGGGATGGCCCGGAAAAATCAGATTGAACCGGGGCGCGGAAACAGTGGGCAGGCGCAGCGCGCGATCATTCATGCACGAACACGTCACTCAGCGATTCGGTCTCTTCCAGCGCGCGCCCGCAGCCGCGCACCACGCAGGTGAGTGGGTCCTCGGCGATCACGATCGGCAGGCCGGTTTCCTCGCGCAGCATGATGTCGAGGTCGCGCAATAGCGCGCCGCCGCCGGAAATCACCAGGCCCTTGTCGGCAATATCCGCCGCCAGCTCCGGCGGGGTCTGTTCCAGGGCGCCCTTGATGGCGGTGACGATGCCGGCCAGGCATTCGGACAGCGCCGCCAGGACTTCCTTGCTGTTGATGACCATGCTGCGCGGCACGCCGTCGGCGATATGCCGGCCCTTGATTTCCATCTGGCGCATTTCGCTCTCGTGCCAGGCGGTGCCGACCTGAATCTTGACCCTCTCGGCGGTGGCGTCGCCGATCAGCAGGCCGTACTTGCGGCGCACGTAGCTGATAATGGCCTCGTCCATCTTGTCGCCGGCGATGCGCAGCGAGGTGGCGTACACCAGGCCGCCGAGCGAGATCACGCCGACTTCGCTGGTGCCGCCGCCGATGTCGAGCACCATGGAGCCGGTCGGTTCGCCGATCGGCAGGTCGGCGCCGATGGCGGCGGCCATCGGCTCCTCAATCAGGTACACCTCGCGCGCGCCGGCGCCGATGGCCGACTCGCGGATCGCGCGCCGCTCCACCTGGGTGGAGCCGCACGGCACGCAGATGACAATGCGCGGGGACGGCTGGAGCAGGCGTTTTTCGTGCACCTTGCGGATGAAGTACTTGAGCATTTCGCCGGTCACGGTGAAGTCGGCGATCACGCCGTCCTTCATCGGGCGGATCGCCTGGATCGAGCCCGGGGTGCGGCCGAGCATGCGCTTGGCCTCGACGCCCACCGCCAGCACCTGGCGGCCGCCGCGCGGGCCGAACTCCTGGCGCACCGCGACCACCGACGGTTCATTGAGGACGATGCCCTTGCCGCGCACCCAGATCAGGGTGTTGGCGGTGCCGAGGTCGATGGCGAGATCACTGGAGAAATAGCCGCGCAGGTTTTCAAACATGAATGAAGTGTAGCCTTGAAGTCGTGAAGGTGAGACAAATCCCGGTAATCAGCTTACTGTAGCAACCGCCGGGAGCCGGTTCAACCGCCAAACCGAATGTGATAACGTGCGGGAGGTATTCCAGCCGCCGTTTCGAGATGGCTTTTTATGGCAGGACGAACGCAGTAGGGCTGAATTCTTATGGCAGGACGAACGCAGTAGGGCTGAATTCTTATGGCAGGACGAACGCAGTA
>CAYHES010000061.1:13225-13300 GCA_964355495.1 uncultured Acidiferrobacterales bacterium
GGGCTTCATTTATGTCGTTTGACAGAAAGGACGTGATCAAGATCGCCCACCTGGCGCGCCTCGACATCACCGAGG
>CAYHES010000062.1:0-13093 GCA_964355495.1 uncultured Acidiferrobacterales bacterium
GCCCCCGGCAACTGCTCCCGGCGTTGCTCTACCTCCTGCATCCATGCAGTCGTCTCCCGCAGGGAGAGGGGGAAAAGAATTGATGCGTTTCAGGCCTTGTGCGACGAGGATGCGGTTGTTGTGGTCGAGTGGCACCACGTCCGCGACTGTGCCGAGCGCGACCAGATCGAGCAGGCGCGCGAGATTCGGTTCGGGAATATTCTTCTCAATGAACCAGCCGCTGGCGCGCAGATGGGCGCGCAGCGCCAGCATCACGTAGAAGATCACACCGACACCGGCGAGGTTCTTGCTCGGGAAGTCGTCACCCGGCTGGTTGGGGTTGACGATGGCATCCGCGGCCGGCAGCTCGGCGCCGGGCAGATGGTGGTCGGTGATCAGCACGCGCATGCCGAGGGCCTTGGCGGCGCGCACGCCTTCGACACTGGAGATGCCGTTGTCCACGGTGATCAGCAGGTCCGGCTGTTGCCGCGCGGCGACCGCGACAATCTCGGGCGTGAGGCCGTAGCCGTATTCGAAACGGTTGGGGACGACATAGCGCACGTCCTGCGCGCCCATGGATCGCAACGCGCGCACCGCGAGCGCGCAACTGGTGGCGCCGTCGGCATCGAAGTCGGCCACGATCAGGATGCGCTGGCCGGCGCGCACGCTCTCTGCGAGCAGCGCCACGGCCGCGTCCATGTGCTTGAGCGCGTTTGGCGGCAGCAACCGTTCAAGCGAGAGATCGAGTTCGTCAGCGTGTTGCACGGCGCGCGCGGCATACAGGCGCGCCAGCACCGGGTGCAGGTCTGTAGACAGTTCGGCCGTGGCGGAGGCGCGCCGGACGATACGCCGCGAGCTGTCCATCAGGTCACCTGCCATGGGTAGCGGAAGTGCGGACGACTGCATGAACGCACGACTCCATGGATGGAGGGGGTAGAACGGCGTCTGGAACAGCCGTCGAGGAGGTAGAGCAACGCCGGGAGCGGTTGCCGAAAACGCAGGAGCAGTTTTCCGGCCGCCCGGACAGCGGCCAGCGCTCGCGGCCGGCGCCAGAAGCGCCAGCGATGCGCGCGCCGGTAAAGCAGCGCCGGGCCGGCATCGCTGAGCAAACGGAGCTCGGCGAGCGTCCCGCTATGCACGGCCGCCAGCAGCGGCATGAGCCAGTCCTGTTCCAGCCGTTGCAGGCTGGCCGACCGGCCGGAAGCAGCACCGAGCGCATCCAGCACCACCAGTTGGTCGCCTGCGACCGCTGCCGCCCCAAGCCAACGACCGGCATCCACCGGGGTCGCCGCCAAAGGGAGGGCGCTGAGGCGCGCCAGCCCCTGACTCAGCGGCTCCGCGCTCCAGACCTGCGTCCATGTACTCTGCCCCGGCTGTGGCAGCCGTCCGCCGCCCCAGAACCACACGCTGTTCGCCGGCAACGCACCGCGCGCCTCGCGTGCGACATTCACCGGCGAGGTGTGCAGCAAAATCTGAAATTCATTGAGATGGGTATGCCAGGCCTTGTGATCCCGGCCCTGCGGCAGGAGCGCATGTACGTCTTGCCCGATGGCACGTGCCAGCGGCGTGGTCGTAATGACCGGTGCGACCGGCGGTTTGAGATACCAGCACTCCGGGCGCGGCGCCTTGAGCAACCAGCCGTCCTGGGCCAGCGTCTCACTCAATTCGGCGACCAGCCGGTCGGCTTCGTCCCGATTAAGACCGAGACCGGCTTGTAGCACCAATCCGTTGCGGGTCGCTGCCAGATTCACCGGGTCGGCGCGTATCCACCATTCGCGATCCACTACACCCATCCAGGCGCCGTTGTTGGCGCAGTGGACGTTGTCGGCGAGACGGGTTACGGCCGCCACCGGCAGATCCTGTCCTTCCGGCACATCCATGCCGAACAGGCCGAACAGCCGCGGCTCAACACCGGTGACTGGGTTTTCCCGGCGATCGGCGCGCGCCAGCAGCAGCGCCAGCGTGGATGGCACGACGGCATCGGCGTGCAGCGGGGCGTCGTCGGTTTCCGCCAAGGGATCGCCAAACAGTCCCTGGACAAACAGGGTCAAGCGCGGTCGGGACGGGGTGCTCATGCGGTACGGCCGCTGCGGAAGCTCATGCGGGCATTATACCAACGTGCACCGCCTCAACGCGCGTAGATCAGGTTCGGCAACCAGAGCGAGATAATCGGCACGTAGGTAACGAGCAACAGCACCGCCGTCACCACCAGTATCCACGGCGCCGCGGCCTTGGTGACGTCCGTCAGGCCCATTTTGGCGAGGCCGCTGGCCACGTACAGGTTGAGGCCGACCGGTGGCGTGATCATGCCCAGCTCCATGTTCACGGTCATGATGATGCCGAGGTGAATCGGGTCGATGCCCAGGCTCACCGCCACCGGCAGGAACAGCGGCGCGAGAATCAGGATGATCGAGGTCGGCTCCATGAAGTCGCCGGCAAAGAACAGCAGCACGTTCACGAACAGCAGGAACATCCACGGCGTCATCCCCTGGTCGATGATCCACTGCGCCATCTGTTGCGGAATGTTCTCGTTGGCCAGCAGATAGGAAAACAGGATGGCGTTGGTGATGATGTACAGCAGCATGGCGCTCATGTTCGCCGCCTGACGCAGCACCGGCCCGATACGCTTCATCGGCAGGCCGCGGTAGATGAACACCGCCACGATGAAGGCATACACGGCGCTCACCGCCGCCGCCTCGGTGGGCGTAAACAACCCGCCGTAGATGCCGCCCAGCACCACGGCCACCAGCAGCAACCCCCACACCGAATCGCGGAACGCCTCCCACACCTCGCGTGCGCTGGCGCGCGGCAGCGTCGGGAAGCCCTTGCGGCGCGCCACGATGTAGGTCACCAGCATCAGGCTGGCCGACATGAGCAGCCCCGGCACGACCCCGGCGGCGAACAGCTTGCCGACCGATTCGCTGGTGCTGACCGCATAGATCACCATCACGATCGACGGTGGAATCAGAATGCCGACCGAACCGGAGGTGGCCAGCACGCCGACCGAGAATTTCTTCGAGTAGCCGTGCTTGAGCATGGCCGGCAACATGATCGAGCCGATCGCCACCACGGTCGCCGGGCTCGATCCGGATACCGCGGCGAAGAAGGTGCACGACAACACCGCCGCCATCGCCAGTCCACCGCGCATCCAGCCGACCAGGGCGACGGCGAAACGGATGATGCGCGTCGCCACCCCGCCCTCGGTCAGCAGCACGCCGGACAGGATAAAGAACGGCACCGCCATGACCGCGAAGTTGTCAAGCCCGGTGAATAATTTCTGCGTGATGATCTCGATGGGGATGTTCGAGAGCGTGAACAGATAGGTCAGCACCGCCATGCCGAGCGCAATCGAGATCGGCGTGCCGGTGAGCAGCAGGGCGAACAGCAGCGCGAAGATGATCACGCCGGTCACTCGGGCATCTCCTGCTCGCCGTAATGATGCCCCGGCAGCGGCTGGCCACGCAGGAAACGCCCCAGTACCTGCATGAAGCGATAACACATGAGGCTGGAGCCGAGCGGCACCGCGAGGTAGATAATCCACATCGGCCACTCCAGGTCCGGCGAGGTCTGGCCGCTCCGATAGCTGAAAATCACGAACTTGGTGCCGAGCAGCGCCACCACCGCGGTGAAGAACACGCCCACGCCGAGCGCGAAGGCGGCTACGGCGCGCTGCCGGCGCGGCGTGAGTTTGCGCACCAACACGTCCACGCCCACGTGAATGCCGGTGCGCACGCCGTAGGCGGCGCCGAACTTGGCCATCCAGATGAACAGGTAGATGGTCAGTTCCTGCGCCCAGCTGATGCCGGCACCGGTGCCGTAGCGCAGCACCACGGCCACGAAGGTGAGCAGGGTCGCCGCACCCATGAACGCGGCGATCAGGGTTTCCTCGAGGTGGTCCAGCAGCCGGTTGAACACGCCGGCTACTTCTTCTTCGCGCCCTTTTCGACCTGCGCCGCAATCTGGTTAATCGCGTCGATGTTGTCCTTGCCGACCACGCTCTCGAACTCCCTGTGCACCGGCAGCAGCGCCGCCCGCCACGCCGCACGTTCCTTCGGCGTGAGCGTGTAGACCGTGGTGGTGCCGGCCGCCTTGACCTTGGCCAGCGCCTCGTCGTTTTCCTTTTGCGCGATGTCGCGCTCGAAGGTCGTCACCTCCTGCATGGTCCGATCGAGGGTCGCGCGGATATCGGCCGGCAGTCCATCCCAGAACTTTTTGTTCACGATCACCGCGTAACCGAGATAGCCATGGCTGGAGAGCGTCAGGTGCTTCTGCACCTCGTTCATCTTTTGGGTGTAGAAATTCGATACCGGATTCTCGGTGCCGTCCACCACACCTTGCTGCAACGCGCTGTACACCTCGCTGAACGCCATGACCTGCGGGTTGGCGCCGAGCGCCTTCATCTGCGCCTCCAGCACCTTGGACGACTGGATGCGCATCTTGAGGCCCTTGAGGTCTTCCGGCTTGTGCATCGGCCGGTTGGCGCTCATCTGCTTGAAGCCGTTGTCCCAGAACGTCAGCCCCTTGATGGCTTTCGTTTCGAGTTTGGCAAACAGGCGTTTGCCGACTTCGCCGTCCATGGTGGCGTAAAGCGTTTCCTTGTTGGGAAACATGTACGGCAGATCGAACACTTCAAACTCGCGCGCACCGAGCGGCCCGAATTTGGACAGCGACGGCGCCAGCATTTGCACCGCGCCGAGCTGCAGCGCCTCCATCTCTTCGCGATCCTTGTACAGCTGACTGTTCGGGAAGACCTCGACCTTCACCTTGCCGCCGGTGCGGCTCTCGACCAGCTCCTTGAATTTGTCGGCGG
The DNA here is from genome assembly GCA_964355495.1 of uncultured Acidiferrobacterales bacterium. Taxonomy (GTDB): domain Bacteria; phylum Pseudomonadota; class Gammaproteobacteria; order Acidiferrobacterales; family UBA6901; genus UBA6901. The sequence goes on from CAYHES010000062.1 coordinate 4,790, forward strand.
CCTTGCCCTTGGGCGTATTGGGCGCGACCACGTGCGAGAATTTGATGACGATCGGGTCGGCGGCCTGGGCGACGGTCGTGATGACCGCCAGCAGAACGACACTGATCAAGGTTTGCAGCTTCATGCGTTGTCTCCTCGGTGGACGTGCTGGACATTCTTGGTGCGCGTTAAGATAGCACCCTCCGGCCGGGAAAAACAAAAGGCCCGCCCAGTCATCCCGGGCGGGCCTTATTCTGCGTGATCAGCGCGACTATTTGGCCAGATTGTCGAGAATCGCCTTCTTCACATCACCGAGTTCAGCTTTGACCTTGATCAGTGGGCCGCTGTTCTGCTTGATGGCGGTGTCCGGATCCTTGAGGCCGTGGCCGGTGAGCGTGCAGACCACGCGGCTGCCTTCGGCGACCCTGCCCTTGCGAATGTCGTGCAGCGCGCCGGCCAGCGAGATGGCCGAGGCCGGTTCGCAGAAAATACCTTCTTTCATCGCCAGCAGTTTCTGCGCGGCCAGCAACTCCTCGTCGGTCTGCGAACCGAACCAGCCGTTCGAATCCTTCTGCACCACCCACGCCTTGTCCCAGGACTGCGGATGGCCGATGCGGATGGCGGTGGCGACGGTCTCGGGATTATCGACCATCTTGCCGACGATGAACGGCGCGGAACCGGCCGCCTGATAGCCGACCATGACCGGGCGGTTGTTGACGATGCCGTGGTCGGCGTATTCGCAGTAGCCCATCCAGTGCGCGGTGATGTTGCCGGCGTTGCCGACCGGCAGATAGTGATAGTCCGGCGCGGTGCCCAGTTCTTCGATGATCTCGAAGGCCGCGGTCTTCTGGCCCTGCAGACGATAGGGGTTGATCGAATTCACGATGGTCACCGGCGCCTCGTTCGCGACCTGTTTCACCAGCTCCATGCCGGCGTCGAAGTTGCCCTGAATCTGGATGACCACCGCGCCGTGGATCATGGCTTGCGCCAGCTTGCCGAGCGCGATCTTGCCTTCCGGAATCAGCACGAAGCAGGCAATGCCGGCGCGCGCCGCATAGGCGGCCGCGGCGGCCGAGGTGTTGCCGGTCGAGGCGCAGATGATGGCATGCGAGCCCTCTTCCACCGCCTTGGTCACGGCCATGGTCATGCCGCGATCCTTGAACGAGCCGGTCGGATTGAGGCCTTCGTATTTTACGTAGATGTCGACATGCGACTTCAGCTCGCGCGGGATGTTGTTCAGGCGAATGAGCGGCGTGTTGCCTTCGCCGAGCGAGATGATGCGCGTGTCGTCCGAAACCGGCAGGCGGTCGCGGTATTTGTCGATGAGGCCGGTGTAGCGTTGTCCGAGGTTCATGGTTTGCCTTCTATGGAGTCCGTATTTTACGCGGAGATCGCAGAGGCGCAGAGAGCGCAAAGAAATCCAGGTTTAACTTTCAATTCTCTGCGTTCTTTGCGCCTCTGCGCCCTCTGCGTTCAATGCCCAAAACATCACTTCCAGTCACGGTTCAGGTGTTCGAGGCGGATGCGCATGATCTTGCTGTTGATCGACGGCAGCGCCTCGATCCTGGCAATCGCCTGATTCATGTGTTTCTCCAGCACGCGCTGGGTGAGGATGATCACCGGCACGGTGTTATCGCCTTCACGCGGTTCCTTCTGCAGAATCGCCTCGATGCTGATGCCAAGGTCGGCGAGAATGCGTGTTACGTCGGCCAGCACGCCGGGCTTGTCCTGTGCCTGCAAGCGCAGGTAGTAGGCGGTTTCGACTTCTTCCATGGGCAGGACCGGCAGGTCCGAGAGTTGGTCCGGCTGAAAGGCCAGATGCGGCACGCGATTGTTCGGGTCGGATGTAAGGGTGCGCACCACGTCCACGATGTCCGCCACCACCGCCGAGGCGGTGGGATCGGCGCCGGCGCCGGCGCCGTAGGACAGGATCGGACCGACCGCATCGCCCTTTACCAGCACGGCGTTCATCACACCGTCCACATTGGCGAGCAGGCGCCGTTCCGGAATCAGCGTCGGGTGTACGCGCAGCTCCACGCCCTTGTCGGTGCGGCGCGCCACACCGAGGCTCTTGATGCGATAGCCAAGCTGTTCGGCGTACTCGACATCGAGACGCGTGATCTTGGTAATGCCTTCGGTATACGCCTTCTTGAATTGCAGCGGAATGCCGAAGGCGATCGCCGCCAGGATGGTCAGCTTGTGCGCGGCGTCGATGCCTTCCACGTCGAAGGTCGGATCGGCCTCGGCGTAACCCAGGCGCTGCGCCTCGGCGAGCACGTCGGCGAAGTCCGCGCCGCGGTCGCGCATCTCGGTCAGAATGAAATTGCTGGTGCCGTTGATGATGCCAGCCAGCCACTCGATGCGGTTGCCGGCCAGGCCTTCGCGGATGGTCTTGATGATCGGAATGCCGCCGGCGACGGCGGCCTCGAACGCCACCATGACGCCTTTTTTCTGCGCGGCCGCGAATATCTCGTTGCCGTGCGCGGCGATCATGGCCTTGTTGGCGGTCACCACATGCTTGCCGTTCGCGATGGCCTGGAGCACCAGCGTGCGCGCCGGCTCATAACCGCCCATGAGTTCGACCACCACTTCCACCTCGGGGTCATTCACAATTTCCTGCGGGTCGGCAGTGAGGCGAATGCCTTCAGTCGGACAGTTGCGTTTGCGTTTCAGATCGCGGGCCGCGGCCGACACCACGCGGATGCCGCGTCCGGCGCGGCGCTGGATTTCATCGGCGTTGCGTGTCAGCACGTTCACCGTGCCGCTACCGACCGTGCCCAAGCCGAGAATGCCAATTTTGACGGGTTCCACGCTTGTTCCTGTTTTTAATGGCTAGTTTTGTGCAAGCTTGCTTTCATTACTTGATGTTCATGACTTTGCTGGCGGCCTGATCGCGGCGGATCATGTCCTTGATCGAGCGTACCGCCTGCCGGGTGCGATGCTCGTTTTCAATAAGCGAGAAGCGCACGTATTCATCGCCGTACTCACCGAAGCCGATGCCCGGCGATACCGCCACCTGCGCTTCGGTCAGCAGCTTCTTGCAGAATTCGAGCGAACCCATCTCGCGGTACGGGAGCGGAATTTTCGCCCACACGAACATGGTGGCCTTGGGCACGTCCACCATCCAGCCGGCGGCGTGCAGGCCGTGGCACAACACGTCGCGGCGCTTCTGGTACATCAGGCGAATCTCTTCCACGCACTCCTGCGGGCCTTCGAGCGCCAGGATCGAGGCCACCTGGATGGGCGTGAACGTTCCGTAGTCGAAGTACGACTTGAGGCGCGCGAGCGCGCCCACCAGCGTCGCGTTGCCGACCATGAAGCCGACGCGCCAGCCGGGCATGTTGTAGCTCTTGGAAAGCGTGTAGAACTCGACCGCGATGTCCTTGGCGCCGGGCACCTGCAGGATGGATGGCGCCTTGTAGCCGTCGAACACGATATCGGCATAGGCGAGATCGTGGATCACCCAGATGCCGTGTTCCTTGGCGATGGCGATCACCTTTTCGAAGAAATCCAGCTCGACGCACTGCGCCGTCGGATTGCCCGGGAAATTGAGCACCAGCATTTTCGGCTTCGGCCAGGAATTCTTGATGGCCTTTTCCAGTTCGGCAAAGAAATCGCCGCCCGGCACCAGCGGCACGTGGCGGATGTCGGCGCCGGCGATGACGAAACCGTAGGTGTGAATCGGATAACTCGGGTTCGGCACCAGCACCGCGTCGCCCTTGTCCACGGTGGCCAGCGCCAGGTGCGACAGGCCCTCCTTGGAACCGATGGTGACAATCGCTTCCTTTTCCGGATTCAGCGTGACGCCGTAGCGGCGCTTGTACCAGGTGCAGATCGCCTTGCGCAGGCGCGGGATGCCCTTCGATACCGAATAGCGATGGGTGTCGCCGCGCTGCGCGGCCTCGATCATCTTGTCGACGATATGCTGGGGCGTGGGCTGGTCGGGATTGCCCATGCCGAAGTCGATAATATCCTCGCCACGCTTGCGCGCCTGCGCCTTCAGCTCATTGACGATGTTGAAAACGTAGGGAGGAAGCCGCTGGATGCGGGGGAATTGATCTGTCGGGTTCATCGGTCGGTTCCGCCGGCGGGCTGTCCCGACGGGTGGAAAGGCTTGTAATATAGGGCGTTACGCAATATGTGAAACATACTGGCGGAACGCCGGACTGTCAATGCAACCGACGCCTGCGACAAGGAATGAGCCATGCATATTCAACTCGAAACCGGTGGCCAGGCCAACCTGATCCGCGCCTATGCGGCCGGCCAGATCATCGTCAACCAGGACAATTATACGCGCAGCCTGGTTGTGTTACCCGGGCAGGTCATCGCGGACTGGCCACCACAGGCCTTTGAGGAACTGGCGCTGGCGCACCTCGCCGCCCTCGTGCCGCTGCGCCCGGAACTGTTGATTCTCGGGACCGGACGGCAACAGCGTTTTCCGCGCGCCGAGCTACTGGCGCCGCTGGCGGAAGCCGGGATCGGCTGGGAGGTCATGGACACCGGTGCCGCCTGCCGGACTTACAACATCCTCATGGGCGAGGGACGCAATGTGGCGGCGGCGTTGCTGATGATCGAGAGTTAATTTTGAGGGCGGACAAAACCTGCCGCAAAGGCGCAAAGAGCGCAAAGGTTTTTTCTGTTGCCAATCTTTTTCTTTGCGTCCTTTGCGCCTTTGCGGCAGAAGTTGCTTTTTTGTCTTTCTTTCTCTAGAACAGCGAATCGATCGAGTAGCCGTTCTTTTCCAGCAACACGCGCAGACGTTTCAGGGCCTCGACCTGAATCTGGCGAACGCGTTCACGCGTCACACCGATGTCCGCACCCACCTCTTCCAGCGTGGCGACTTCGCGATTGTTAAGTCCGAAGCGCCGTTCCACCACTTCGCGCTGCTTGTCGTTGAGTTCGTTGAGCCAGGCCTGCACCAGCCCATGCAGGTCTTCGTCCTGCATGATGCGTTCCGGGTCGGGCGTGCGCTCGTCGGCGATGGCATCGAGCAGCGAACGATCCGGGTCGTTATCGAGCGGCGCGTCCACCGAGGCGATGCGCTCGTTCAACCCGAACATCGCCTTCACGTCTTCGAGCGGCTTGTCGAGCAGGTTCGCTACTTCTTCCGGCGTCGGCTCGTGATCGAGCTTCTGCGAGAGATAGCGCGCGGCGCGCAGATAGACGTTGATTTCCTTGAGAACATGCACCGGCAGGCGAATGGTGCGCGTCTGGTTCATGATCGCGCGTTCGATGGTCTGGCGGATCCACCAGGTGGCGTAGGTCGAGAAGCGGAAGCCGCGCTCCGGGTCGAATTTCTCAACGGCGCGGATCAGCCCGAGGTTGCCTTCTTCGATGAGATCGAGCAGTGCCAGACCGCGGTTCATGTAACGGCGCGAGATCTTGACCACCAGCCGCAAGTTGCTCTCGATCATGCGCTTGCGCGATGCTTCGTCGCCCTTGCGCGCACGCCGCGAAAAGTACACCTCTTCTTCGGCACTCAACAGCGGTGAGAAACCGATTTCTTTCAGATACAGGCGGGTCGCATCGGCCTGCAACGCAGGTTCTATGGCAACTTCGCGGACTTCCTCGGCAGCTTCTTCAGCCGGCTCGGCTTCAACCGGAGCATCGGTCACGGTGTCATCAGCGTCGTCCTCGGACTCCGTATCGGCCGCGGCGGCTTCCAGGTCCTCGTCATCAGCAACCGGAACTGGAAACAGGGATTCCTGTTCGGCTTCTTCCGGCGCAACGGCTTTCCTGCGCGCCGGCCGTTTGCCCTGCCTTGTCTTGGTTGTGGTGACCCGGGTGGATTTTTTCCGCGTGGCCATGGGCTAGCGTTTGGGGAGATATTTCAGTGGATCGGTGGGAACGCCTTGACGACGGATCTCGAAGTGCAACTTCACCCGGTCCGTGCCGGTGCTGCCCATATCCGCAATTTTCTGTCCGCGCTTCACCACATCGCCTTCCTTAACGTAAATCCTATCGTTGTGCGCGTAAGCACTGAGAAATTCATCACTATGCTTGATGATAATAAGCTGACCGTAACCGCGAAGTCCACTGCCCTGGTAGACGACGCGACCGCCGGCCGTGGCCCGCACCGATTGGCCGCGGGTACCACCGATGTCGAGCCCCTTGCCGGAGTCGCTCTCGCCGTAGCGCTTCAGGATCTGCCCGTCAGCCGGCCATGCCCATGACCCGGAGCCGGTTCTTCCGCTGCCTTGCGGTTTCACCGGTTCGGCTTTGGTCTTTGTCCGCGCGTCGTTTTTTGTCTTGCCCCTGCCGGCGCTCACGCCAACCGGCTTCGGCACCGGCGACGTCGGCGTCGGTGCCGCCGCCAACTTCCCCGGCTTGCTGGAATTCGAGGACTTGATGTCAGTCTTTTTCGCGACCTTGTTTTTCGCGGATGGCTTGGCCTGTGCAGGCACCGTAGCCGTTTTTTCCACAACCGGTGGAATGACACGCAATTCCTGCCCCGGAATGATCGTATACGGCGACTGAATGCGATTCCACTTCGCAAGCTCGCGGTAATCGCGTCCCGTCTCCCAGGCAATGCTGTAGAGCGTATCGCCATGAACCACGGTACGGGTTGGTGACTCGGGTTGCCGCAGCGGCAAAGACTGTTCGCTGACCAGCGGCTTGCCCGGATCCACGACATGCTTCTGCGGATCCGCGGCACGATTGTCGGCAGGGATGACACGCTGACCCGCGCAGGCGGTCAACGCGACGACGAGCGCCGTCAGCATGAGCCGTGCAGCGCGGGAACGCCGCATCAGTGGATGCTCAACGCGAAGCTGCTCATTCAGGAGACATCCTGAACAAGTGGCACAAAATTGACCAACTCAACATGTTCGCGCACGACGCCTTCGGCGGTCTGCCGGATGCTGAGCAATTCCTGACGTTCGCTGTTTCCAACCGGGATCAGCAGCCGGCCACCGGGCGCGAGCTGCGCCTGCAACGCCGCGGGCACATCGGCGGCGGCGGCCGTTACCAGAATGGCATCGTAGGGGCCGTATTCCGGCCAGCCATCGCTGCCATCGCTGAGTTTCAGGCGGAAATTGCGGAAACCCAGTTCCTGAAGGCAGCGGCGCGCACTTTTGTGCAGGGGCTCGATGCGTTCTACGGAGTACACCTCTTGGGTCAGCGCGCACAGGACGGCTGTTTGATAGCCGGAGCCGGTACCGATCTCGAGCACACGCCGCGCGCCGTCTGCAAGCAGAAGCTCGGTCATGCGCGCCACCATATAAGGTTGCGAGATGGTCTGGCCGTGGCCGATGGGTAATGCGGTGTCTTCGTAGGCGCGGCTGGCGAGCGCTTCGTCCATAAACAGGTGGCGCGGCACCCTGCCGATGGCTTCGAGCACGGCGGCATCACGGATACCGGACTCACGCAGGCGCTGGACCAGGCGTTCGCGTGTCCGTGCCGAGGTCATGCCGATGCCGGAGAGACGTGTCGTCACCAAGGTAGCCCTACTTCGTTCGTCTTGACATGTGGTCAGCCGAGCCAGGAGGCCATCTGCGCCAGCGCTGCGTGCCGGGTGAGGTCCACGTGCAGCGGCGTCACGGAGACACGATTCTGGCGAACCGCATGAAAATCCGTCCCCGCTCCGGCATCCGCTTCGGCACCCGACGGGCCCACCCAGTAAATCGCGTTGCCATGCGGATCGGCGGATTTGATCACCGGCTCGGCCTTGTGGCGGTGGCCGAGACGCGTTGCCTCGAAGCCGGCCAATTGGTCGTAAGGAATGTCCGGGACATTCACGTTCAGGATGGTGTCGGTCGGTAGTGGATGGTTCTTGAGCTTTACGAGCAGATCGAGCACCACGCGTGCGGCGGTTGCGAAGTGCCCGCCGCTTCTCCCGACCAGCGAGACGGCAATCGCCGGCAGGCCGAGGAAGCGCCCTTCCATGGCGGCGGCGACTGTGCCCGAGTAAATCACGTCATCACCCAGGTTGGCGCCATGGTTGATACCGGAGATCACCATGTCCGGCTCCTGGCTGAGCAGGCCGGTGATGGCGAGGTGCACGCAGTCGGTGGGCGTGCCGTCCACGTAGTAGAAACCATTGGCGGCACGCTGCATGCGCAGCGGCCGGGACAGGGTCAGGGAGTTACTGGCGCCGCTGCGATCACGTTCGGGCGCAACCACATCGATATGCGCAATTTGCCGGACGGCTTCGGCGAGGACGGCCAGCCCGGGGGCGAAATAGCCGTCATCGTTGCTAAGGAGAATGCGCATGACCGTCGCACCATACAGAAAGGATCATGCCCGGTTCAAGGCAGACTGGGATGAAATACGAAAGAATTGGTCGGGGCGAGAGGATTTGAACCTCCGACCACCTCCACCCCAAGG
>CAYHES010000063.1:0-13048 GCA_964355495.1 uncultured Acidiferrobacterales bacterium
TGTTGCGGGATGTCGCGGGGTAGACGAACGTGATTTATTTAATAACACAGTAGAAATAAGGACTCGACAGTTATTATCGTACTTCTTGTCTTAAAGAGATAACAGTCAGGATCATTTGGTATCCATTCAGCGATCCACTGCGGACTGGAAACGAGAGAAGCCAAAACCACGGTATTATCCGAGAGGAGGTCGTAAATCGGGCCACCATTGTAGTAGGGCACCTCAACGGGCGTCGCAACACCTACGTAACATTGACCTAGACCCGCCTTATAATACGCTTCTACCTCGGCTTTAAATGCGGCGGTCGCGGAGTCTTTGAACCTGGCATAGTAGCTGTAGACATCCCTGGTGACCCCGTATTTTTTTACGGAAACGTCAGGAGGGAAGCCAGGGTAGGTGGAAACACCGTAAAGACCTGTCAGGATATGGCAGTTGTTCGTTGCGATCACTCCGTTGGCCGCGAAGACAGCGGACGGAACAACGGATAGCAGGAAGAAGCAGGCCGTCAGGGCGTGTGTCCACCAACGGTTTATGAGTCTGCGCGCGGGCATGTTTCCTCCCTGGATTATTGGGCACCTCTAAAATTCGCATTTCCCGCAAAGCATGGGGATACCCCCGTAAAATTCTCAATCGCGTTTGAGAAATGCCTGTTTTTTTGAGCCGGTGAGACGGGTTTCGGTGCGATTTCCCGCAGATTTCCCCTGTTCTACGCCATCGCGGGCGCACCTGTCCCGTCTCGTCGGAGCAACTGCACCAGACGCTTCATGTTGTACACCAGATTCATCATGCCAATCTTGACCTTCGCTCGCTCCAGGCCAATGGTGCGCACGATATGGCCACCCATTTGCGCCTGGGCGCCAAAGACATGCTCGACTCGCGCACGCACCCTGGATTTGACCCGGTTGCTTGTCCGTTGCGCATCCGTCAGGGGATGGCCCCGTGTACCCTTCTCGCAAATCTGGCTGGGCAGGTTGTCGGCAGCCAGCGTCGTTTCGTGTTCCCGGGAGCGATAGGCGCTGTCGGCATACACCGCACGTTTGTTCCCGTCCTCTTGCGAGGCCTGATCCAGCAGCACTTCGAATACCTGGCTGTCATGCACGGCGGCATCCGTCACGGCGTAGTCCTGCGCCAGCTTGTGCGCTTCGTCTGCGTTGATGTGGTTCTTGTAGCCGTAGTGATTCTCGTTGTTCTTCTTGGTCCAGCGTGCGTCCACCTCTTTCTGGCGGCATTTGTTTTCCGCCCAGTCAATGGGTACGGCATCGGCCTTGATGAGGGCGTTCTCTTCTCTCGGGTTGCGCTGCCTTGGAACTTCAACAAAGGTGGCGTCGATCATTTGCCCGGCACGGGCGATAAAGCCCCGCTTGGCGAGTTGTTCGTGAAAGCGCTCAAACAGGACTCTCTCCAGATTCAGTTCTTTCATCTTCTCGCGGAACAGCCAGACGGTGTTGGCGTCTGGGACTTTGTGTTCGAGTTGTAGCCCGAGAAAGCGCATGAAGGAGAGCCGGTCGCGTATCTGGTATTCGATTCTGTCATCCGACAGGTTGTGCAACTGTTGCAGCACCAGAATCTTGAACATCAGCACTACATCCTTCGGCTTGGCGCCAGTCTGGCTTTTGCGTTCCTTCTCATGCATCCGCCGCAGGTCGGGGCGGAAGGCTTCCCAGTCGATCAGCGCATTGAGTTCCACCAGCGGATCACCCATCTCGGTGAGCTTCGCGGCGCGGGTCTCAAGGTCGAAGAATCCTGGCTGGCTATGGGGCTTCATTATCGTCGGCTTCCTTGTGCGTAGGCTTGTCGCTATTGTCTCAGATTGCTGCCCCGTTGTTGCCATGTGGATGGTGAAAATTGGGCAATTTTTAGAGGTGCCCTATTGTCATCGCGCCCCGAGAAAGGGGGCGAAGGTGGCGCATGGAAGATACATCGAGGGGGGGGGTTGCTGTCAAGCGAGATCGGAGCCAGACTGAAAATCATTTCTCACTTGTGATGTAGGGGGCGCTTGTGCCGCACATGGATGCGTCAATGCCGGCCGCTCTCGGCATCCTGCCTCTCGCGACACCTGCACATCCGTGTGCGGCACAGGCGCAGGATGCGCAAGAGCGGCCGCACCGGTTTCGGCGGGAAAAATAAAAACGGTGCGTGGGACGCACCCTACGGTGGTTCTTGTTTAGGTTAATGTTTTACGAATTAGTGATGCTCTGTTCTTTAACAGGCGTCTATTTTTTCCAGCATTTACCGCCGGTAGGACCACCATCGGTGCCTGCCGCGGTTTTTCTCCCTAAAGCGTTGATGGTGAGATTCGTACATTTAGTTGTGTCTGCAGTGGCTTGTGTCCCGGCAGGGACGGCCGTCAATAAGTAGCCGCCGTCAGTATTGGGATCGCCAAGAGTAGCGGTCAACGTGTAATAACCGTCAGTCGTTACGCCAGCCGTGAGGCCTGAAAGCAAGGATCGGGGAGGGTTCGGAGGATTCGGTCCGCATGCTAGAGGCGTATCTAGAGCGGTTGCGTACACGCCGCATTCTGTGAAGAATTTTTCTTGCAGTGCGGCAATACGCGTCAGATTGATGGTCGCATCCGACCGCCGTGTCTCGGCGACGTAACGGCTGTAGTTGGGGTAGGCAATCGCCGCGAGGATTCCGATGATGACCACGGTAATCATTACTTCCATAAGCGTGAAGCCGTTGGCGCCGGGTTTTTTCATTGCGTTATCCTCAGAAACATTTTTCATGGCTTTGATGGGTTTCGCTGCGCCTGTCCTGAGCGAAGTCGAAGGGCTGCACACCCTAATATCACTCCATTCACCCTCACCCTAACCCTCTCCCAGAGGGAGAGGGTATTTTATAAGGGGAAAGGGGATTTCATGAATCACTTAAGCTGCCGCCAGGCCTCAGGCGCATTCGGTGTGCCCGCTTCCTTCATCGATATGACCTTGCCCGTCGACGTGACGACCAGTTTCGTTTCCGAGTAGCGCGGGCCGCCCGGGGGAGGCGGGCCATCCGGGTTGGTCAGCACAATCGGGCTGGAGAGGCTGCCGCCCGAGGCGGGCTGTGCGCCTGCCGCCCCATAGTTCGAACCGCCCCCGTCAAGGGAATCGAACTTGCCGTTGCCATTCAGGTCGAGCGTTTCATCGATCCGCCCGCCGTTGGTGGAATCCAGTTCCATTATCCAGCCTGTGCCGCCCGGGTTGCAGGCGTCGGTACCCGGGCTCAAGGTCGAGAAGATAATCCGGCCCTCACGCAAGAGCGGGTCGGTAACCTGCTTTTCTCCGTTTGTCGGCAGGTCTACATACCAGCCAAGGTGGCCGTTGGTGCTTCGGTCAAGGCGCCAGTTGATGGTGGTATCGCTGATATTGCGCGTGTTGAAGACTTCTCCCGAGATCGTATTCGTCACCGGTGACCCAGCGGTAATGGTTTGCCGCAACAGATCCCCCCGTCCTATCAACGTTGCCTCCCTTCTGGAGGGCTCAAGCGCCCGGCCGGTCGCGCCACGGTCGTAAATACCGTAGAAGCTTTGTGTCACCTGTGTCCCGGTCGCGACGTTATCGAAGTTTTCCAGGAATTTCCCGGTGCCGAAATAGACCATCAATCCGCCGTAGCTCAGGGGATGGAATCCCACGGAGGGCTTGGTCGTGATGGGCTGAACGACCGGCGTCGGCGTAGCGCCATTGGTGGCGGTAAAGAGTTTCAAGACATTCGCCGCTGTGCCCCAGTCCGCCGGCGTGCTGCTGCGCACGTCGATGCGCCACATATTGCCGAGCAGATCGCCGGCGTAGATGTAGTCGGCGATGAAATCGTCGTTCAGGTCCACGACCGCGGGCGTGCCCATGCCGCTGGGGTTGGCCGGGGTTCCGCCCCCGCCGCCGGCCAGGGTGTCGATTTTCTGGATAAGGCTGCCGGTGGCGATATCGACAATATAAATCATGGCCCGGCCGGTGCCCGGGCTGGCGCCATTGTTGTCGTAGTAGCCGTTGCCGAAGATTGCCACCCACCGGCTCTTGGGAGTGCCGGTGCCAGTGCTATCGGCAATTTTGACGATGGCGGGCTGGCTGTAGCTGAAGCCCAGATCCGGGTCGGTGAATTCCCATTTCGCAATCTGTGCGGCATTCGCTTCCGTGAAACTCGACGGATCGGTGATGTCGAGCGCGTAGTAACCCTTCCCGCCCCGGCGCATACCGCCGACCAGCATGGTGCGCCAGGCGCCACCGATGAACGCATCGCCCACTGTCGGCGTGGCGTTCACGTAGAAGCGGTGCGTGTAGAAAGGCGAAGTGAGCAGGCTGAGGTTTTTCTGGTCGATGTTGGCGTACACCATGTTCGGCACATAGGCAATTTTCTCCTTGCCATCCGAGGTCGAGTCCTGGAAGCCGTGCAGCATGCCGTCGTTGGCGCCGACGTAAACCATTTTCTGCCTGCTGGCTTGTGCGGTCACGAACGCCGAGTAGGGGGCGCTTTCGAGCGTATCGGGATACGCGAAGTCCGGTTTGCCGACAAAGACCGGGCTTGAATCGATGATGTCGCCCAGTTTGCCGACATCCGCGGGACAGGCAATCTTGGGGGGGATGGTGCCCGCGAGCGTGCTGGACACGACCGTACTGGGGTTGTAGCAGGTACGCACGCGGAAATTCAAACCGGCGCCCTCGTTGGCCGAGGCGCCCCGCAGGTAATCGAGTCGCGCGGATCCATTCGTATCCGTTCCAAGGGCAGTAGTATTCAGCGCGGTCTGTTGCGCCGCGCTGAGGCTGGCCCATTGAAACGGAACCCCGCGGCTGCCAACCGCCAAGGTTGGATTGTACGTAATAATGTTGCGGCCACTAGGACCCGCGGCATAATTTTGAGTGTTGAGACCATTGGTGCCCGCTTCCCAGTTAGAGCCGACGATGGCGCCGCTTACATCCACCTTGTGGGAGATCAGCCGGCCCGCCCAGGTGCCGGTATCGTAGGCGACCTGAAAAACAGACGTGCCGCCCCCGGAGGTCGAGCCGCCGCTCGCGCCCAGACCGGCCGCGCTTCCCGATATCGCGTTAATTTTTGCGATAATCTCGGTGAAGGCGTTGTACAGGGTATCCGGGTCCCGGGCGCTGTAGTAGGTGCCGCGGCCGTTGACGGCGGCGTGCCACAGATCGTCGATGCGCTGGCCCTGGGAATTGCTGATCGGATCCGGCCATGCCAGGGCGCCGCTCACCAGCTCGTCCCAATCGCCGGCGCTGGCCGCAAGCGTGAGATTAAAATAGTTATCCGGATCGCGTATACCGGGGATACCCATGCCGACGGTAAAGGTTTGCATGTGTTGCCATCTGGCCGGGTTGTTTCGATGGTCCCACGGCAGATTCGCCGTGTCCCAGGGATTCGAGGGGTCTCCGGTTCCAACATTGATGGCGTGACTGACATTGTTGGCCAGGTCCGTGCGCAAATCCCGGGCCCAATAATCAAATGCATGATCCGCCAGCGTGCCGGACCAGGCGTCGCTGTAGGGGGCAATGGGCGAATAAGTCGTCGTGCCGTCGCCGAGCGTGCGGGACGAACCATCGGTATTCGCCACGGTCGCCGTGTCGCTGTTCCAGTAGCCGTCCGTCATCATGATGTGGAAGTTCTTCCGGCAACTGAGTTCCGGGTTGGCGGGGCCGATGGGGTCTCCGGGGACTTCTCGATAGGGGCTAAATTGGTCGGTGGCGCCGAGAGAGAAATGATTGCCCGCGCGTTGCATGGCCCTCCGCAGCGGCGTGCCGCCGCTGGCGGGCGAGTTGTACAGGCGATTGAAGAATTCGGTTCGGTAGATGACACCGTTTCTGCAAAGGCTATCGGAGTTCGTGGGGTCGTCGCAGAACCTTTTCATCATGTTGGTTGCGCCGACGGTGGCGGAGTTGGTGAATGTAATGGTGGCGCCGGCGCCGGCCGTGGTGTTGTTGAGGTGCTGGCCGGCGACGCGCACATTGTTGTCGAAACTGCGAAACGCGCGTCCCGCCGCGCTTTTGGCCGCGAGGTTGCGGACGCGATAATACGAATACCAGTTGGCGAAGTTGGTTCGCTGCGCTGCGGGCCAAGTACCGTTGCCGGTGACCGGGTTATACGGCGCGGTCGAATACTGCACAAGCCGATAGCAAGCGTCATTGTTCTCGGTCGTGGCTGTCTGGGGGCTGCAACCGCCGATCGTGGCGTCGTATACAAAATAAAACGCCGGAACGCCGGCCGTGGACACGGAGCACGAGGCAGCGGTAATGGTAGAGGCGGTGCTAATCGTCATGGCCCAGGTGGGCACATAATTCAGGCTCAGATTGACCGCGGGTCCGACGAGGAAACCATTGCGCCAGGCATTGTTAAAGTCCGAATCCGCCAGGTTGGAAGGGATGGACGACGAGTTGCCCGGGCTTGTGCGGACCGGCGGCGGTGTGTAGGTAAGGGCCGGGTTGTAGGCCATGCCGTTGAAGGTGCTGGAGCAGGCGCGTCGTGTTCCGCTGTTGCCGCTGATGGTATCCGGCATATATCCCCACGCCATACTGCCTGAATCGTCGAAGGTCAGCAGCACGTTGTGTTCAACGGTGCTGAATACCGACAGGGGCACATCCGGCAGCGTCAACGCGCGCGCGTTATTCTGGCCGAGACAAAGCAGCAAGAGGCTGAGCCCCAGGGTGACGGAATGTTTCTTGATGTCGGTATATGTCTTCATGATTCAGTCTCCGCTTTTTGTCTGGAACGTCTTCGCCATTCAATGTTCAATGTAGGTTGGGTTAAGCCGCAGCGCGGCGAACCCAACAAAATCTTAGTTATTAGTTCGTGTAGGTATCGGACCGCTTGGAAAAGACGTCCTGAATCAAGCCGCGCGAGTAGTCGGTGGCGCCCACCGACCAGCCGGTGGTCCGATAATAAAACCGGTACACTTTCTTGCCCTTGCCGATCTCCGCGGTGATTGGAGATTGCTGGATCCGCTCCACCACGTAAAGCGGCTGCTGGGATGTTTGCGGGATTGTCACGCTTGTGGGGACGCCATTGCCACTCCACCACGTGTCGGTGGCGGCGGGTGGTAGCCACCAGTTTGCACCAGTGGCGCCGGCATTTGCCGGCAGGCAGGTGCTGTCCCAGATGCCGCCAGCGGGGCCGGATGCCGGCGGGCAGCTGGGTATCGGCTTGTCTTGCTGGTTGACTACCCACGCCTGCCCGTCGCGCAATATCGAGTCACCGGCCTGCTGCGCCATGTATTGGTCGCGCATGTTGCCGGCCATTTTTTCCTGCAGGCTGGAGGTGGTGACGGCGGTAATGCCGAGAAGGGTGAGTAACAGCAACATCACCAGCGCGAAGATCAGCGCGGTGCCGCGCTCCTTTAAAATTCCCCTCACCCTACCCTCTCCCCGGAGGGGAGAGGGATTATTGATATGGGTTCCAGGCGCAATGCGCTGAGCGGCGCTGACAGGATTGGCGTGCATGGCGTCAGAAGCTCCGGTTGCGTAACTGGATGGTGGTGTTGAACACGCGGCGGCTTCGTCTGTCGCCGGGCGCGACAATGTTGGTGCCGGCGACATCGTGAGTGCCGGTGTCGAGGGCGGTATCGTTGGCCGTGCCGGTCGCGTTGACGCCGTAGACCAGAAGGCCGATCTGTACGCTGACGACCTGGGCAAAGTTTGCGACGGCGTCCGCCGGAACATAGCGATCGGCCGCGCCGTCGGCGGGGAGCGCATCATCGACCCCATACAACACCTGAAAGTTTTCCACCCCCTCCACTAACGCCGTTGTATCAACGATGTCGCCCGTTGCTAACCTCACGCGCCGGAACAGGGTTGGCCGGCCTGGGCCCAGTGGATCCGAGGTGAAGTCGTTGGCGACAAAGAATACGACCGTTTCCAGCCTGCCGATCGCAGTGGTTGATGGCACGCCGTCGTAGTCAAATGCCGCGGCGCACGCCTCCGTGGCGGCGTTGGCCGTATCAAGGCCGCCTGTCCAGCGCGCGCAGCGGTTAGCAGTGGGGCCGACGTCGTGGCTGATGACGCCGAGTAGTGTAATAGCGGTGGCCCTGAATGCCACGGCACTGCGACAGTCGGCGACCAGCATGACGTCGCCGTCACTACCCATACCAACACGCACTTTGCTTACGAATGCAGGGTCGAGAAAAACATTGACCGGATCGACAAAGGGCGGAACCAGGGCCCACGAGTTTGGCACCATGCGCTGAAGCGCGATAACGTCTGTACCGGGAAGTGCGCCGGCCGGTGTGCCCAGCGCCCCGGTCACCCCGGTGAGCGCTGGAACCCACCCAGTTGTGGTATTGGCGGGGGCTGGAAGGAGCGAGTAAGTACTACCAAACCCGGTGCTTGGAGTGTTGTACTCAGCGCCAGAGATGCCCACAATGGGGAGCCCTGCGTTCGGTACGAGCGTAAGATTATTAAAAACAGCGACGGTCGTGTCGCGTTTGCATCCGGCGTAGCCGGCGTGGCGAATATCCTGGTGCAGAAACTCCAGTGCGAAGCGCCCGTTTTCCTGCGCGCGTGCGAGGCTTTCGTCGAGCTGATAGGTGGCGCGCGTGGCGCCGAAAATCTGGACCACGCCGATTGAAATAATTAAACCGATGAGCAGCGCAACCATAAGCTCCACGAGTGAGAAGCCTCGCGCGGCAGACGTCTGGGAGATGTTTTTTCTCATGGCTATTGAGTCCGCTGTGTTCGTACTCGCATAGCCTGCGTCATGCCCATGCCGTTTTCCACCCAGGTAACGGTGATGTTGAAAACATGCTGTGTAGCGGCGCCTACCATAGGTGTAAATTCACGTGAAATTGTTCCCGTCCCCTGGGCCAATTTCCTGGGGTCCTCAATCGCACTTTTCCAGCGGAAGAGATCGTAGTTAGCAAGCTGGGTCGCCGTGCAACTGGCGGGGCATGATCCATAGGCGAAGCTTCCCGACGTAGCGCTGGACGGAATACTGTCGAAAGTGCCAGCTCTTGTTGCCACCGGATTGGCTGAGATTTTCTCAATTATCTCCGAGATCAACAGCGTCGCCTGGCTGCGTTCGTAGGACTGATGGTTGAATCGCAGGCTGACCGTTTGCAGGCCCGCGATTCCCAGTAGGCCGACTGACAACACGAGCAAGGCGATGAGTACTTCGAGCAAGCTGAACCCACGCTCGTGATTTGATCGCGTTTCCAGGCTGTGGCGGGAAATAGTTGGGTTCGGATGAGTCATGCTGTGTTTTCCACAGTGATAGTAATTGACTACGGACATGTCCCTGCCCCCGGGGGAGTGGCGTTCACTGCGGCTTGCCCCATGGCGTTCAAATTGATCTGTTTTCCTTTGGCTGCGCCACGGTCGTCGCAGAATACGAAAAACCCCCCAGTCGCAACGTTAGAGCTGCCGTTGGCGCTGAAAATAATTGGATCGGGCACCGGCACCAGCACGCTGGTGGCGAGGGCATCGGCTGCTGATGCCAGCGGTTCCCGGAAACGCAGGATTGTCTCGCCTGGATCCCAAATGGCGTCATTGTCTATGTCGACAAAGACCGCGCGCCCATCTCGCCAATTCCCTCCGCCGGCACAAGTGGTGCCGTTTGTAGACTTACATAGCCCTACATTCGAGCGTCGCTTAATAGCCTCACTGCGGGAAAGACTAAGATCCCCGATCAGGTCGTTGGTCTGAGTATTAAGGCGACCGTTCTGAATGAAGGTACGCATATTGGGCACAGCGACGGCGACAAGAATCGCCGCCACGGCCATGGTGACGACGAGCTCGATAAGGGTAAAGCCACGAATCCGTCGCGTAACAGGTTGAAAAGTACTATTCGGCGTATTTTTACAGACAAACGGTATAAATACCGAATTCAGGTAGGAGACAAACGGTATAAATTGTCCGACGAAAGAATTCACCATGGGGTGATTTTTTCGTGGATTGGTAGTGATTCTTGACGGGGCGCTAGTCATTTTGTTCGATGAAAGCCTTGTGTTGCCGCTGGTTTCACGTCGCTCTTGCGTCAAGTGTAATTTATATCGCTGAGTTCGCAAGAAGGCGCGTCGATTATCCATGCTCGTTTTGATTGCTTTTTGGGACGTCACACCGCAGGCATAAATAATATCGAACGGTTTATTTATACAGATGAACGGTAAATATTGAATTTACGCCATAGATAAACGGTATAAATATACAGATGAACGGATTATCTAGTTTTGAATTTTTGGTGTTTTTTACTCACTTTATGGATCAAGCCTTGATTGTAGGAGGGTGGAGCATCGCGTAACCCATCAAAACATCCTGTTGGCAGAATGCCTACGGTTTCACGGTTGTGTCCGATGGGTTTCGCTACGCTTCCACCCATCCTACGAACGCTGTGTAAACGCTATTGGCGCTGACCAGGTTCAAAATTTTTGGGAGGCGGATCATTTCACCTTAGACTTCCCTTGATCTCAGAATTATAATGATTCTAAATTGACCATGAGTTAGCTACCCCATGATGGCGCACAAGAAGACATACACGCATGACGAAATCGTTGCACTGCTGCGCGCGCGTGACATCAATCCGACCAGCCAGCGCGTCGAAATCGCACTATTGCTGTTCTCGCGCTGCGAGCATTTGTCGGCAGAAGAGGTGTTCGCCCTGGTGAATGGCGGCCCTGCGCGCGTGTCGAAGGCCACCGTGTACAACACCCTCGGCCTGTTTGCCGAGCGCGGTTTGGTTCGAGAAGTGATTGCCGATCCCTCGCGTGTCTTCTACGATCCGAATACCGCTCCGCATCACCACTTTTATGACACCTCGACCGGCAAACTTATGGATATCCCCGCCGAGGAAGTGCAGATCCGCACGCTGCCCGCGCTCCCTGAGGGCATGCGCATGGAGGGCGTGGATGTGATCGTACGCGTGCGTCCCAATGCTCAGGACACGCGCTGATTCTGTCGTCCTTTGTTGTTTCTCCGGTTACAAACCCCTTATACTTGCCGGCCTTCGCCGGTGTAGCTCAGTTGGTAGAGCAACTGATTCGTAATCAGTAGGTCATCGGTTCGACTCCGGTCACCGGCACCATCCAAAGTAATAAAGCCTGAATAAAGCCTGCTTGGCTCGTCCTGTCACAATAATCAACAAAAAAGCCCGCTTATGGCGGGCTTTTTTGTGTAAACGTGATTTAGGCGGCCGGTGAACTGCGTCAAGTCTGGCGCAGTGAGCGTGGGAACAGGGATGTCAGTTTTCTTCGCCCAAGGTGCGCCAGAAGGTGTATGAAGCCGGTTTGGCCACCAGCGCGGTGAATGATTTCTTAAAGCTGCCGGTTGGGATGGAGATCGGCAGCGAGCCGACGAAAACCAGCACGCCGGCAACGGTGGCGACCAGGCCGACCGGTCGCAGCACTATCAGATCGAATACGATGGCGACATCGTCCCCGGTTTCGGTGCCGCGTTCGTCGGCTTGCGCCACGCCGGGCAGGGTGACGGCCAAAAACATGGCCAGCGACAGGGAGGTTATCAATCTCTTCAGACCGTTCATCTCGGGTTCCTCTTGTTTTGTGTGGCCGCTGGCAGTGCCCGGTTTATGGCCTTTGCCTTGCCGGAAGCTTATGTCTTCTTCTAAGGTAATCGGTTATAAATATGCTATAAGTTTCGCACATGCAAGAATTTCTGCAAGTCGGGGGGATGGGGATGTTGCAGGTGGATAAGGGGAGCGGCCTGCTCGATGGGGCGCGCTACGTGCCGTCCCCGAATTGCGACGCGCGCCCGGCGGATATGGGCATTGACGCGCTGGTGGTCCACGCTATCAGCCTGCCGCCCGGGGAATACGGTGGTGCGGATATCGAGCAACTGTTCTGTAACCGCCTGGATTTCTCCTGTCACCCTTTCTACCGCGAGATCGACGGGCTCACCGTGTCGGCCCATCTCTTGATCCGCCGCGACGGGCAGGTCATCCAGTTCGTACCGTTCCAGGAGCGCGCCTGGCATGCCGGGGTTTCGGCGCTTGCGGGGCGTGAACGCGTCAACGATTTTTCGATTGGCATCGAACTGGAAGGGTCCGACCATGCTCCGTTCGAGGAGGCGCAGTACCGCGCGCTTGCCGAAGTGACTCGCGCGCTGACGACCGCCTATCCGGCTATCGTGCCGGAGCGCATTGTCGGCCACGCCGACATCGCACCCGGGCGCAAGGACGACCCCGGGCCGTATTTCAATTGGCCACGCTATCGGCGTGCGTTGGTCGAGAAATCACCGGCATGAACAGCTTGCGGCTGGAAAACAGAGTCCGTAGAGTGAAGGGCGATTCTAAAAAAGCTGTGACAGCGACATGACCACCATCCTCGTCATTATCCTCCTGGCACTCGTTCTTGATCGCTGGCTCCCGGAGCGCGGCGGTTTCCGGCTCTGGGTCTGGTACAGCGACTGGGCCGAGTCCATTGAACAGCGTTTCAACGGCGGCCTGCGTTCGCAGGGTATTTTTGCCGTGCTGCTCGCGATCGCGCCAATCCTGATTGCCATTTCTCTCGCCACCTTGATACTCGGGCAGATCGCCGGGGCGTTGACGTTCCTGTTTTCCGTGGCCGTGCTGTATCTGTGCGTGGATCTTTTCCGTCTTGGGGCCGTGGCGCAGGCGGTGGCGGCGGCGCTTGAGAATGGCAACGTGGCGCACGCCGCCGCGCGCCTCAAGGAGCTGACCGGCAAGGACACGGTCGAAACCACCGAGGCCGGCGTGGCGCACGCGACCGTCGAAGCGATACTCAAGCAGGGAAACAAGCTGGTGATGGCGCCGATCTTCTGGTTCCTGCTGCTCG
Source organism: uncultured Acidiferrobacterales bacterium (assembly GCA_964355495.1). Lineage (GTDB taxonomy): Bacteria > Pseudomonadota > Gammaproteobacteria > Acidiferrobacterales > UBA6901 > UBA6901. The sequence goes on from CAYHES010000063.1 coordinate 12,713, forward strand.
GACCGCTTGGGGCGATGTTGCAACGTCTGGCCTCGGTGCTGGACCGCCTTTGGGCCCACCGCACAGCGCGTTTCGCCGAGTTTGGCTGGGCGGCGGCGCGCCTCGATGACCTGCTCTGCTGGATACCGGCACGCATCACGGCGATCTCCTATGCCATCATGGGCAGCTTCGAAGATGCGCTGCACTGCTGGCGCCGTCAGGCTGGCATGTGGTCGGGCCTGAGCAGCGGGCCGCTGCTCGCCTCCGGGATGGGCGCCTTGCACCTCGATACCTGTGAGGATGGCGAGGTGGATGCTTACGGCAATACCGCGATCAACCCCGCCACGCTGCCGGACG
>CAYHES010000064.1:0-12999 GCA_964355495.1 uncultured Acidiferrobacterales bacterium
TGGCACTGCTGTGGTGGGTAGGCCTGCGCATCCAGCCGCAGGCCGCACCGGACAGCGCGGCGGCAACACGGCTCCTGCCGTGGGCGCGGCTCGCGCTCGTGGTCGTGGCCGCGCAGATCGCGCTCGGCGCCTGGACCAGCGGCAGTTTTGCCGGCCCGAGTTGCGCGCGGCTCAGCGGCTGCGCGGATGCCAGTTTCTCGGTGCAAAATCTGGCGCGCGGTTTCGAACCGACCCGGCGCCTGGAGCGCGATGCCCAGGGCAAGGTCATTACCGACGCCAGCGCCCCGGTCGTGCACATGACGCACCGCAGCGGCGCATTGCTCGCGTTTCTGTATCTCGGCTGGCTCGGCTTCAAGGCACGCAGCGGCGGCGGACGCCTGCGCGCCAGCGGCGACATATTGCTGGCGATGCTGGCGCTGCAAATCGTGCTCGGACTTGCGGGCGTCGCCGCCGGATTGCCGTTGCTGCTGGTCACGGCGCATAACGCCGGCGCGGCGCTGCTGTTGCTGGCCGTCGTCAATCTCAACCATCGCTTAACGCCGGTTAAGGAAAGGGAGCCCGTATAATTCTAGGTAGGGTGGGTTGAGCACAGCGAAACCCGCCGAACAATATGATTTTGTTGGGTCCGCCGCTGTGCTGTACAGGACGTACGAATGCCGCGAAGCGCAGGGATGCGCGAGAGCGGCCGCGGCTTGACCCAACCTACATGAGAAGCAACTTTTCAGAGATTACCGCAAGCAAGTCTGTACAAAACTAACCATTAAGAAATGATATGAACATCACCGTCTCCGAGAATACTCGCCGCGCAATCGCCATCTGGCTGCTCGTGGTGTGTGCGCTGGTCTTTGCCATGGTGGTGCTGGGCGGCGTGACGCGCCTGACGCGCTCCGGGCTGTCGATCGTCGAATGGCAGCCGCTCATGGGCGCGATCCCGCCGCTCACCGAGGCGCAGTGGCTTGTGCTGTTCGAAAAGTACAAGCTCACGCCCGAGTACCAGAAGGTCAACGTCGGCATGGACCTGGCCGGTTTCCAGGGCATCTTCTGGCTGGAGTATTTTCATCGCCTGCTGGGGCGCCTGATCGGGCTGGCGTTTGCACTGCCGTTTGTCTATTTCCTGGTGCGCAAGCAAATCGAGCGCACGCTCGCACCGAGGCTGTGGCTGCTGTTCGCGCTCGGCGCCGCGCAGGGGCTGCTCGGCTGGCTGATGGTGGCGAGCGGTCTGGTGGATGTGCCGCGCGTCAGCCCTTACCGGCTCACCGCACACCTCGGGCTCGCCATCCTCATCTACGCCGCCATGCTGTGGGTCGCGCTCGGGCTGCTCACCCCGAAGCCGCAGGCCGCGGAGTCGCCGACAGGAAATGTAATAGGCGGGACGTCAGGGACACGTGTCCGAGGGCCGCGCGCCACGACTGCATGGATGCAGGAGGTAGAGCAACGCCGGGAGCAGTTGCCGAGGGATGGCGCGGTTGCGGATTCTGTCACACCACTGCGGCGCTTCGGGCTCGCGGTCACCGCCCTGGTGTTCTTCATGATCCTGACCGGCGGTTTCGTGGCCGGCACGCACGCCGGTTTTGCGTTCAACGATTGGCCGTTCATGCATGGCCGCTGGATACCGGAAGGGTTGTACGCGACGCAGCCACTGTGGGCGGATTTCTTCGAGAACATCGCCACCGTGCAGTTCCACCACCGGCTCGTGGCCTATCTGCTGTGCCTGGTGATTCCCGCGTACTGGTTCGCGGCGCGCCGGCACCGGCTGGAGACGCGCACGCGTGCGCTGTTTCACCTGCTGCTGGCGATGCTGGCGGCGCAGGTAGCGCTCGGCATCGCGACGCTGGTTTACGTGGTGCCGGTGTCGCTGGCGGCCGCGCACCAGGCCGGGGCGCTGCTGCTGCTGACCTTGGCGCTGCTCCTCAACCACGGGCTGCGTGCCGGGAAGTCTTCCTAGTGTGGTGTTGCGTTCTGTTTGGTACTTATAACTTCCCGGTAACTTCCCGGAGTCCCCTGTAGGTCGGGCTTCGCCGATGGGAAACGTAATAGGCGGGACGTCAGGGACACGTGTCCGAGGGCCGCAGGCCACGACTGCATGGATGCAGGAGGTAGAGCAACGCCGGGAGCAGTTGCCGAGGGATGGCCTGCTTGCGGTTTTAGCCCGACATGTCGGCCTGAAGGCCGACCTACGACCGCCACGGATGGCGGGAGTGCCGGAAACGCAGGAGCAGTTTTCCGGCCATGACGAACAAGCAATGTTCCTTAGCCTTTCGGGTTGCGCGTTTCCAACAGGCGCGGCATCTCCGCGGCCGGCACTGGCCGGCTGAACAGATAACCCTGCATCAAATGACAGCCGCGCTCGCGCAGGAAATCGCGCTGCGCCTCGGTCTCCACGCCTTCGGCAATCACATCGAGCTTGAGGCTTTGCGCCAGGACGATAATGGCCGAGGCCAGGGCGCTGTCGTCGGCGTCGCCCGGCACATCGTGCACGAAGCTGCGATCGATTTTCAGGGTATCGATCGAGTAGCGACGCAGGTAACTCAATGACGAATAGCCGGTGCCGAAATCGTCGAGCGTCAGGCGCTCGAAGGCGCGCGCACTCATGTCGGCTGAATAGAACTGGTAGGTGTTCTTGCCGGCGTCCTTGGCGCGGTACATGGCGATGTCGGCGTTCTTGATCAGCGTGGTCGAGTCCTCGCCGTCGTTCGGATACAGACTGGTCACGCCCAGGACGATAATGAACAGTGCGACCGCCCCGGCGTACAGGCCGGCGCGCACGAATGGCGCGTTGATCTCCTCGCGGTTGATCTTGGCCACCACCCCGATACCGAGCCCGGCAACCGGCTCGTACGCCGCCAGCACCTCCTAGCCGCGGGCGTCCAGGCCAAGCACCGTACCCGCCGCGCAGCGCGCGCCGCATCGGCTCGCCGGCCGGCCCGTCCCAGGGAAGGGACTGCGGCACGCTGTCGTCGCGGCGCGGCGCGTTCGGAATCGCGCCTGCCACTGGTCAAGCATAGCTAAAGACCGGCGCTCTGGCCGCAAAGTCGTGAGGGTCAGGGGCGGATTTCGCCGGGCACAAGCGGCATGCCGCGTGCGCGGCGCACGCATCTCCTCCGCCCGGCAGCGGCCGGAAAACAGCCCATGTCGCAACCGGCAGGTGCCGCGACCGCCCTGTCTTGATGGACATCAAGGCGGTATCGGCCATTTCCGGTGTTTCATGTCTGCCCTGTCGCGGAGGAATTTCCCTTGCCCACCCCTGTAAGCACAAGACCATCCGTTTGGCAGGTGTTTTCCGCCGAGCCGCACCGCATGCTGTTTCTGGCCGGGGCAACGCAGATTCTGCTGGTGCTCGCCTGGTGGCTGGTTGAATTGACCACACGCGCCACGGGCTTTTTGTCGCCGGCGACGGCGCTGCCGGCCGCCTGGGGGCACGCGTTCCTGATGGTGTACGGCGTGTTCCCGTTTTTCATTTTCGGTTTCCTGTTTACCGTCTACCCGCGCTGGCTGCGCGGCACGGCGATCGCGCGCCGCGCCTATGTGCCGGTATTCGCCCTGTTGTTCGGCGGCATTCTGTTGTTCACCGCCGGCCTCGTTTTGGATCGCCGCATCGTGGCGCTGGCACTGATGCTGTTTCTGGCCGGCTGGGCCGGCGCACTGGCCAACCTGTTCCGGGTGTACGCGCGCGCGCAGGGGCGCGGTCCGCACGAACGCCTGCTCAACCTGGCGCTGACCGCCGGGCTGTTGGGCATCGCGGTCTTTCTGGCGGCCGTGCTCACCGGCTCCACGCGGCTGTTCGCGCTCGCGCGCGAACTGGGACTGTGGCTGTTTCTGGTGCCGGTGGTGTTCCTGGTGAGTCACCGCATGATTCCGTTTTTCAGCCAGAGCGTGTTCATCAACTACATCATGGTGCGTCCAGCCTGGGGGCCGTCGCTGATGGCGGTATGCGTGACCGCGCACGCCGGGTTCGAACTGAGCGGGTTGCCGCAGTGGCGTTTCCTCGCCGACCTGCCGCTCGCCATGGCCGCCCTGCATCACACCTACGTCTGGCAGTTCCGCCGCAGCTTCCACGCGCGCCTGGTCGCCATGTTGCACATCGCGTTCCTGTGGCTCGGTATCGGCATGAGCCTGTATGCCGCGCAGAGCCTCGTGCTGCTCGCGACCGGCAGCGATTATTTCGGCCGCGCGCCGCTGCATGCGCTCGGCATCGGCTTTCTCGCCAGCATGATCGTGTCCATGGCGTCGCGCGTCACCCTCGGCCATTCCGGGCGCGCGCTCAGCGCCGACACGCTCACCTGGGCGGTGCTGCTCGGCGTGAATGCCAGCGCGGTGCTGCGCATGGCCGGCGAGTTTCTGCCGCCGCTGGCACAGTGGCTCAACCTGCTGGCCGCCCTGGTGTGGCTGGCGGCGTTGGGGCCGTGGGTGCGGCGCTATCTGCCCATGTATCTCCAGCCACGCGTCTAGCATCCACTGGGTTAACAGATTGTTAAAAAATGGCTCGTCACACCGGCGAAAGCCGGTGTCCAGGAATTAAAATCGATGGTTTCATCGACATCCTGGATTCCGGCTTTCGCCGGAATGACGAAGTTTGACGTTTCAGTGCGTTTTTCAACAGCCTGTTAGAATCGCCGGCATGGATATCCTGAAAGCCGTGCACGTCGGCAGCGCCGTGCTATCGATCGCCGGTTTCGTGTTGCGCGGTGTATGGATGCTGCAAGACTCGCCACTGCTGCGCGCGCGCGCCACGCGCATCCTGCCGCATGTCGTGGACACCCTATTACTGGTCTCGGCAATCGCGCTCGCGCTGCGCATCGCGCAATACCCGTTCGTGCACGCCTGGCTTACCGCCAAGGTGCTGGCGCTGCTCGCTTATATCGTGCTCGGCAGCTTCGCCCTGAAACGCGGCCGCACCCGGCGCGCGCGCGGCTTCGCCTTCGCTGCCGCGCTCGGCGTCTTCTTCTACATTGTCGCCGTGGCCATCACGCGCAGCCCGGCGGCCGGCCTGGCCTGAAGAGAAGGCCCTGCTCGCTCGTTCGTCCCGTCATTTGAGCGCCCTGCTTGATATGGGTCATTTTGCGGCGCGCACCGACCCTGCTAGGGTAGTGTTTCATCCTGCTTGCAACATATTACGAAACACCCGAAGCCCTGTAGGTCGGGCTTCGCCGATGGGATCGAGGCGAGGGCCGCAGGCCAGGGATGGCCTGCTTGCGGTTTTAGCCCGACATGTCGGCCTGAAGGCCGACCTACGACCGCCACGGATGGCGGGAGTGCCGGAAACGCAGGAGCAGTTTTCCGGCCATTACGAACAAGCAGTGTTCCGTCAATTGTGAAGAACCACACCGGGGTGCGCAGATTATGCAAACAGACCAGACGATCCGTACCGCCCTGCCCCCGCTCACCCTGCGCGACCGCCGGCTCCTGCCCATCATCCAGGGCGGTATGGGTGTCGGCATCTCTGCGCATCGCCTCGCCGGCAGTGTCGCAAAGGAAGGCGCGATCGGCACCATCGCGAGCGTCGACCTGCGCCGCCTGCACCCCGACATCATGCAGCGGCTGCGCAAGTGTCACGACCCGCGCGCGCATGCCGATGCCAACCTCGAGGCGCTGGACCGCGAGATCCGCGCCGCGCACGCGCTGGCGCCGGGTGGCTTCGTCGCCGTCAACGTGATGCACGCCGTCAACCACTACGATGAGCATGTGCGCCAGGCGTGCGCCAGCGGCGCCGATGCCATCGTCATGGGCGCCGGCCTGCCGTTCGACCTGCCGGACCTGACGGCGGATTACCCGGACGTGGCGCTGATTCCGATTCTGTCCGAGGAGCGCGGCGTGCGCGCCGTGCTCAAGAAGTGGATGCGCAAGGGCCGCCTGCCGGACGCGATCGTGATCGAGCACCCCGGATACGCCGGCGGCCACCTCGGCGCCACGCGCATCGAGGACGTGGGCGACGCCAAGTTCGACTTCCGGCACGTGCTCGCCGAGATCCAGAAGGTGATTCGCGAGCTGGGGCTGACCCTCGAGAAGATCCCGCTCATCCCGGCCGGCGGCATCAATTCCTTTCAGAAACTCAAGGAGCTGTTCGACCTGGGCGCGAGCGGCGTGCAGATCGGCACGCCGTTCGCGGTCACCGAGGAATCGGACGCGCATCCGAACTTCAAAAAGGTGCTGGCCGAGGCCGGGCCGAAGGACATCGTGACATTCCTGAGCGCCGCCGGCCTGCCGGCCCGCGCCGTGCTCACCCCCTGGCTGCGACGCTATCTCGGGCGCGAACAGAAACTGCGCGCCGAGGCCACTCCCGCCCGCGCCCAGTGCCCGAGCCGCACCGAATGCCTCACACACTGCGGCTTCAAGGACGGCAATCCGGGCGCCGGCCAGTTCTGCATCGAGGTCCAGTTGGCCGCCGCGCAGCGCGGCAATGTCGAGCAAGGGCTGTTCTTCCGCGGCAGCGAATCGCTACCCTTCGGGCGCGAGATCCGCCGGGTGCGCGAGCTGCTCGAATACCTGCTCACCGGCAATAGGCCGGCACTCGCGTAAAAATTATTGGGTACGCAGAAGGCCGAAGCAATTTCGAGAGAACCCTCGGCGCTCTTTGCGACAGACCGCCAAATAGTGCGCACAGATGTAGTGTGGGCCCTGCCCCACCATCGCTCAGCAGGTAAGTTGGTGGGGCCGTTCCCACGACCACATGGGCCCAGTCGAGCCCGGATCGGTGCGCGGGGCGCACCCTACGTTTGCTGAACTCGGAGTCGGAGTCGGTTTACACGCTCTCCATGGTGGGGATAAGATTTCGCACAAGGCGCCACATGGGTGTCTTTTATTCATCATCACATCATTGTTGTACCCATAGGGAGAAACCATGCGCGCACTTGTGACAAGTCTGGTTGTTCTACTCATCGCCATCGTGTCACCCTCAACCCAGGCCGGCGACACTGACGAGGCGGCGACGAAGAACGACTCCGGGCGCAATTACAATCTTGCCGGCCACAAGTCGGTTGAGGATGAAACGGTTTCTGCAAAACCACTTATCCTGAAGTCAAAGAATTACAATCTGACGCCGGATGCCTTCCAGAAAATTGCGATCAAGGCGCTGCTCAAGAGCCACTGGAAGATTGAAGCGAATGAGGCGACACGCGTGCAAGGCAGCTACATCAAGTCCGGCAAGACTTACAAGGCTGAGATCCGTTTTACCGGCGATACAATCGTCATCGGGTTTGTGCCCGGCTTCCACAATTCTGGTAATGGGTGGATGCGCAAACTGGCGAAGGAAGTGAAAAACGAGGCCGTTGTGCAGAGTCGCGAGGCCGAGGCGCAGCTTTACATCAACAAGTAACCGGGCACAGACCATGTCCGGTACGGCTGTTTCCAGGGATGCGGATAAGCGTTCTCAGCCCACGACTGGATTTAATAATCTCCCCACAATGCTTGCAGGGCGGCCAGCAGCGCCGGCGCCGCGGTCTCGGTGCGCAGCACGCGCGGGCCAAGGCGCACGGGTTGATATCCGGCACGGCGCGCGGCATCGCCCTCGGTGTCGGTAAGCCCACCCTCGGGGCCAACCAGCAATTCAACAGGTTTATCCGGACGCGGCAGGTCGCGCAGCGCCGTGTCTGCGCCGGGCAGCAACACCCAGCGCTGCGCGTCGCTTCCCTCCGCCGCCAGCCACACATCGAGCGGTGAAATCATTCTGACTTCGGGGATGCGGTTGCGCCCGCACTGCTCGCAGGCGCTGACCACCACCTGCTGCCAGTGCGCCACGCGTTTCCCGGCGCGTTCGCCTTTGAGACGCACGACGCAGCGCTCGCTCTCCACCGGCACGATGCAGCTTACGCCCAGCTCCACGGCCTTCTGGATGGTGAGGTCCATGCGCTCGCCGGACGACAACGCCTGCACCAGCGTGATTTGCAGCGGCGACTCGCGCTCGACCGGATCGTGGCGCTCGATCTTCACCGTCACGTCGACCGCCTGTTCCCGACGCGGTCTACCTCGTCCATCCCTGGACTCGTCGTGCTTGCCAATGGCGGTGATGCGCGCGGCGTATTCGCCGCCGCTGCCGTTGAACAGGGTTACGGCGTCGCCGCTGCGCAGACGCAGCACGCGCGCCGCGTGGTGCGCGGCCGCTTCCGGCAGCACCAGGGTGGTTTGCGCGGCGAGCGCGACGGGAATGTAAAAACGCGGGTTGGACATGCGCGCCAAGGTTAAGCCGAAAGCGGCACGCGCGAAAGGGCGCGCTCAGCGCGCCGGCGGTTTGGTGGCGGGTGCCGGCGGCTTTCCGCTGTCTTGCACTTCAAAATGGAAATACACCGGCGGAGTCTTTTCCACGACGTGCGTGACGGCGGCATCCACCATTTCACTGATGGCCTTTTCCACCGGTGTGTTGGCGAAGCCGCGCAGCACGGTCGGAATGCGCACCATGCCGCCGTGACGGGTGCGCGCAAACCCGCTCAGGCCGGCGCCGAACTTGCGCGCGCTGCCCTCCACCGCCACGGTCGAGACAATGCGTCCGGTGCGCACGTCGATCACCCGCATATCCATGGCCACGTGACTCTTGCGGATCTCGACATCCAGTACCATGAAATCGCGTCCGCGGTTGATGGGAATCGGGATCGGGAAACCGCCGCCGCCGGCCGCTCCGGCATCGAAACCGGTGAGCGCCCCGACGACCAGCAGCTCGGCGCCCTCGACCTGACCGATCGGGATGCGGCTGGCCTCGCCCACCTTGCCGGAGGCGGAGAATTCCTGCTCCACCAGCGCCTCACTGATAGCCTCGCGTTCCAGCACGATGAAACGGTTGCTCTGGAACAGAGCGGTGGTGACCAGATCACGGATGCCGCCGACCACGTTCTCGCTCTGAAATGATTCGGGCGAACTGCTGCGGCGGCGCAGCACGTCCAACTGGTAGCGCAGCGAACCCTTCTGGTCCGCCGCGCCGGTCTTGTCAACGATGGCGCCGACCGTGATGCGCGCCTTGGGGCCGTCGTATTTCTCGGCCTGCGCCTCGCCGATGGTCGCGCCGCCGCCCTTGGTCACTTCGGCGGTGGTGGCGCAGCCGGCCAGCACCAGCATGGCCAGCACCAGCCCTGCGCGCAACAGCACGCGCCGCGTTGGCTGCACGTGCCGCCTCAAAGCTTGGTGTTGGCGATGTGCTGCACCGCGGTCTCGATGCAGTTGCGAATCGCCGACTCCATCGGCGTCTTCGCCCAGCCGCCCAGGCCCACCGGCAGGGTGCCGGTGGCAAACACCAGGCCGCCGCCGACCGTGCCGGAACGGCCCTCGACCGTGGTGGCATTCACCACGCGCCCGGTCTTGGCGTCCACGATGCGCAGGTTCACGGTGACGCACGCCTGTTGCGCGGCGATGATCAGCGCCGCCCCGCCCTTGCAGCGCGGCTCGAACTCGGTGACCGAGCCGCGGATGATCAACTGCGCGCCCTCGAGCTCGCCGATCGGCGCGGCGGTTTCGCGCTTCACCCGTCCGGAGGCGCCGAAGTCCTGTTCCTGGATCACTTCCTTGATGTGCTCGCGTTCCAGCACGATGAAGCGGTTGGTGTTGAACAGCGCATCGGACAGCATGTCCGACATGCCGCGCCCGACTTCGCGGCTGCCGCGCGCCGCCTTGAATTCGAAGGCCGTCACGGCAATGCGCTTCTTCGGGCCCGAGTACTGCTCCTGCTGCACCTGCTGAATGGTCGGCCCGCCGCTCGAACTCACCACCTTGGCAGTGGTGCAGGCGGAAACGGCGAACAACAGCGCGGCGAACAGCGGAAACCACTTCGGTGATGACAGGTTCTTCATGGCAGACCTCTCTTTTCTTCAGGAAAAATAGCGTGGATGCTTTATATCAACAACGGCCAACTTTGGTATGAAAACGTATACCTGCCTGGAGCCACTCACGAAGCGGCCCCGACGTTCCGGAAGTAACGCAAAGAGCGCAGAGGCGCGGAGGACGCAAAGGATTTGAATCGTAAAAACCAGCAAATTGAATTCTCTGCGCTCTTTGCGCCTTTGCGTCCTCTGCGTTCTTTCCAGGGCCGGACAGCGTCGTGGCAACGATGTTCAGGGGTGTGCGGTTTTATTGCATAGCCAGCCGATAACTCCGTTCACCCGGCATGCCGGCGGTCAAGCCGGCGCCTACGCAACATACAGCAGGACCGCCAGATAATGGCTGATGCTGCCGGCGAGCACGAACAGATGCCAGATGCCGTGCGCGTGCCGCAGTTTCTTGTCCAATGCATAGAAAACGATGCCCAGGGTATAGAACAGCCCGCCGGCCACGAGCCACAGCACCCCGGCGTACGGCAGGGCGGCGAGCAACGGCCTGAACGCGATCAGCACCAGCCAACCCATCACTATATATATGGTTATCGGCAGGATGCGGCGCGCATTTTTGTTGTGCAGGCTGTCCACCACCATCCCCAGCACCGCCAGCCCCCAGATCATGCCAAACAGCGTCCACCCCCAGGCACCGCGCAGCGTGACCAGCGTGAACGGCGTGTAGCTGCCGGCGATGAGCAGATAGATCGCGTGGTGATCGAACTTCTGGAGAATGGTTTTGGCGCGGCCGCGCGTGCTGTGGTAGAGCGTGGAAAAAAGGTACAGCAGAAACAGGGAGGCGCCATAGATGCTGAAGCTCACCAGCTTCCAAGTATCGCCCTGCCGCGCGGCCAGCACCACCAGCACCGCCAGGCCGGCGGCCGCGGCCACCGCGCCGAGCAGGTGGGTGTAACTGTTCAGACGTTCGCCGTGATACACGACAATCGGCCCGCAACAACTGGAACACGCACCGGGAAACCGGCCTACAGACTGGGCGTCGTGTCGCGCCCGCCGCCCTGGTGCTGCCGCTCGAAATGCGTCTGGCAACGGATGCAGCGCTTGGCGGTGACATAGGCGTCAAGACGCTTCACGCCAATCTCATCACCGCAATCGATGCACGCCCCGTACGTGCCATCGGTGATACGCGCCAGCGCCGCCACGACGTCGGCCTGCTCGGCCACTTCCTTTTGGATCATCAGGATCTTGTCGTCCGCGAACATGCTGGCCACCGACTCCTCGGCCACATCCAGCACCCGGCCGGCGACCTCGGCATAGGTTTTGTCCTCGGCATTGATCAGCGCACCGTGGATCTTCCGCCGCAACTCAAGATCGCGCGCGCGCAGGCGATCGCGGAAACGGCTGATTTCGGACGGAGTGAGGCTCGCCATAAACGCTCCTTCTTTCTATTGAGGCTTCATTCAGAATAATGGTGATGAACCATCATAATCCAAGAAGGATTTTTCCACACCCGATTGAATCCGGCGGGATCAGTGGCATATTCAGTAAAATACAGGACTAAAGGAGCAGGCCATGAACGCGCGCACCGACTCATCCGCGGAGAGGACGGTGGTTGTCTGGGATCCGCTGGTGCGGATATTTCACTGGTCGCTGGCGACAAGCTTCACGGTGGCGTACCTGAGCGGTGAAGGCGAAATACTGGATCTGCATGCGTGGTCTGGGTATGTCGTCGGCGGGCTGATCCTGTTCCGCCTGCCGTGGGGTCTGGTCGGCCCGTGGCATGCGCGTTTCACCGACTTCGTTTTTACGCCGGTAACGATTCTGGCCTACAGCCGCGATGTGCTGCGCGGCCAGGCGCAACGCTACCTCGGCCACAACCCGCTGGGCGGCGCCATGGTCATCGCCTTGCTCGTGATGCTCACCCTCGCCACCCTCACCGGAATCGCCCTGTACGGCGCGACGGAAGCGGCCGGGCCGCTTGCCGGGATGATGCGCGGCACGAGCCAGGGTGCCGGCAAGGCGCTGGAAGAGGTCCATGAGTTCTTCTCGACGGCATCGCTGATCCTGGTGGCGTTGCACATCGGTGGCGTGCTGGTCAGCAGCCTACTGCAGCGCGAGAACCTGGTGCGCGCCATGATCACCGGGCGCAAACGCGCCTGATTACCCGAGCCGGAAAAGGGTTACTTCGTTGCCCGCGAGCGTGCCCAGCGGATCAGGCTGTCCTGCACGTGCCATCCGGACCGGCCCATTTCCCGGTGCCATACGCACGCCATATAGGTACAATCCCTAGCTGAGGTGGTGGACAGAGGCCTGAAAAGGCCCTGTGCGGGCGCGTTACGGCGCCGCACAGACCCTATACCACCGGCCACAGCACCAAGGATAAACATGAAGCGCGTTGACGATTACCGCCTGCGATTCGGCAAACAGGAGCTGGTGCCGATTATCATTGGCGGCATGGGTGTGGATATCTCGACCGCCGAGTTGGCGCTCGAAGTCGCGCGCCTCGGCGGCATCGGGCACATCTCCGACGCCCTGGTGCATGCGGTCTCGGACCGGCGCTTCGACACCAGTTTCATCAGCGCGAAGCTCAAGAAATACAAGGCCAACGTCGCGAGCAGCGACAAATCGTCCGTGCACTTCGACCTTGCCGTGCTGGAAGAGGCCACGCGCAACCACGTGGGCCGCACCATGCAGGCCAAGCGCGGTGACGGCATGGTCTTCCTCAACTGCATGGAAAAGCTCACCATGAACGCGCCGCGCGAGACGCTGCGCATGCGCCTCAAGGCCGCGCTCGATGCCGGCATCGACGGCATCACCCTCAGCGCCGGCCTGCACCTCGGCTCGTTCGCGCTGATGGAAGATCACCCGCGCTTCCGCGACGCCAGGCTCGGCATCATCGTCTCGTCGTCACGCGCCCTGGCGCTGTTCCTGCGCAAGAACGCCAGGCTCAATCGCCCGCCGGATTACATCATCGTGGAGGGCCCGCTCGCCGGCGGACACCTCGGTTTCGGCATGGACTGGGCACAGTACGACCTGCGCACGATCGTCGCCGAGATTCAGCAGTACCTGAAAACCGAGCAACTGGATATCCCGGTCATCCCGGCCGGCGGTATTTTTACCGGCAGCGACGCCGCCTGGTTTCTCGAACACGGCGCCGCCGCCGTGCAGGTGGCAACGCGCTTCACCGTGGCGCGCGAATGCGGCCTGCCGGAGAAGGTGCAGCAGGAATACTTCAAGGCGAGCGAAGACGAGA
>CAYHES010000065.1:0-12990 GCA_964355495.1 uncultured Acidiferrobacterales bacterium
GCGACCGGATCAATAATGGATCCGACCAGAGACAGCCTAACATGCCGCACGTGTTCTCCCTGATCTCCCGGCACAGCCCCCTGCCCCGCGCCAATGCGGCCGTGGCCCTGCTGGCGCTGTGCCTCGCGCTGAGCACGGCGCACGCCGAGGTGAACGAGCTGGTTCTGGGCGTGGCGCCGCTGCTGGGTGAAACGGAAACCCGAACGCAATTTCTGCCGCTGTGCGAGTACCTGGCGAGCGCCGCGCGCCTGCCATGCCGCATCGGCACGCGCCCGAATTTCCTGTCGTACTGGGAGACGATGCGGCGCGGCAAGGAATACAACCTGATTCTGGACGATGCACACTTCACCGATTACCGCGCGCAGAAAATGGGCTATGCGGTGCTGGCCAAGATTCCGAACACCGTTACCTACTCGCTGATCGTGCCGCGCGCCGCCAAGCTGAACGACCCGGCGCGGCTGGCCGGGCGGCGCATCGCCACCCTCGGCATCCCGAGCATGGGCGCCGCACAACTCAACGGCCTGTTCACCAAACCGTCCAAACAACCCATACCCGTGGAGGTGGACAACACCGCGGGCGGTTTTGCACTGCTGCGCGAGGGCAAGGTGGCGGCGGCGATCCTGCCAACGCCGCAGGTGCGTGAAGAGATCGTGCGCGGCGCGCCGTTCCGCGTGCTGCTCAGCACCGCGCCATTGCCGCACATGGGCTTCTCCGCCGCACCGGACATCAACCCGGAACTGCGCCAAGTCCTGCGGCAGGCCCTGCTCAATGCCCACAAGACCGACACCGGCCGCGCCATGCTCGCGCACATCGGCCTCGAACGCTTCGACCCGGCGAATGCCACGGTGTATGCCGGGCAGGGGCGGATACTTAAGGAGTATTGGGGGTATTGATGCGCAAGACCCTCGCCGGCGAAGTGCCGGCAAGGGCAGGCATTCAGCTTACGGCCGATCCGCAGTCTGCGCCGCCAGCGCGCTGTCGCTGACCATGGCCCGACTCAGGCCAATCAACGGACTCAATGCACTGCGCACCACGGCACGCAGGTCATCGTCCTGACGCAGATAATCCGCGAGCGATGGGCTGTATTTGTAGTACTGCTTCACAAACCAGCGGCCCGCCTCGTGGGTCTGTAGATACTCATCCCGGAAGGCGCGCAGATAGCGCACATCGTCGGCCATTGGGGTTCCGTATGCGGCTGTGGCGATGAAGCAACCTCCACCTCCTCCGCCGCCGACGGAGGCAGGAGGCGGTGCTGGGTCATTATCGGCAATTATTACCGTGGCACTGGCGGGTGAACCGACGCCGTATGCGGCGTTCGCACTCAGAGCCAAGATAGCGGTTTCATTGCCTTCGTATACCGAGTCGTCAGCAGGCGTAATCGTGACCGTGGCCGTGGATGAGCTTGCAGCGATGGTAACGCTGCCGCTCACCGTCGTGTAATCCGTGCCATTGGTGGCGCTTCCACCCATGGTGTAATTCACGGTCAACGCCGAGGTAGTGACGCCGGTACGGGTGATTGTGAAGGTTCCCGGATCGAGGCCAGCCTCGGCCGCCGCGGCATCCGTCGCGCTTACCGTCACGATCGGCTCATTATCGGCGATGGTTACTGTGGCGCTGCTGGGTGAACCGACGACATATGAGGCGCTCGCACTCAATGTCAAAATCACGGTTTCATTGCCTTCGTATATCGAGTCGTCAATGGGCGTAATCGTGACCGTGGCCGTGGATGAGCTTGCAGCGATGGTAACGCTGCCGCTCACGCTCGCGTAATCGGTGCCATTGGTAGCGCTTCCACCCATGGTGTAATTCACGGTCAACGGCGAGGTAGTGACGCCGATACGGGTGATTGTGAAGGTTCCCGGATCGAGGCCGGCCTCCGCCGAGGCGGCGTCCGTTGCGGTCACTGTCACGACGGACGCCGCCGCGACCGCGGCCGCGGCGTTCACGATACCCGCGCCACAAGTGGAAGCGGTGCAATCAGATCCAGTCCCTGTGGGAAAGGCGCGCGCGGTGTTCTGGAGAGCGGACGATACCTGGGCTGGAGTTAATGTCGGGTTTACCGACAACATGAGTGAGACGATTCCCGCTACATGCGGGGCGGCCATGCTGGTGCCCTGGTAATACACATAGGTGTCCCCGCCCGGCGACGCAACCGGGGAAG
The DNA here is from genome assembly GCA_964355495.1 of uncultured Acidiferrobacterales bacterium. Taxonomy (GTDB): domain Bacteria; phylum Pseudomonadota; class Gammaproteobacteria; order Acidiferrobacterales; family UBA6901; genus UBA6901. Next base: position 2,162 of record CAYHES010000065.1, read on the forward strand.
TGGTGCCGGTGTTGAGCGTGGACAGGATGCCGTTGGGGTCGTTGGCAAAGCTTTGTGCCCCCCCCGGAGCGGCGATCTCGACCGTGGTCCCGTAGTTGCTATAGTAGGCGCGTCCGCCACTGGGGTTGACGGCCGCGACGCTGATTACGTTGTTGCAGTTCGCAGGGGATTCAGGCGTTACTCCAAGGTCGACGTTACTGTTGCCGGCCGCCACCACCACCACGGCGCCCACGGCCACAATGGCATTGATCGCGTTTTGTTCGGTCGTGCTGCAGGTCCCCGGACCGCCCAGACTCAAATTCAACACCTTGGCTGGATTGGCGTTGGCCGGCGCACCCGTGACCGCCAAACCGGCTGCCCAGCGGGCGCCGTCTACCACGTCCGAGAGGTACCCGCCGCACTTCCCAATCACGCGTACCGGCAATATCTTGGACACCCAGTTGATACCGGCTACGCCTGTGCTGTTATTGCCCAACGCGCCGATGGTTCCGGCGACATGGGTGCCATGCCAGGAACTGTTGCTGACCTCCGTACAGGGAGTATTAGGATCAGCCACTTCCGGAGCGGTAGCCCAGTCACCTGGATCGGTGGGATCGCTGTCGCGACCACCGCCATCGTTGGCCAAAAAGGTGTCTGTCACAAAGTCGTATCCGGGCACTACCCGGCCAGTAGCGTCCAGGATATTGCTGTCAATATCCGCATGCGGGACGAGCCCGGTATCGATCACCGCTACCACGATGCTGGCGGAACCGGTGGTGATGTCCCAGGCACCGGGCAGATTGGCGCCGCCCGCAACATTGTCGGGCGCAAGATGAGACTTGTAATGCCATTGATTTACGTATTGGGCATCATTCGGGGCAAGCAGCGGCCGCATGATGCGGTCCGGCTCGGCATATTCGACCTGCGGATCGGCACTCAACTGACGAGCGATGACCGCCACTTCCGCGAGCGGCATACGCCGTGGCAGCTTCAGCACCTGGGCATCACCGGACATGGCGCGCACATGGGTCAGCGCTATGCCCGCGCTGGCGCTCAGGCCAGCCACGTGGGTGGGAGCCAAACTCGCCGCCCGGGCAATCCGTACGTCGCGCAGCTTGACGATAATACGGTCGGTGGGAATCTCCTTCGGCATGGCGGGTGTTGTGGTGACAAAGGCGCCACCGGCTTGTGCCATGGGCAGCGACATGAGCAGCGCGCCAGAGAGCGTGGCAACGCTTGCGAGCGCAACGAACCATTTGTTATTGATCACGGCCAGTCTCTCGGCGAAATTACTGGAAAATCGATTCAGGGTTGCGGCATGTGGTGCAACAGGCGATCGGGTTCGGCGTACTCAACCTCTGGTCTTGTTGCCAACCCATTCACGACACGCTGGAACTGATTGGCGTCCACGGCGCCCTCAACACGCAGCACATGCCCGCCTCCCGACATGGGGCGGACATAGACCAGCCTCACGCCAGTATCGTGAGCAAGCTCCCGAAGGTAATCCTGCCGGGAGGGGTCCAAGGCAGGATCGTGAAATTTGATGATAACCTGAGTCATCTGTTTGGCCCGAGAGGAATCGGCACGCTGCACGGGCTCCGCTGCAGCGGACATGCCACCACTGGCACAGCCCGAAAGTGCCAACAGTGTCATCAATTTGCCCGCAAAGGCGAACACCCCGAGGAGCAGACGCTGACTTACGCTGTCCGTCGATTTCATTACTGATTTCTCCCGCGGCAAATCAATTTAATTTTTTATTGCTCCCACCAACCAGCCCTGTGCCAAAATACCATACGTGTTCAGTGCACGCATGGCAAACCCTGCCTTTCTATGGCAGCACATGTTCAATTAAACCTGACACTATGCAATCCAGGTTGATTGCAGCGTGGATGATCGATGAAAGGCATCATTCTTCGATGAATAACACAGACCTTGCAAAGCGCGACCTCCGGGTTCTGTGGCACCCCTGCACCCAGATGCGCGACCACGAGGACTACCCGCCGATCGCCATCCGGCGCGGTTCGGGCGCGTGGCTTGAGGACTACGATGGGCGGCGCTACCTCGATGCTATCAGCTCGTGGTGGGTGAACCTGTTCGGCCATGCCAATCCGCGTATCAATGCCGCGATCACCGATCAGCTCGGCCGGCTTGAGCATGTCATGCTCGCCGGCTTCACCCACGAACCGATTGTGACGCTCTCCGAGCGGCTGGTGGCGCTGGCGCCGCCGGGGCTGGCGCGCTGCTTCTATGCCTCGGACGGGTCGAGCGCGGTCGAGATTGCGCTCAAGATGAGTTTCCATTATTGGCGTAACCGCGGCGAATCGCGCACGCGCTTTATTTCCCTGAGCAACAGCTACCATGGCGAGACGCTGGGAGCACTTTCGGTCGGGGACGTGGCGCTGTACAAGGAAACCTATGCGCCGCTGCTGTTGGAGGCAATCACGGTTCCTTCGCCGGACTGCTATCAGCGCGAGCCGGGCGAATCCTGCGCCGACTATTCCACGCGCCTGTTCGCCGCGATGGATGCGGCGCTGGCCCGGCATGCGCACGAAACCTGCGCGGTCATCGTCGAGCCGCTGGTGCAGTGTGCCGGTGGCATGCGCATGTACGATCCGGTGTATCTGAAACTGCTGCGCGCCGCCTGCACCAAGTACAACGTGCACCTGATCGCCGATGAAATTGCGGTCGGCTTCGGGCGTACCGGCACCATGTTCGCCTGCGAACAGGCCGGCATCACGCCGGACTTCCTGCTGCTTGGCAAGGGACTCACGGGCGGTTACCTGCCGCTGTCGGTGTGCCTGACGACGGACAGCGTCTACCAAGCCTTCTATGCCGAATACAGCGCGCAAAAGGCGTTCCTGCATTCGCATTCCTACACCGGCAATCCGCTCGCCTGCGCAGCGGCGAACGCCACGCTCGATATCTTTCGCGACGACGACGTGTTGAACCGCAACCGGCAGCTGGCGGCGCACATGGCGCGCGCAACCGCGCACTTCGCCGAGCATGCGCACGTGGCGGAGGTGCGGCAGCGCGGCATGATCCTCGCGATCGAAATGGTGCGGGACAAGAAGACGCGCGCACCCTATCCGTGGCAGGAACGGCGCGGCTTGGCGGTGTATCGTCATGGGCTTGAAAATGGGGCGCTGCTGCGGCCGCTCGGCAATGTCGTGTACTTCATGCCGCCGTATGTCATCACTGAAGCGGAAATCGACCAGCTAGCGAAAGTGGCGTGGGAAGGGATTGAGCGCGCCACCCGTTAAGAACACCTGTCGAGAACCGTGTCGGTACTTTGTGTACTCCGCGTCTCTTCCCGAGTGCCCGGGTAACTCAATGAGGTAAGTCGATCGGTGCGCGGGGCGCACCCTACCTTATTAGAAACACCGCTGGCCTCGTCGGACCGTGGCTCGGTGCGGCCGCTCCCGCGCATCCATGCGCTCGCGGCATTCGTGCTTCCATGCACAGCACAAGCGCACCCTACGAATATGGCGGCGGCTTTGTGCCTAGCGGCCGGGATAGAGCACCTTGGCGAGCGCGGCGAAATCCGGGATGCCGACGGTGCGCTCGTCGAACTTGAGGGCGGCGGCGATATATTGGAACGAATCCTCGATGGCCGCCGGCGCCACGCCGCTGTCGATGATGCGCGACTGCGGCTCGGAGACCGACAGGATGCCGACGAACTCCCAGGACTTGCGCCCGGGCAACGGATAGAGCACCACGACGCGTGCGCGCGGGCCGGGGGCGTGACCTTCGCCACCGACCAGCATGTCGTATGAAATCACCGGCACCGGTCGCAGCCGCCAGCCGAGCACACCCAGCAGCCACGGCGGCGCATGTGGCACGCGCGCCAGACGCGGCAGGGCCACCACCTCGGCCATGCAGGCACTCGGCAACAGCAACGGCAGATTGTCGGTCGGCACTTCGAGGGCATGCACCGGGTCGCGCGTGATGGTGCTCATGCCGAACCCTCCAGATGCATCAGATAGTCGGCGAGCGCGCGTGGTTCGAACACCAGCACCGGCGCCTGCGCGGCGCGCACCCAGGCGCCGCCGAACAGATGTCCGGCCGGTGTTGGCGCCGGGCCGGGCGGGATAAACGGTTCGACGCGCACGTCCTCGCGCGCCAGAAGCTGCAATTCATCCGCGACCAGGCCAAGCGTCTGGCTGCCAGCCTGAAAAAATACGGCGCGCTGCCAGGCAGGGCGCGACAACGGATTCAGGTTGGCGTCCACAGAATAGGCCGGCGCGCGTCCGGTGGGCGTGGCCTGCCAGGCGACAATCAGCGCGCCGGGCGCGTCGTTGATTTCGAGATGCTCGCGTTTCTCGATCGCGTAGCTCGTGCTGTTGGGCAGCAGATAATCCACGCCCATGAGTCCGATGCGCAGGAATTGTCGGGTTTCGGCCAATGCCTCTCCTCAGTCCTGACGACGCGGTGTTATTACTGAGAAGAACGGTAAATAGTGCGCACCCCGACATGTCTTGGGTCCCTTCTCCCTGCGGGAGAAGGACAGGATGAGGGCCGTTTTTTTGCGCTGCATGGCCCTCACCCCGGCCCTCTCCCGCAGGGAGAGGGAGAAAAACGACACGCACTATTTAGCGACCGGATCAGTAATATGACAGGACGAACACAGTAGGGCTTCATTATCATTGCAAGACGAACGAAGGTGGGCTGCATGATGGCGCCGGTCAGAAGGCCAGATGCGCCGGCAGCAGGGAGTTGATCCGGGCGAACAGTTCTTCTTCCTGATACGGCTTGGTCATGTACTCATTCACGCCGAGCGCGAACGCCTTGTCGCGGTGTTTCTCGCCGGCGCGCGAGGTGATCATGATGATCGGCACCTGTTTGAGGCGCGAGTCGGAACGCACGCGCGACGTCAACTCGTAGCCGTCCATGCGCGGCATCTCGATGTCCACCAGCATCACGTCCGGCACCTGGTCGCGCAACTGTTCGACCGCGTCCACCCCGTCCTTGGCCAGCAGCACGTCGATACCGCGCTTCTGCAAATGACGCTGCGTCACCTTGCGCACGGTGATGGAATCGTCCACCACCATGACGATCGCGTTGCGGCGCGCGGGTGCCTCGATCTCGAAAGCCGCGCCGGCTTCCGCAACCTCGTGAACCGCGGTGGCGACCACTTCCTCGCCCTGCAGGTCGCGCACCACGTGCATGCCTTCTTCGGTCAGCCACAGTCCGGGCACGTCCAGAATCAGCACCACGCTGCCGTCGCCGAGTATGGTCGCGCCGCCGAGCCCTTCGATACCGGCCAGTTGCGCGCCCAACGGCTTGATCACGACTTCGCGCGTGCCGGCGAGGCCGTCCACCTGAATGGCAACCTGGCGTCCGCCGCTGCGTCCCAGCAACACCGGCACCTTGCGGCCGGCGGGTGGCTGCGGCGGAATGCCGAGTCGCACCGCGAGGTGCATGAACGGGTAGACCTGGTCTTGCCAGTTGAGCAGCGGTCGGCGGCCCATCTGGATGCTGTTGAGCTGTTCGACCGGCACTTCGAGGATGTTCACCACCGACGACAGCGGAATGGCGAACAACTGTTCGCTGACGCGCACCATGAGCGCCTGGCTGATGGACAGCGTCAGCGGCAGGCGGATGATGAAGGTGGTGCCGACGCCGCGGCGCGTATCCACGGTGATCGACCCGCCGAGCTGCTTCACTTCGTTGTGCACCACGTCCATGCCGACGCCGCGGCCGGACAACTGCGTGACGGTGGTGGCGGTCGAGAACCCGGCGACCAGGATGAACTGGATGAGCTCGTCGTCCGACAGGTTGGTGCTGGAAGTCATCAGGCCGCGCTCGATGGCCTTGCGGCGGATCGCGGCGATATCGAGGCCGGCGCCGTCATCCGCGAAACGGATCACGATTTCACTGCCCTCGTGGCTGGCCTGGACGCGGATGTGGCCGGTCACCGGCTTGCCCGCGTGTTTGCGCTCGGCCTCGGACTCGAGGCCATGGTCGAGCGCATTGCGAATCATGTGTTCGAACGGTCCGATCATGCGATCCAGCACGGTGCGATCCACTTCCACCTCGGCGCCGACCAACTCCAGTTCGACGCGCTTGCCGAGTTCGCGCGCCGTCTGGCGCACGATGTGCCGCAGGCGCGCGCCCTGCGTCGCAAAACTGATCATGCGCGTGCGCATCAGACCTTCCTGCAGTTCGGTATTGATGCGTGCCTGCTGGATCAGCACCGTCTCCGCCTGGCTGGCGTAGTTCTCGAGATTGGAACGGATGGTGAACAGATCGTGCAGACTCTCGGCCAGGCTGCGCGACAGTGTCTGCAGGCTCGAAAAGCGGTCGAGTTCGAGCGGATCGAAATCCTCGCCCAGATGCGAGGCGACTTCCTGGGCGCGCGCCAGAATCTGCGATTCGGACTGGATTTCAAGCTCGCGAATCTGATCGCGGAAACGTGTCGTGTTGCGATTGAGCTCGGCGAGGTTTTCGCGCAGGCCGAAGATCTGCTGCTCCATGCGCGAGCGCGAGATGCTGACCTCACCGGCGTAATTCACCAGTTCGTTCAGCAGCGCGGTACGCACGCGGATCTGGCCGCGCCGGTCGGTGCCGGCGCCTTCCGCCGTGTCCTCCCCATCCGCGCGCCGGCCGATGTCCAGATCGTGCACTGCGTTCTCGGCCGTGGCCGGGGCATCGCTTACCGTCGGCGCGAATGCCGGCGCGGCGGCAATCGCCGCGCGCGCCGCGGGCGCCGGTGCCTGCCCGAGTCGCGCCAGTACCTTGGCGCTGGTCGTTGCGAAGACCGAGACCGGCCTGTCGTTCTGCATCTGGCCGATCATGGTAACGAGGGCATCGTGCACCTCGTCCAGAAGGTCCATGAGTTCGCTGTCGGCATCGACGCGGCCGTTCTCGGCTTCACCGAGCAGACTCTCGGTGTGATGCCCGAGATTGCCCATGGTCATGGCGCCGGCCATGCGCGCACCGCCTTTGAGGGTATGCAACTGGCGCTTGAGCTCCGCCACCGAGGCCTTGTCGGCGCGGTTGCTGCGCCACTTGGTCAGCGATTCCTCGATCGCCGCCATGATGTCCGTGGCTTCCTCGAGGAAAATCTCGAGCAGCTCCGGATCGAGAATTTCCTCGATGGTTTCATTTGCGTTCGCCACCGCTACCGGTGCGGATACCGGCGCCGGCTTCGGCGTCGCGCTCAGCGGGGCACGAGGGGCTGCCGTTGCAGCGGCCGCCTCCGTACCCGCCGGATGTGGCTGAAGTTCGCGCGCGCCCTGCGCGACGCTGGCAAATTCGCCCAGCAGACCGGGTGCGCGGGTCTCGCCGCGGCTCAGGGTGTCGATCAGGAGTTCAACGGCGCCGACCAGCCGATCGAACAAGGCGGACACCGGCTCATCGAGCGGGTGTTGATGCGCCTGATAGCCATGCAGCAGTTTCTCGACTTCGGCGCTGGCCTCGGCCATGGGCTTGAGGCCCACCGCGCGCGCGCTGCCTTGCAGGGTGTGTGCCGCGCGCACCAGGCCCTCCGACACCTGACAGCCGATTTCGCTGGCGCGACACTTTTCGATCTCGCTGCGCACGTTCCCGGTGTGTCCACGGGTCTCGCTGCTGAAAATCTGCAACAGCGTGGCATCGAGCTGCGGCAGTTCCTCGGCCACCTCCACGGATACCGCGCTCGGTGCCGCGACCGGCACTGGTGCTTCGACCGGCGCGCGTGGCGGCGCGGAAGCGGTCAGCCCCGCGGCATCAACCGGACGGTTATCGGCGAGCGCATCGGCCATGGCGCGCAATAGCGCGACATCGGCATCGGGCGCCGGGCCGCCTTCGAGCTGCACCACCATTTCCGGCAGCACGTCGCGCACCCGGTACAGAAGGTCGAACATCGCCTCGCTGGGCGCGACCTTGCCTTCGCGCACCTTGTTCAACATGTTTTCCATCGACCAGCCGAACTCCGCGATCTCGGAGGCCCCGACCATGCGGCCGCTGCCCTTGAGCGTGTGGAACGCGCGTCGCAGGTCGAGCAGCGCGTCGCGGCTGGACACATCGGCATGCCAATCCGGCAACATCTTGTTGATGAGCGCGATCATCTCGCGCGCATCCTCGATAAATATCTGGATGATGTCGTCGTCGCCTTCCACTTCGATGGCGGCATTCCGGGCCGGTGCGGCGGGCGCGGTGGCCACCACCGCATCGGCCTTGTCTTTCGACGATGCGCGCGGCGGAGCCTTGGCAAGCTCCTGCGGACGCAATTGGGAGCGTGCGAGCGCGGCCAGCGCATCGTATGACTGGCGCAACGTGGCCTCGACCTCGTCCGGCACCTCGCCGCTGTCCACCATGTCGAGCAGGCTGATCATCTGTTCGCAGAGTTTGCCCAGACGCGCCTGCTGCTGGGAACCGGCCAGCCAGGCGATGTCGCGCAGGTTCTGCTGCATGCCGGAGAGCGCCGCGCGATCGGCGTGATCGGCGGACCACGCGGTGAGGTTCGTTTCAATGCCGTTGAGCAACGCCTCGGGGTTGCCGCTGTCCGGACGCTTGCCGGTAAGCGCCGCCGCGAGGTCGTTGTGCGCGCTGACGAGCAGCGCTTCGAGGTTCGGGCGGTCGCGCTCCAGTCCCTCGATGTACGCGCCGACGGTGCCGACCGCGACCGCCAGCGCATCGAGGATGGCGTTATCCGCCGCCATGCGGCCGTCGCGCATGTTCTGTACGTGCCGGTTGGCGCTGACCACCAGATCGGCGGCGCGATCCTGGCCGAGAATCTGTAAGGCACCCTGGATCTGGTTCAGGGACAGCGGCACCGCGTCGAGCAGCCCGGTTTGCTCCGGTGCCGCGGCGAACGTCTCGAGCGCTTCTTCGATCTTGCCGAGGTTGGTGCGAATCTCGCCGCCCACGGCGGCCACGAGCTGCTTGAATTCGGAATCGCTGAGCGAGGTGTCGGAGATCTCGATGCCCGCCACGCCCCCGCCCGGCTCGCCGGCGCGCAACCGACGCAGGCCGGCGATCGTCTCGTCCACGTGCTTCTTCCAGGAAAGGCCCGGGGTCTTGATGTCACGCGTGCTGTTTTCGAGCAGCAGCAGCGCGCCGGCCATGGGCAGCGACAGCGACTCGCTGCGTTCCAGCTCGCCGCGCTGCAGCTGCTGACAAAGTCCGGCGATCTCGTCGACCAGCGCCTTCAACACCTCGACATTGAGCATCTCGAGCGTGGCGGACATCCGGTGCAGCAGGGTAATCAGCGGCTCCAGGGTCGTGGCGTCGCCATTCTCGAAATAGGTGGACAGGAGATCCTGGGATTGTTCGATTTCCCTGTTGAGCGCCTCGGCCACCGACTGCATGGCCTCGGGTGTCGGCACACCGAAATCTTCCTCGCCCACCGGCAGCAAGGCATCGAGCGCAAAGGCGCGGCGCACCTCGGCGGCATGACGCGTGGCGGAGTGCGCCTGACCCACCTCGAAGAGCATCGACTTGACCAGCGCCTCGGAGGTGTTGCGCAACAGGCTGCGATCACTGCCGATGGCGATCTTCTTGAGCTGTTGCTCGAGTCGCGCCAATAGCCGCTTGCGATCGTTGTTGATGGCCACGGCACCGGACGCCAGCGCGTCGAGGTAGCCGCGCGACACCCAGAACAACTGTTCAATGAGAGACTGCGGCGCCTGTTGCTGCAAACGCTCGATCAACGAAGACAGCTCATCCAGGTGCCGGCGGTTGCCGGTGTCGCGCAACCAGTTGAGCAGGATCGCCTGGAAAGCCGGTCGCAGCGAACGGGTCGCCACCGCGTAATCGCCTTCGGTAAGCTTGGCCGCAGCATTCTCCATCTGCGGTGCACGCACATCGAGATCTGGCTGAAAGAGGTCGAGCTGGTTGAGCGGTTCGGCGCCGCGCAGGGCGCGCAGCTCGTTGAGCAACGGCAGGAAACGCAACGGTGCATCCGGCTGGCCGAATTGCAGGCGCGCCAGGTAGTCCGGCAGCGTGAGAATGCCGCGGATCAGGCTCTCGATCACGGGTGCGTCGGGCGCGACCTTGCCGCTCAGTACCGACTCGGCCAGTGCCTCGGTTTCACGCGCCAGCAGCGCGGCGCCATCCAGTTCGACCATTTGCAGGGTGCCAAGCACCTGGTGCAGATAGGTCGCGCAGAAACGCAGCTTGCTCTCGTCGGCGGTGTTCTCGGTGTACGTCTCGAGGGCGAGACGCGCCTGCTTGAGGGTCTCGTCGATCTCGGCTTTGACCCAACCGAGAGTGCTCGGATCGACTTTGCTGAGCGTGCTCATGCGTTATCTGGCGCGGGTGGCGCGTTCCGGTTCATACCGCGGGCGCGCCACGCGCGCCCTGTCTGACTCAGGCCGCCGGCAACTTGAAGCCGGCCACCGAGGCCTGCAACTCGCGCGCGAGTTCCGAGAGCTTGCCGATCGACTCCGCCGTCTGGCGTGTACCGGTGGAGGTCAGCGTGGTCGCTTCCTGAATCTGGCCCATGTTCTGAGATACCGTCGTGGCATTTTCCGATTGTTCGTGGGCAACGTGCGCGATGTTCACAATCAGCTCCGAGAGTTGCTCAGACACCGACTCGATCTCACCGAGCGCCTGACCGGCGGCGTCCGCGAGGCGCGTGCCCTCTACCACGCCCTTGGTGGTTTGTTCCATCGCCGAAACCGCTTCATTGGTATCGGCCTGAATGGTTTTCACCAGGTCGGCGATCTGCTTGGTCGCCGCACCGGAACGTTCCGCGAGGCGCTGCACTTCGTCTGCCACCACCGCAAAGCCGCGACCCGCTTCGCCGGCCATGGCCGCCTGGATGGCAGCGTTCAATGACAGAATATTGGTCTGCTCGGCAATGTCGTTAATCAGTTCCACGATTTCACCGATCTGCTGCGAGGATTCGCCAAGACGCTTGATGCGTT
>CAYHES010000066.1:0-12955 GCA_964355495.1 uncultured Acidiferrobacterales bacterium
CCCGCAGGGAGAGGGAGAAAAACGACACGCACTATTTAGCGACCGGATCAGTATACTCGCCAAAGGGTAATCTGGTGACGCGCCAGGTTGGCTCCCTGACCCAGGAAGCCGCGGAAGAGATTATCCTGCACGGCAACATGGCAGGTTATTGAACCGCCGCGAGGAATTTCAATGTCGAAGCACGCTGCTATTTTTGCCCTGTTCGTCGCGATGCTGCTGGCGGGGACCCTGTCGCCGGCGTCCGCCGCTGATACCACACGCGACCCGATGCAGCATTTCTTCCAGCAAGGTTTCAACAACCTGCCGGAAGAGGCTGCGGCGGCGAAAAGCGGCGGTCAGCTGGGCGTTCTCATCATGTTCGAGGCCGAGGATTGCCCGTGGTGCGCGAAAATGAAGGCCACGGTGCTCAACCAGGTGACGGTGCAGGATTATTTCCGCAAGCATTTCCGCGTCCTGATGATGGATGTGAACGGCGACGTGCCGATGACCGATTTCAGCGGAAAGGAAATGCCGCAGAAGGATTTCGCCTTCCAGCACAACCGCGTGCGCGCCACGCCGGTATTCGTGTTCATCGGCCTTGATGGCAAGCCCATGGCCAAATACACCGGTGCCGCGCGCGACCCCGAGGAATTCCTGTGGCTCGGCGAGTTCGTCGTGAGCGGTGCCTGGAAGACGACGAACTTTACCGCCTACAAGCGTGAGCGTTCCGGTACTAAAAAATAGCACCTGAAGTACAGGGAACCTCTAAAAATGCATTCGTATAAGATCGTTTGCCGCAAAGACGCGAAGACGCAAAGAAAATGTCCTGGTTTTCAACAAGAAGATAGCTTCGCGTCTTTGCGGCAAACGGTTTTTGTGTTGAATTTATTGCGAGCCCTTACAGAAATGGCGGCGGGCAAGGATGGGTGGCGACAGATTGGCGGGGCATGGTTCGGCCTGCTGTTGATCGGCATTGCCCAGGCCGCCGAACCGGTGGCGAGCGCAGCGCTGCCCAGTCCCCTGACCCTCGAACAGGCGCTGGCGTTTGCCGAGGCAGCGCATCCCGACCTCGACCGCGCCCAGGCACGCCTCAAGGCGGCACAGGCCGGGCTCGATCAGGCCGAGTCCACCAATGGCGTGCGCGCGTTTATCGACCTCACGCCGCAGTGGGTGCTGCCGTCGCTGCGTATCGATGACGAGATGGTGAACGACAGCCGCGCGCGTTTCCAGCTCAGCAAACGCCTCTACGATTTCGGCCGCACGGCATCGCTCGGCGAGGCGGCGCGCGCCGACATTGCCGCACGCGAGCTGACGCTGCTCGATACCCGCCAGGCGCGCCGTCTCGACATCCTGGCGCGCTATCTGGATGTGCTGCTGGCTGACCTGCGTTATGCCGTGGACAACGAAGCCATGGCGCACCAGTACGTGAACTTCGACAAGTCGCGCCAGCGCCATCGTCTCGGCCAGATCTCGGACGTCGACCTGCTCGAGCTCGAACAGCGCTACCAGGAGGCGTTTATCCTCCGCACCCGCAGCCAGAAGCGCCAGGCGCAGTCGCGGATGCAACTCGCCATTGCCTTGAACCGCCCGGATGAGCTGCCCGCCGATCTCGTTCTGCCGCGATTTTCCGGCAATGACCGCGAAGCGCCGGAACTCAAGGCGTTGCTTGGAAGCGTCTTGCAGAAAAATCCGGCGCTGGTGGCGCTGCGCCAGGAAACCGAGGGCGCGCGCGCCCAGGTGGCGGCCGAGCGCGCACGTCGCTACCCGGTGCTGTCAGCCGAGGGCGAGGCGGCGCGCTATGAGCGCGAGTTTGTCTCACGTGACGACCTGCGCGCCACCCTCAACCTGCGCATTCCGCTCTGGCAGGGCGGCGAGGATCGCGCGGCGATCGCACTCGCACTCGCGCGCCTGCACGAACAGGAGGCGCGGTTGCGGCGTGCCGAGCTCGACCTGCGCCAGACGGTGCTCGATCTGGTGCAGGACCTGGAAGCGCTCAAGATCGAACGCACTGCCGCCAAGCTGCGCACCAGCTACCGCGATCTCTATCTCGACCGCAGCCGCGCGCTCTACGAGCTGGAGGTGAAAAGCGATCTCGGCGACGCCATGACCCGCAGCACCGAGGCGCAGTGGCTGGCCGCGCAGGTGGAATTCCGTCTCGCCCTGGCGTGGGCGCGACTCGACGCCCTGACCGGCGATCTCATTCAACCTTCTTCGCAGGAGCCTGCGCGATGAAAACCCTGTCCGTCTGGTTTGGCCTGCCCGCCCTGCTCATGATATTTCCGGCCATGGCGGCCGACGTGGAGGCGCTCATACAGTGGTCGCGCCGCACCGAGCTGTCCACGCCGGTGTCCGGCGTGGTGGCGAGCGTCGCGGTCAACGCCGGCGAGCGCGCCGCCAAGGGCCAGTTGCTGCTGGCGCTGGACGACGCACCGTTCCGGGCGACGGTGCAGGAAACGGAGGCGCTGCTCGCGCGCCGCAAGAGCGAGCGCGATGAGACGGCGCGCGATGCAAAACAGGCGCAGGAACTTTACGACCGCACCGTGCTGTCCACGGTGGAACTGGAAAACGCCAAAATGAAACTCGCACGCGCCGACGCGGGTTACAAGGAAGCCGCGGCGGCGCTCGATCGCGCCCGTTATCGGCTGCGCGTCAGCGCGCTGCGCGCGCCGTTCGATGCCGTGGTGCTGAGCCGGCATGCCGAGCCCGGCCAGAGCGTGGCCGCCGAGCTGAAACCGCCGGTGTTGCTGGTGATCGCCGCCGCCGGTGAGTATCTCGCGCAGGCGCGCGTCGCCGCCGAGCGTGTCGCCGGACTCAAGGTCGGGCAGGCAGTGTCGGTGGTGGCCGGCGGCAAGAGCTACGCGGCGAAGATCAAGGCGATCGCGCATGAGCCGGCCGGAGGCAAGGAGCCTTATGTTCTGGAGGCGGTGTTCAGCACCGCGGAACCGTTGCACGCCGGTCAGCCGGCGCGTATCCAGTTGCCGTGACACCAGACAGTCCGGTTGCCTGCGCGCACTTCCGTGTGCGCGGACAGGTGCAGGGTGTTTTCTTCCGTGCCTCGACCGAAGCCATCGCACTGCGCCTCGGGCTCAGTGGTTGGGTGCGCAATGGCGAGAACGGTGATGTCGAGCTTATCGCCTGCGGCACAACGCGGCAGCTCGCTGACATGGAGAAATGGTTGTGGCAGGGACCGTCCAACGCACGCGTCACCGACGTGCAGCGCGCGCCGGTAGTGCTTCAGACATTCAATGGTTTTGAAGTGCGGCGCTGACGCGCCGCTACTGCGGCTGCCAACGCTGATCAAACACCTTGTAGACCTGTGCCGGGTAGCGACGCTCGCGTGTGCCGTTGTAACGCATCAGGGCACGCACGCGGTTGCCTTTTTCCCGGTCGAGGTAGTAGCGCAGAATCGTGCAGCCGTAGCGCAGGTTGGTATACGGGCTGAACAGGCTGTCGCCCGGCTTGCCGATTTCCTTCAGCCAGAACGGCATGATCTGCATGAGCCCGATGGCGCCAGCCCTGGAGATGGCATACGGGTTGAAGTTGCTCTCCACCTGGATCACCGATAGCACCAGCTCGGGCTCAATGCGGGCGCGCTTGGCTTCGTAATGGACGTTCTTGAGCAGCTCGATACGGAAGTCGTGATCGGGCACGTGCTTTTCCAGACGCCGTGACATGTCGGTGAGCCACACCTCGCCATCGAAGCGGTCGGTGAAGCTGTCGGACTCGTGCGCGGCCTTCTTGAGCAGCTCGCGCAGTTCCGGCTCCACCGGCGTTTGCGGCTCCACCGCCCCGGCTGGAGTCAGGCCGAGCAGCGCGAGCGCCATGCCGATCAAGAGCTGTTTCATATTCCGGATTCGTGGGCCTGGTTTTTACCTTTCTGCATGCTGGCGCTGCGCCTGCCCATCTGCACAGACAGCTTTGTGTAGTGCTTCATTCTTCATGGAACGTAAGCGCATGGTTCCTTCCCCTTCAAGGGGAAGGACAGGATGGGGATGGGTGCTCAGTCTCGACGCACTCAACCCCATCCCCTCCCTAGCCCTAGTGAATGAAGCCCCATTCACTAAGGGGAGGGTACCTGCAAGACCAGAAGGTCCGTTAAAGACGAAGTACTACACTAACGCGACCGGTCGCAGGCCGGCAAGGGCAAATCAGACGAACACCAGCAGTATCGCGGCGTAGCGTACGGTCTTGCCGAGCGCGATAAATGCGAGCGAAGCGAGAAACGGCAGGCGCAGAAAACCGGCGGCGAAACACAGCGGGTCGCCGACCACCGGAAGCCATGACAGCGATAGCGCCGGGCTGCCCCAGTGGCGTACCCGCGCCAGCGCCTGCCGGCGTTTTTCCGAAAGCCGCTCCTCGATCGGGAAGCGCCGCGCCAGCCAATAGCCGAGCAGCCAGGTGGTGAGCGCCCCGAGGGTGTTGCCGAGACTGGCGATGGCGAGCAGCAGCCATGGATCGTAGTGGCGTTCCGCCGCCAGGACGCCCAGCACCACTTCCGATCCGCCGGGAAACAATGTGGAAGAGATGAAGGCGCTGGCGAAAAGGCCCCAGAGCGAAAGCGTATCGGTCACGTGGTTTGCATGCCCAGAAAAATAATTACCCCAATACTCGCGCGATCACGCACCCAACAAGTTCTCGGCTCCCCTCTCCCGCTTGCGGGAGAGGGGATGGGGGAGAGGGCCGGGACCTTGTATCCCTATGTCGATCTCAGCAACGGTGGAATATCTTTTGTCAGCGCCTGCTTGTCCTTCGTGGCCGCGCCCACCAGCGCGAAGCCGCGCAGGGTTCCGGCGCTGTCATGGAACAAGGCGCGTACGCCATCGGCCGCGACACTCTCTTCCCACGCGCCGTCAACACCGGCTGGCGGCGGGCAGACCACGGTCGGGCAGGCCGGGGTTTTCACCACCACCGGCATGGCCGGATAGCTCACCGGCGTTGGCGTGCCGTGCAAGGTCTTGGCGAGCGCGCGCGCCGCCTGCATGATCGGCATCACGAAAGGCAGGTTGAAGCCGGCGACCTCGGCGCAGTCGCCGAGCGCGTACACGTCCGCGGCGCTGGTCTGGAGGAGCGCATTGGTCACGATGCCACGGTTCACCGTCAGGCCGGCGGCACGGGCGAGGTCGATACGCGGTCGCAGGCCAATGGCGGACAGCACCAGATCGGTTTCGAGCGTCGTGCCGTCGGCGAGCACAGCGGCGATTCCTTGCGCCACGTGTGCCACCGATCGCACGCCGGTGCCAAAGTGAAAGCGCACACCGGCGGCTTCGAGCGCCGCGCGCAGAAAGCCCGCGGCCTGCGGCGGCAGCAGCCGTCCGAGCGGCTGCGCCGCCGGATCGATCACGTCCACGTCGAAACCCGCGCCGCGCAGGTCATTGGCAAACTCGCAGCCGATGAGACCGGCGCCGAGGATGACAATCCGCCGCTGGCCGTCCAGCACATGGCGGAACCGCTGGTAGTCGGAAAGGTCATTCACGGACAACACGTCCTCCGCCGCATCCCCGGCCAGCGGCAGACGGATCGGGTCGGCACCGACCGCCAGCACCAGTTTGGTGTAGGGGATGGTGTTGCCATCGACACTAACATGGTGTGCCGTTGTGTAGATCGCCGTGACCGGGGAATGCGGGCTCACCGTGGCCGCGAGCTGGCGTTCCATGTCGGCGGCAGTATTGAGGGCGATCTGGGCCGGCGCCTTCTTGAGTGCCAGGGTGTTCGACAGAATTGGCTTGGAATAAAAGCTGCCATCATCCCGGCTGATGAGATGCAGCGGGGTCGCGGGGTCGAGCTTGTGGAATTCACGCGCCGCGGTATAGCCCGCGAGCCCGGTCCCGATGATCACAATGGCCGACATGCCTGCCCCTGGTTCTGGTTTCTGGCGCGCATGATAGCGCGGATGCCCCGGCGGGCGACAGAAAGCCGCGCGGGCAGGGCGTGATTGCCGGGTTTCGGCTGCGACTGGCGTATACTTTTACTTTGAAGCTTCTGCTGTCGGCCCCAATTACTGATCCGGTCGCCAAACAGAGCGCGCCGATTTTCTCCCTCTCCCTGCGGGAGACGACTGCATGGATGCACGACTCCATGGATGGAGGAGGTAGAACGGCGTCTGGAACAGCCGTCGAGGAGGTAGGGCAACGCCGGGAGCAGTTGCCGAGGGCCGGGGTGAGGGCAAAACAGCGCAAGACCGGCCCTCATCCTGTCCTTCTCCCGCGGGGAGAAGGAACCCAAGGCATGTCGGCGTGCGCATATTTACCGTTCTCTTCAGTAGACGTAGGGTGCGCTTGCGCACCAAGGCATGGTCATCGAAGTCGACGGTGCGCAAGCGTACCCTACATAGAATCACGGCAAGGGGTTTTGAGATGGCTTCTCGCGAACGACGCACCAGTTATTATTCGTCGACTTAGAAAAGGGAATTCACCGGTACAGAAACCATGGTCAGCATCACCAACAAGCATTCCGGCCAGAGCAGCAAGGACATCCCCGACCTCGACGCGTGGATCGGGAAGCTGGCGTCCCAGCGCCCGGCCGCCGAGGTTGACGTGATTCGCCGCGCCTGCGCGCTGGCGGAGCAGGCGCACCGCGGCCAGAAGCGCGTCTCCGGCGAGCCCTACGTGCAGCACGCGCTGGCCGTGGCGCATATCCTCGCCGGGCTCGGCCTTGATTATGAAACGCTGGCCGCCGCCATCCTGCACGACGTGGTGGAAGATACCGGCGTCACGCTCGACGACCTGAAGCGCGACTTCGGGGCGCGCATCGCCGCGCTGGTGGATGGCGTGACCAAGATGAAGGTCATCCAGGAGTTCCGTGGCGACACCAGCGGTGTGCACAAGGAGCACGCCCAGGCCGAGAGCCTGCGCAAGATGCTGCTGGCCATGGCCGAGGACGTGCGCGTGGTGCTCATCAAGCTCGCCGACCGGCTGCACAACATGCGCACCTTGTCGGCCCTGCCGGTGGAGAAACAGCAACGCATCGCGCGCGAAACCATGGATATCTTCGCGCCGCTCGCCAACCGCCTCGGCATCTGGCAGGTGAAGTGGGAGCTGGAGGATCTTTCGCTGCGCTACCTGGAGCCGGAGGCCTACAGGCAGATCGCCGGCTGGCTGGCGGAGAAACGCACCGACCGCGAGGCGTACATCACGCGCTTTGTGGACACGCTGGCGCAGGAATTGAAAACGGCCGGCATCGCGGCCGATGTAACCGGCCGCGTGAAGCATATCTACAGCATCTGGCGCAAGATGCAGCGCAAGGGCAAGGACTTCGGCGAGATCTTCGACGTGCGCGCGGTGCGCATTCTGGTGAACGACGTGCGCGACTGCTACGCCGCGCTTGGCGTGGTGCATTCGCTCTGGCAACACGTGCCCGGCGAGTTCGACGACTACATCGCCACGCCCAAGGAAAACAACTACCGCTCCATCCACACCGCGGTCATCGGCCCGCAGGGCAGGAACGTGGAAGTGCAGATACGCACCCACGACATGCACAACCAGTCGGAGCTGGGTGTCGCGGCGCACTGGCGCTACAAGGAAGGCGCGAAGCACGACAAGGGCTTCGACGACAAGATCGCCTGGTTGCGCAGCCTGCTGGAGTGGAAGGACGAACTGACCGGAGCCACGGAGTTCGTCGACCAGTTCAAGTCCGAGGTGTTCAGCGAGCGCGTGTACGTGTTCACGCCCAAGGGCAACATCGTGGACCTGCAAGCCGGGGCCACGCCGCTCGACTTCGCCTACCACATCCATACCGATGTCGGCCATCGTTGCCGCGGCGCCAAGGTGAACGGCCACATGGTGCCGCTCATCTACACGCTCAAGACCGGAGACCGCGTCGAAGTGCTCACGGTGAAGGTGGGCGCACCGTCGCGCGACTGGCTGTCACCGCACCTCGGCTATTTGCAGACCTCCAAGGCGCGCTCCAAGGTGCAGAGCTGGTTCAACCTGCAGAACTACGAGAGTAACGTGGCCGCCGGTCGCCAGGCGCTGGAGCGTGAATTCCAGCGCTTGGGGTTGAGCGACGTGAACTACGAGAAGCTCGCCGCGCGCTTCCACCACGACAAGGTGGACGACTTCCTCGTCGCCCTCGGCCGCGGCGAGATCAAGTCACCGCAGATTCTGCACGCGGTGCAGGAACTGGTCGAGCCTTCTCTGAGGGAGGCAAAACCGGTTTTCATCCCGCGTGCGCATGGGGCGCGCAAGGCGCCGTCGGGCATCAGCATCCAGGGTGTCGGCAACCTGCTCACGCGCATGGCCAAGTGCTGCAACCCCTTGCCGGGCGACGCCATCGTCGGGTTCATCACCCGCGGCCAGGGCATCACCGTGCACCGCCAGGATTGCGCGAACGCGCTGCGCCATCACAACGAAAACGAAGAGCGCCTGATTGAAGTGAGCTGGGGCGCGGACAGCAGGCAAACCTATCCGGTGGACGTGGATATCCTCGCGCACGAACGCAGCGGGCTGCTGCGCGACATCACTGGCCTGCTGGCCAACGAGAAGATCAACGTGCTCGCGGTCAATACCCAGACCGACAAGAAGCAACACGTCGCGCACATGACCTTCACGCTGGAAATTCAGGATGTCGCAGTGCTAAGCCGTATTCTGGCGTTGCTCGACCAGATTCCGAACGTCATCGACGTGAAGCGGCGCACACATTGAACCTCAGGTTCTGACCCCAAGCGTTGCGATTCGGCTTTAAGCTCACGCTCTACGTGAATGGCGCGAGACGTAGTTGCGTAGCACTTCGTCCATGCGTGACTGCCAGCCTTCGCCAGTGGATTTGAAAAACGCCAAGACCTCTTGGCTGTAACGCACTGATACCAGTTGCTTCGCGTTCTCGGATTTGGGGCGTCCGCGCAGTGCTCGCATTGGAACCATTGACTTCAACTGTTTTGGCGTGAGCGGCTGAGCGTCAGGATCAGCCTTAGCCGCAGCGGTAATAACCTTGTCTTCTTGCAAAGTAGGCATCACGATGGATGGGCGTTTAGATATTTTTGACATAGTGTGTTACCTCGCGACGGTTGGCTCGGCGTAGGCTGATAATCCTTCGCGTCTTGCCACGTTCAACAAATGCTACGTAGTAGAGGATGCCAGTCTTTGGTGCGAGCGCAATCATGCGCAACTCGCCATACTCGAAACGGTCATCGACCCAAACCAGCGCAGCTTCCCAATCGAGTTCGTCTGCCAATGCAAGAGAGATGCCATGCTTCGTCTGGTTTGTTGCGTCTTTGATTGGATCGAACTCGATTCTCGAGTTTTACTGTAGCTACAATAAATGCATTTGTCAATCAAGATGCACACCAAGATGCACACCGTCTTTTTACGGGGCCGAACGTGTTGGTGTGCCGCGCCGGCCACGGATACGCCAGGAAACGCGGCGCGCTGATTTTGCGCGTCCGCCTCCAAGCGTGTTGGGTCCGATACTGTCTAACATTGACGAGTAGTGCGCGCGAGTTGGATCGCATTCTGGATCGCGGCTTCCGAGCTCGAGATATCGGCTTTGTATATCGCGTAAGTGCCACTCTGCTCTGACCCCAAGCGTTCTAAACCGCCTTCTTTAGCGTTTCCGCCATGCGCGTTTGCCAACCGGGTCCCGTTGCTTTCCAGCGGGCTAATGTCTTGGGGGGCAGGCGCAATGAAATGGAGACGCGCGCATTGCCGGTTTTCGGGCGGCCGCGCGGCTTGAGCATCTGTTTCGCCGCCGCATCGCCGAAGAGCTTCGGTAAGACTTCGCGCGCCGGGCGCGCCCGATTAAATGTTTCTTTCTTCCAAGCCGGATTTTCGCGGTCCGTCTTTTCAGGGTTGGGTTTGCGTTTCATACCGTTTCACCTCGCGTTTGTTGGCTTTGCGCAGGCTGATAACGTGTACTTGGCCTGCGCGCGGAGTGAACACCAGTGCGTGCAATCGCTTTCCGATGAATCCAAGCGCTTGAAACCGTGGTTCGCCGTAGTCTTTGCGACTGTCCTGGACGATTAGCGCACCAGACCACTCGAATTCAGCCGCCTGCTCGAACGAGATACCACGTTCAGCGATGTTTTTCTCGTTCTTGCCGGGGTCATAGCTGACGTTCACCTAATTATTGTATATACGTGTATTCAATAATGGAAGCCCGATCGCTGCGCGCCAGGGAGGCGAACGCCGAGGCGCGTAGTCCCCGATAGCTGGGTAGGGCACCCAGCGTAGAGCCATTGTGGCGCTTCCCAGCCGCAGGGCGGTCGGGGCAAAGAATGCGCCGCGAGTCCCGATGGCGTGTCGGGCAGGATAGCCCGAGACGTTTACTGAGGGCCGCGGCACTACGCTGATTTGGGTGGCCCAATGCAGAGGTGTGCAGCGCCGGCCACATGAGTATTTGGGGTCAGAGTACATGAGTATTTGCCGATTACTGATCGCTACGGGTTGCGCAGGGCTATATTAGCGAAAACTGTGCTCTGACCCCAAGCGTTTTGCCAAGCGTTTGTGCCGTCACCAAAAGGTGGTCGAGGAAGCGCCCGCCCCCGGTCTGCCGGAAAAACTGCGCCACAAAATCGGCGAACGCTGCGCCGAGGCCTGCCGCAAGATCGGCTATCGCGGCGCCGGCACCTTTGAGTTTCTGTATCAGGACAACGAATTTTATTTCATCGAGATGAACACGCGCGTGCAGGTTGAGCACCCGGTAACCGAATTCATTACGGGTGTGGACATCGTGCGCGAACAAATCATGATCGCCTCCGGCGAGAAACTGTCGATCCGCCAGAAGGACGTCACGTGGCGCGGGCATGCCGTCGAGTGCCGCATCAATGCCGAGGATCCGAAGACCTTCATGCCTTCGCCCGGGCGCATCACCATGTATCACCCGCCCGGCGGTCCCGGAATTCGCGTGGACACGCACGTGTACAGCAACTACTTCGTGCCGCCGTACTACGATTCGATGGTCGGCAAGCTCATCGCCTTCGGCGACACACGCGAAATGGCCATTGCCCGTATGCGCATCGCGCTCTCCGAAATGGTGATCGACGGCATCAAGACCAATATCCCGCTGCACGTGGACATCATGAACGACGCCGCCTTCCAGCGCGGCGGCGTCAATATTCATTACCTGGAAAAGAAGCTTGGCCTGAAATAAAACAGGGGCGAGGTACAAGGGGAAAGCGACGAGGGGATGAAGGTGACTACTATTCCCCTTGTACCTTTACCCTCGCCCCTCGCCCCCTTTCTCCTAGCCCCTGACTCTATGCCGTGGCTGCAAATTACCCTAGACACCACACGCGATGAATCGCAACGCCTGAGCGACGCCCTGGAAGAAGCCGGGGCGTTGTCAGTAAGCCTTGAAGGCGCAGACGCCGAACCGTTGTTCGAGACCGACTGGAACGACACAACCCCGGTGTGGAAACAGACGCGCGTGGTCGCGTTGTTTGCCGAAGCCACAGACGCGGCAGCGGCCATGCACGGCGTTGCCGCACTGTTGTCCCTGCCCGCCGTACCGTCGTACAAAACCGAGGTCGTGGCCGACCAGGACTGGGTACGCGTGTGGATGGACCGCTGGCAGCCGATGCGCTTTGGCGAGAATCTCTGGGTAGTGCCAAGCTGGCTGACGGCGCCCGACCCGAGCGCCGCCAACATCATTCTCGACCCCGGCATGGCGTTCGGCACCGGCACGCACGCCACCACCGCCATGTGCCTGGAATGGCTGGCCGCACACCCGCCACGAAACCTCGAAGTCATCGATTACGGTTGCGGCTCGGGAATTCTTGCGATCGCCGCACTCAAGCTCGGCGCGCGTTGCGCAACCGGTACCGACACCGATCCACAGTCACTGACCGTGAGTCGCGAGAACGCCGAGCGCAACACCGTCCTGGACCGCTTCACCCTGCTGCTGCCGGACGCCCTGCCGAAACACGCCGGCGCCGACATCGTGCTGGCCAACATTCTTGCCGGCGCGCTCATTCAACTCGCCCCGCGCCTCACCGCGCTCGTGCGGCCGGGCGGCACACTCATCCTCTCCGGGCTGTTGGCAAACCAGGCAGACGAAGTCGAAGCGGCCTACGCCGCACACTTCCTGTTTACCCGCCGGTGCCGGGAGGAATGGGTAATGCTCGCCGGGACGCTCCGCGAAAAGATCTGACGCGCGCAAACGTATTTGCACGCTCGGTGCGCGTTGTTCCCATGCGGGGCAACTGCCGGTCCTCACCCAGTAGCAAGGTCAGGGGAAGGACACGCGACATCAAGGCAAAGGGGCAGATTCAATACCGGGCCATACGCTGATTGGATTGGCTCTCCCCAGGATCTGTTCATCGGACATGCGTTCCCGGCTCGTGACAATTTCCCCTGAGCTAACGCCCGCCTTCAGCGGCGCGCCGCTTTTGCGCGTCCGCTGGAAGGCGATGTTATGCATCGCATATATTCGGCCTTTTTTTCTGCGACAGAGTCAATGAATGCGAGGCGATGTTGCTGGGCGTAATCTCGTATATCTACACGTTCACCGCCTGTAATCCGTTCATAGACTTTTGTGATTTTTGAGACCGCCTCTTTTTCGGGTAGGAACCGAAACGCAGAAGCTGCCAGATATTCAAGTCGTTCATCAAAAGCGAGCCATCTTCTTCCCTCGGCTTCGGCGACCTGACCGGTCGTATTTGATCCAGCGAAGATGTCAACTACCAGATCCCCGGGTTCCGTTAGGAAGCGAATGAAGAACTCGGGTAGTTTCGCAGGAAAACGAGCTGGGTGCCCCTTAATCCCAAGGGACTTGCAGCCTCTCAAATATTGTCCGTTAGATTCACTATTAGAAATCTGTAGGAGATTAGACGGAATCGCACCACCGTTATCCTTCCCGAATCCAGAGCCTATGTCGTGACCAGAAGGTCGTCCCTTAGGCGTGTAAAATTTCCCTGGGTCTTCTATTAGTTTCTTCATTCGTTCGCTGTACGGGGCAAGAACCTTCGTGACATCTGCCTTTGGCCACTCGGTTTTACTGAGCCACCAGACGGTATTGACTGAGTCCTTTACTCTCAACTTACGTT
>CAYHES010000067.1:0-12566 GCA_964355495.1 uncultured Acidiferrobacterales bacterium
CTGGTCAAGATCAAGGAAGAGGCCTGCAACACCCTGCGGCGCGGCGGCTTCCGCGACCTGATCGGTCCGGAAAACATTTTCCTCACCAAGACGGACGCGATCGAGACTGTTTTTCACAAGCTCGATCCGGACGTGTGCGCGTACTGTGACAAACGCATATTCCTTGAGTGTCAGAAGTTGCCGCCACTTAGACAGTCACCTGATACCTAAATATCAATAACGTTTAATCCGAACATGAGCACGACGCCCGACAGCGCCACAACCCGAACCGGCAACCTTCTCCGCTCTCCCTGGGCACAACGATTCTTGCCATTCCTCGCGTGGATCGGCGAACTGCGCGACCGCAAGATATTGCGCGCCGATCTGCTCGCCGGCATCACCGTGGCGTTGGTGTTGATTCCGCAATCCATGGCCTATGCGCAGCTCGCCGGGCTACCGGCCTACTTCGGCCTGTACGCCGCGTTCCTGCCGCCCATGGTGGCGGCGCTGTTCGGCTCCTCGCGTCAGTTGGCCACCGGGCCGGTGGCGGTAGTATCGCTGCTTACGGCCGCGGCACTCGAACCGATTACCGCCAGCGGCAGCGCGGGTTACGTTGCCTATGCCATCACCCTGTCGCTGATCGTCGGTGTGTTTCAGCTCGGCCTCGGGTTGCTGCGCCTGGGCGTGGTGGTGAACTTCCTGTCGCACCCGGTGATCATCGGCTTCACCAACGCCGCCGCGATCATCATCGCCACCTCGCAGCTCGACAAGATCTTCGGCGTGCGCGCCGAGAAGGCCGCGCATCATTACGAGACCGTGTGGAACACCATCGTTGCGACCAGCCAGCAGATGCACTGGCCGACGTTCCTTTTTGCCGTCGGTGCATTCGCCATCATGATTGTGTTGCGGCGCCTGTACCCGCGTGTGCCGAATGTGCTGATTGCCGTGGCCGTCACCACCTTCCTGGCCTGGCTTATCCACTTCGAGCGTCTCGAGACCGTGGCGCTCGATCAGATTCAGAACGAGGCGGTGCTGGAAGTGCTGCATGACGAGACCGGCCTGAAACGCGAGATCCCGCGGCTCGACAAGGCCGTGGCCGACGCCGAGAAGAAATACCGGGACACGCTCGCGCGTTTCGGCACCGACGATTCGCGCACCCTGCTTGCCCAGCACGCCTTCGACACCCTCCGGCTCAAGCGCGATCGCCGCATCAAGACCGTCAAGGCCGACCTCGAAGAGATCAAGAAGAACCGCTTCGAGTACGTGCCTGGGACCAACGGTGAGCCCGGACTCTATTATCTGCGCGGCCATGTGCCGGATGGCGCCGCCAGTGATGGACGCATGTGGCGCATCCGCAGCATGGAGAACGACAAACTCGTCATGAACGGTGGTGGCAACGTGGTCGGGAATGTCCCGCGGGGCCTGCCGTCGATCGCCCTGCCGAAGTTTGACCTCGGCGTGATCCTGCAACTGCTTTCCGCCGCAATCACCATCTCGCTGCTCGGCTTCATGGAGGCCATCTCGATCGCCAAGGCCATGGCCACCAAGACCCGTCAGCGCCTCGACGCCAACCAGGAACTGATCGGCCAGGGTCTCGGCAATATCCTCGGCAGCCTCACCCAGAGCTATCCGACCTCTGGCTCATTCTCGCGTTCGGCGGTAAATATCAGCGCCGGCGCCATTACCGGATTCTCCTCGGTCGTGACGAGCGTGATTGTCGTGGTCACGCTGCTCTGGCTCACGCCGCTGCTTTACCATCTGCCGCAGGCAACCCTGGCCGCGGTCATTATGATGGCGGTGGTCGGACTCATCAACGTCAAGGCCGTCAAGCATGCCTGGCAGGCCAACAAGCAGGATGGCATTGTTGCGGTGGTGAGCTTCACGCTGACGCTCGCGTTTGCGCCACATCTCGACAAGGGCATTCTGATCGGTGCCGGTCTGGCGCTCATCCTGTACCTGTACCGCACCATGCAGCCGCGCGTGGCGCTGCTCGCCCGCCACCCGGACGGCACGCTGCGTGACGCCGAGGTCTATGGCCTGCAATCCTGCATGAACATTTCCATGATCCGTTTTGACGGCTCGCTGTACTTTGCCAATACCAGCTATTTCGAGGACAAGGTGCTGGGACGTGTGTCGGCCAAACCAGACTTGAAATATGTGATCGTGGTCGGCGAAGGCATCAACCAGATCGACGCCTCCGGCGAGGAAATGATCGCCCAGTTGGCGGAGCGCCTCGAAAAGGTCGGCATCACACTTTTGTTCACGGGGCTGAAGCGGCAGGTGCTGGAGGTGTTTCAGCGCACCGGACTGTTCGACAAGCTCGGTGCTAAACGCTTTTTTCGCACCGACGACCTGGCACTGGAATATGCCTGGATCCAGATCGGCAACAACCATGAAGCCGATTGCCCGCTGAACGTGGTTTGCCAGATCAAGCCGGCGGGCTGAGGCAGTCCATGCCGCAGATTTTCGCGGCAGACCAAGCACGTGCTAGTGTAGTGTTGCACTCTTGAAGGAACATTGCTTGTTCGTAATGTAGGTCGGCCTTCAGGCCGACATGTCGGGCTAAAGCCCGACCTACAGGGGGCTCCGGGAAGTTACCGGGAAGTTATAAGTACCAAACAGAACGCAACACTACACTAGCATGACTTTTTCTCCCGAACCTGAAGCCGCCCCGTGGATGAAATTCCGCTCAGCGCGCTGATCGGCGCCCTGATTTTTCTCGTCTTTCTGTCCGCGTTCTTTTCGGCCGCCGAGATCAGCCTGGTCACGCTCAACCGCTATCGCCTGCGCCACCAGGTCGAGGCCGGCCACCGCGGCGCGCGCATCGCCGCCAAGCTGCTCGAGCGTCCCGACCGGCTGATCGGCGTCATCCTGCTCGGCAGCAACTCGATCAACGCCTTGTTCTCGGCGCTCACCACCGTCACCGTCATCCGCGTGTGGGGCGAGAAAGAGAGCGCAATCGGCATCGCCACCGTCATCATCACGCTCGTGGTGCTGATTCTCACCGACCTCGCGCCCAAGACCCTCGCCGCCCTGCGTCCGGAACGCATCGCCTACCCGAGCGCGTTCGTGCTGCGACCGCTGCTCAAGCTCAGTTACCCGGTGGTGTGGATCATCAACGGGATCGCCAACGGCTTGTTGCGACTGCTCGGTGTACGGATACAGGCCGGCGTGGCGGAGAAACTTTCCGCCGACGAGCTCAAGACCCTGGTGATGGAGGCCGGCGTGCTCATGCCCGAGACCCATCAGGACATGCTGCTCGCGATCCTCGAGCTCGAAAAAGTCACGGTGGACGACGTCATGGTGCCACGCGGCGAGATCGAAGGCATCGACCTGGACGCCGACTGGGACGAGATCGCCGCCAAGCTCGGCACCAGCCGCTACACGCGCCTGCCGGTGTACCGCGGCAACCTCGACAATGTGGTCGGCGTTGTGCACCTGCGCAAGGTGATGCGCCTGATGCACACCGACAGCTTCAATCGCGAGTCCTTCGTGCCGCTCATCGTCGAGCCCTACTTCGTCCCGCAGGGCACCCCGCTCAGCACCGCGCTCCTCAACTTCCGCGCCAGCAAACGGCGCAGCGCGCTGGTGGTCACCGAATACGGCGATATTCTCGGCCTCGTGACCCTGGAGGAAATTCTCGAGGAAATCGTCGGCGATTTCACCACGCCGGGCATGACGCTCGCCGAGGAAATCCAGCCACAAACCGACGGCAGTTTCCTGGTACACGGCAGCGTTACCCTGCGCGACCTGAACCGGCGCCTCGACTGGGACCTGCCGACCACCGGCCCCAAGACCCTGAATGGCCTGATCACCGAGTATCTTGAGAACCTGCCGGAGACCGGCACCAGCCTGATGCTGGACGGCTACCAGGTGGACGTGGTGCGTACCCGCGGCACCGCGGTGCAACTCGCGCGCATTCGCCACATGCCCGCCGCGCCGGAAACCGAAGGCTGACGCACCGGAAAAATTGACAAAAAACCGCGGAAAACCTAGCATTTCGTCTCCACGTGATGGGGAAGCTCTCACCCTCTCCCGGGCCGGTCACAAGCAGGCCGTTGAAAAGACGATGCTCTGGAAAGAAATTCTTTATTAATTCAGCCACAGATGAACACAGATAGACTCAGATGCTCTCCCGCCTGAAGGCGGTCACCCCTGATCCGCATTCGCAATTATCTGTGTTCATCTGTGGCTAAAAATATTAAAGAGGCTGAACGCCGTTGGCACTGAACATTGCCTATCTGGCGGTGATTGCCGCACTCGCATCCGCGGTGATCGCGTTCGGCACCAATTTCCGCCGCAACGAGCTCACCCGCACCCTGCCTTTCCTGCTGCTCGGCGCGAGCGGCGTGGCCGCCGTTGCGGCCGGCGGTTGGGTGCTGCTCGATAATCTCAAACTCACCCAGCAGCTTGCGCTCGGTCTGCCGTGGATGCATTGGCATCTGCGCCTGGACGCGCTGTCCGGTTTCTTCTTCGCCGTCGTGGGACTGCTGCTGGTCGCGGTCAGCTTCTACGGCCCGGCCTACGTGCGCGAATTCGAGAGCAGCAAGCAGCCGCTCTCGGTGCTGGGTCTGTTCACCGGCCTGTTCGCCGCCGGCATGCTGCTGGTGCTGCTGGCCGACGACGCCTTTGCCTTCATGGTGGCGTGGGAACTGATGTCGGTGTCGAGTTACTTCCTGGTCACCTATCAGCACCAGAACGCACCCAACCGGCGCGCCGGTTTTCTGTACCTGCTCATGGCGCACGTCGGCGCACTGGCCATTCTGCTCAGCTTCGGCGTGCTCGCCAGCTTCGGTGGCAATTTCACTTTCGACGCGATGCGCGCGGCCACGCTGGCGCCGCTGTGGGCATCGATCGCCTTCGCGCTCGCGTTCTTCGGCTTCGGCATGAAGGCCGGCCTGGTACCGGTGCATGCCTGGCTGCCGGAGGCGCACCCGGTCGCGCCCTCGCACATCTCGGCACTCATGAGCGGCGTGATGCTCAAGGTCGCGATCTACGGCTTCATCCGTGTCACCTATGACCTGGTCGGCGACATCCAGTGGCAGTGGGGGCTGGCGGTGCTGATCGTCGGCACCGCTTCGGCGCTGCTCGGCGTGCTGTACACACTCATGCAGAGCGACCTCAAACGCCTGCTGGCCTACTCATCGGTGGAAAACATCGGCATCATTTTCATGGGTCTCGGGCTGTCCATGATTTTTCTTGGCACCAATCATCCGGTGCTCGGCGTCATCGGCCTGATCGCCGCGCTCTACCACGTGCTCAATCACGCGATGTTCAAGGGCCTCTTGTTCCTCGGCGCCGGCGCGGTGTTGTACCGCACCCACGAACGCGACCTGGAACGCATGGGCGGCCTGATTCACCGCATGCCGGTCACCGCGGCGCTGTTCCTGGTCGGCTGCATCAGCATCTCGGCCCTGCCGCCGTTCAACGGCTTCGTGTCGGAATGGCTCACCTTCCAGGCGGCGCTGCAGACACCCAAGCTCGAGAGCGGCGTGCTGCGCGCCGTTCTGCCAATCGCCGCCGCGCTGCTCGCGCTGACCGGCGCGCTCGCCAGCGCCGCATTCGTCAAGGTCTATGGCGTGGCGTTTCTCGGCAAGGCGCGCGACCGGCGCGCGGCGCATGCGCGTGAGGTGCCGGCCGGCATGCTGGCCGGCATGGGCATGCTCGCCGTGCTGTGCCTGGTGCTCGGCGTGCTGCCCACCACGGTGATCAATGTGCTGGAGGCCGTGCCCCGGATGTTGCTCGGCCAGCTACCGCCAAGCCTGACGGCACGCGGCTGGCTGTGGCTCACGCCCGTGTCGGCGGACGTCGCCTCGTACTCGGCGCCGCTGGTGCTGGCCGCGATTGTCATTACTTTCTTGATCGGACGCCTGCTGTTGCGGCGCAACGCCAATCCAATCCGGCGCAGCGCGCCCTGGGACTGTGGTTTCGGTCCGCTCAATGCGCGCATGCAGTACACCGCGGCCGCCTTCGCCCAGCCGATCCGGCGCGTGTTTGGCGGGGTGTGGAAGGTGCAGGAGCAGGTGGAGGTGACGCACGCCAGCGCACCGGCCACGCTGGTCAGCGGCGTCCGCCACCAACTGCACATCGCTGACTGGTCATGGCTCAAGCTGTATGAACCGATCGGACGCCTGGTGCTCACCGGCGCGCGTCTCATCGGCCGCCTGCATTCCGGCCACATCCGCACCTACCTGATGTATTCGTTTGGCACGCTGCTCCTGCTGCTCTGGATCGTCACATGAATAGCGCGCCCGATCCCATCCTGGCCTGGGCACTGGCGCTGATCCAGACGCTGCTGTTCATTGCGGCCGCACCGCTGCTCGCCGGTTGGGTAAGGCGCGTCAAGTGCCACATGCAGAATCGCGCCGCGCCGCCGCTCTTGCAGCCGTACCGCGATCTGACGAAACTTTTCCGCAAGGACGTGGTGCTGGCCGAGAATGCGTCGTGGCTGTTTCGTGCCGCACCCTACGTCGTGTTCGGTGCATTCGTGCTGGCGGCCTCGGTGGTGCCGCTGGTCGCGGCGCATCTGCCATCCGCGGCCATCGCCGATATGATCGTGCTGGTCGGTTTCTTTGCGCTGGCGCGCTTTTTCCTGGCGCTCGCCGGCATGGACATCGGCACGGCGTTCGGCGGCATGGGCGCGTCGCGCGAAATGACTGTTGCATCGCTCGCCGAGCCGGCCATGCTCATGGCGGTGTTCACCATGGCCATGATCGCTTCCACCACCAACCTGTCGGTAGTGATCGAACACAATCTGCACGCCGGCCTGGTGTTGCGGCCGTCGTTGCTGTTCGCGCTGCTGGCGCTGGCCATGGTCGCCGTGGCCGAGACCGGGCGCATCCCGGTCGACAACCCGGCCACGCACCTTGAACTGACGATGATTCACGAGGCGATGATCCTGGAATACAGCGCCCGCCACCTGGCACTCATCGAATGGGCCAGCCAGATCAAACTCATGATCTACGCCGTGCTGATCGCCAACATCTTCTTTCCCTGGGGCATCGCCGAGGCGTTTACCGCCGCCGCACTGGCCTGGGGCGTCGTGGCCATCAGCGCCAAGCTTACCCTGATCGCGATGCTGCTGGTGGTATGGGAAACCGTCATGGCCAAAATGCGGCTGTTTCGCGTGCCGCAGTTCCTGGGCTTTGCCTTCCTGCTGGCGCTGCTCGGCATGCTGACGCACGTGATCCTTGAAACAGGGGCTTAACATCAATGTTAAATGCGGATGCATTGAACAAGTCAGGCCAAGACGCTCGGGAAGATACGCGGAGGACGCAGAGGCGCAGAGGACGCAAAGAATTTTTATTCATAAACCTCTGCGCTCTCTGCGCCTCTGCGATCTTTGCGTATTTTTCCCGAGGCAACCTACAGAGCGGATCCACCTTGATTGGCGTGGAGTCGGGGCTCAAGAAGGTGACAGCTTTCGGTGGACATCCGAGCATGCCCACCGGTATCTGTGGCTGAAATAATATGAACCTCGCCAGTCTTTCGCTTTACCATCAGGCACTGCTGGTCGCGGCCGCGCTGGTTCTGTTCACGTCATTCATGATGCTCGCCACGGCGCGCATCCGCCCGCTGATTTTCGCCTTCGCCTGGCAGGGCGCCCTGCTGGCCATCGTCACCGCGCTGGTGGCGCTGGTGTCGAACCACCCGCATCTCTATGTCTCGGCGCTGCTCACCCTCGGCCTCAAGGCGCTGCTCATTCCGTGGATGCTGCACCGCCTGAGCACCAGGCTCAACATCCTGCATGAGGTCGAACCGATCCGGCATCCGTCGATGATGCTGGTGGCCGGGGCGATGCTGGTGATCTTCAGCTACTACGTCGCCACGCCGATCGTGCACCTGTCCACGCTGGTCACGCGCAATACGATTGCGGTGAGCATGGCGGTGATCCTGCTCGGCATGCTGTTGATGGTGTCGCGCAGCAAGGCGGTCGCGCAGGTGGTCGGCTTCATGTCGATCGAGAACGGGTTGTTCTTCGCCGCCGTGGTGTCTACCTACGGCATGCCGATGATCGTCGAGCTCGGTATCGCGTTCGACGTGCTGGTGGCCATGGTGCTGTTCGGCGTGTTCTTCTTCCAGATCCGTGCATCCATCGATTCGCTCGATGTCGATCGCATGAACCGCCTGTCGGAGAAGAACGAATGAACCTGCTGGAGATCATTCTGCTCGTGCCGCTTTGCGGCGGCATCCTGCTGGCTTTCATCGGCCACCGGCCGTCCGGCGGCTGGCTGAACGTCGCCGTGAGCGCCAGCACGCTGGCCTTCTCGCTGCCCATGGCATTCGGGGTGTACGAGAGCGGCCCGCTGCTCAGCGCCAACAAACTGTTCTACATCGACGCCTTCAATGTTTACCTGGTGGTACTGACCGCCTTCGTCGGCCTGACCACCGCGATCTTCTCGCGCCCGTACATGCAACACGAGGTGGAACGCGGCCGCCTCGGCCAGGGGCGCATGCGCCTGTATCACTCCATGTACCAGGGCTTCATGTTCGCCATGCTGCTCGCGCTCTCCACCAACAGTCTCGGATTGTTATGGGTGGCGATGGAGGCCGCGACCCTGGCGACCGTCATGCTGGTGTCGCTCTACCGCACGCCCGAATCCATCGAGGCCGCGTGGAAATATTTTATTCTGTGCGGCGTCGGCATTGCCCTGGCGTTGTTCGGCACGGTGCTGCTGTATTTCGCGGCCGAACAGAAACTCGGCGCGGAACGTGACGACACCCTGCTGTGGAACGTGCTGCACGCCAACGCCGCCGGACTCGACCCGACCGTGCTGACGCTGGCGTTCGTGTTCCTGCTGGTCGGCTACGGCACCAAGGTCGGCCTCGTGCCGCTGCACGCGTGGCTGCCGGACGCGCACTCCGAGGGTCCGACGCCGATGTCGGCGGTGCTATCCGGCCTGTTGCTGAATGTCGCGCTGTACGCGCTGGTACGGGTAAAAATGCTGGTGGACGGTTCACTGCATTCGAGCCTCGCCGGCAACCTGATGATGGGCTTCGGCCTGCTCTCGTTCCTGGTCGCTGGCCTGTTCCTGCATCGTCAACACG
This sequence comes from uncultured Acidiferrobacterales bacterium, assembly GCA_964355495.1. Lineage (GTDB taxonomy): Bacteria > Pseudomonadota > Gammaproteobacteria > Acidiferrobacterales > UBA6901 > UBA6901. Next base: position 9,028 of record CAYHES010000067.1, read on the forward strand.
ACGTGAAGCGCATGTTCAGCTACTCCTCCATCGAGCACATGGGGTTCATGACCTTCGCCTTCGGACTCGGCGGTCCGCTTGCCACCTTCGGCGCCTTGCTGCACATGACCGTGCACTCGCTCACCAAGAGTGCAATTTTTGTCACGGTCGGGCACGCCGCGCAGCTCGCCGGCACCCAGCGCATTGAACACATCCGCGGCCTGATCCGCACCCAGCCCATGATCGGCTGGGGACTTATGATCGGCACGGTCGCCATTGCCGGCTTCCCGCCGTTCGGCGTGTTCATGAGCGAATTCCTGGTGCTCACCGCCACCATGAAGACCTGGCCGTGGCTTACCGTGCCGCTGCTCGTGGGCCTGGGCATCGCCTTCGCCGGCCTGTTCCGGCACATCCACCCGATGGTGTACGGTGAGCCGCCCGATGGTCAGAAGCCGGTCGAGGCCAACATGTTTCCCGTGATGCTGCATCTGGTGATTGTGTTGTGGCTCGGTCTTGCTATTCCCGCGTTCCTGTCGAAGTGGTTTGAGCAGGCCACCGTGCTCATCGCCGGGAGTTCGCCGCTATGACCCGCATGGCCTGGCTCACGTCATTCTTAACGCGCCTCGCGCAGGAAGGCATCGTTCACCGGGAGGAACAGGTCGCTGGGCTGGCGCCGGCACGCGCCATTCGTCTGCCCGCCGAAAATTGGGGGCAACTCGCCCAACAGGCCCGGGAACAGGACTGCCGCTGGCTGGCCAGCTGGGGCGAAGACCAGGGCAACGACATCGTGGTACACGCCGTCTTCGAGAGGGACGGGGGTTATCTGGTCGCGCGCACGTCGGTAATCAAAGACAGTCCGGTGCTGCCCTCGCACACACCGCACTTCCCGGCCGCAAACCGGCCGGAGCGCCACATCCAGGACCTGTACGGCATCGCCTTCAGCGATCACCCGGACACGCGCCGCTGGACGCGCCACCGCGCCTGGAAAAACAGCCAGTATCCGCTGCGCAAGGATTTTCCCGCGGCCGGCACGCCGCCGGCGCAGACGCCGCCGGACGACGCCTACAAGTTCCTGTTCGCGCACGGCGCCGGCGTGTACGAAATTCCGGTCGGGCCGGTGCATGCCGGCATCATCGAGCCCGGGCATTTCCGTTTCCAGGCGGTGGGCGAGGCGGTGCTCAATCTGGAAGAGCGCCTCGGCTACGTGCACAAGGGCACCGAGAAAATCGCGGAGGGGCGCGACCCGCAGGCGCTGGCACGGCTCGCCGGGCGCGTGTCCGGCGACACCACCGTGGCGCACAGCTGGGCGGCCTGCATGGCCATGGAAAAAGCCGCCACGGTGGAGGTACCGGAACGCGCCCTGTTCCTGCGCGCCATCATGGCCGAGCGCGAGCGCATCGCCAACCACCTGGGCGATATTGGCGCGATCTGTAACGACGTGGCCTTCAGCTTCTCGTTCTACCAGTTCGGCCGGCTGCGCGAGGAATGGCAGCGGCTGTCGCGCGACGCCTTCGGCCACCGCTTCATGATGGATTGTGTCGTGCCGGGCGGCGTGGCGCATGACCTCGGTGCCCTGGTCATCGAGTCCATGCACGCCCAGAACAGCGTGGCCCGCCAGGAACTCGACAAGCTCGTTGCCATCCAGAGTGAATTGCCGTCGCTGGAGGATCGCTTGGCGACGACCGGGTATCTGAGTCCGGAACTGGCCGCGACCCTCGGGTGCCTGGGTTATGTCGGTCGTGCCAGCGGCGTGAATTTCGACCTGCGGCGCGACGCACCGTATGCGCCGTACGACCGCCTGAACGTGCACGTGCCGTGCTACCAATACGGTGACGTGGCCGCGCGCGTGCGGGTACGCGTCGAGGAGATCCGCGAATCGCTGGATATGATTGAAACCCTGCTGACCGAGTTGCCGGATGGAAAGATTCGCGCCGAGTGGCGCATGCCCACTGCCGGCAGCGAGGGCCTGGGACTGGTGGAAGGCTGGCGCGGCGAGATTCTCGCCTACATACGCTTCGGCGAGGGCGGCGGCATTGCACGCTACTACCCGCGCGATCCGAGCTGGCTCAACTGGCCGGCGCTCGAACACCTGATCCACGACAACATCGTGCCGGATTTCCCGGTGTGCAACAAATCCGTGAACGGGTCGTATTCAGGACACGATCTATGAACACCTGCCGCAAAGACGCAAAGGACGCAAAGGTTCTCGGATTAAAGAGCAATAAACGCATTTCTTTGCGTTCTTTGCGCCTTTGCGGCAAAAACTCTTAGAAAACCATGCTCAGAATACTCACCAAGATTCAACGCACCGGCATCCTCACCGAGGCATTGCCGCGCAATGATGAGCCGGCCCTGCAACAGGTCGGCGAACGCCTCAAGGCCGCAGTCGGCGAGCTGTTCGCCGGCAGCCTCGCGATCCGCGCCGTGGACGCCGGTTCGTGCAACGGTTGCGAGCTTGAGATCCACGCGCTCAACAACCCCTACTACGGGATCGAGCGTTTCGGCGTGCACTTCGTGGCCAGCCCGCGGCATGCCGACATGCTGCTCGTCACCGGCCCGGTGTCGCGCCACCTGGAGGCGGCGCTGCGCCGTACCTGGGAAGCCACCCCCGACCCGAAACTGGTGATCGCGATGGGCGAATGCGGCGCGAACGGCGGCGAGTTCGGCGTGAGCTACGCCTCGTGCGGAGCGGTGGCGAATGTCATCCCGGTGGACGCCGTCGTGCGCGGCTGCCCGCCCGCGCCGCTCGACCTGATGCGCGGCATACTCGAAGCCATCGGCCAGCGCACTGCCGGAAAATAATCCGGACAGCGGGACGCTCTACGCGGCGGGTCTGCTTGACGACACCTGCGCGGACGGCGCCGGCATCGACAGCGCCGGCCGGGTGAACATTTCTGCCGGCGCCTCTTCTTCCTTCTTCTCCTGGTGCAGACTGAGCTCGACCTTCGGCTTGCCGTCGGCATCGCCGGCACGCGCGCGTTTGCTATTCAGCTTGATGGCGAGCTTGAGTTCACTGATCGAATCAGCGTTACGCAAGGCGTCCTCGTAATTCACCGCGCCCGCCTCGTAGAGATCGTACAGTGCCTGGTCGAAGGTCTGCATGCCCATCTCCCTGGATTTTGCCATCAGCTCCTTGATCGCGTGCACCTCGCCCTTGAATATCAGGTCGGAGACGAACGGCGAGTTCAGCAGAATCTCGATCGCCGCCCGCCGGCCCTGGCCATCGGAACGCGCAATCAGGCGCTGCGAGACCACGGCCTTCAGGTTGAGCGACAAATCCATCAACAGCTGCGCACGCCGCTCTTCCGGGAAGAAATTGATAATGCGATCCAGCGCCTGGTTGGCGCTGTTGGCGTGCAGCGTGGCCATGCACAAATGTCCGGTCTCGGCGAACGCGATGGCGTATTCCATGGTGTCGCGATCGCGAATCTCGCCGATCAGAATCACATCCGGCGCCTGGCGCAAGGTGTTCTTGAGCGCCGCAAACCAGGTATTGGTATCCGTGCCGACCTCGCGATGGGTAATCAGGCAGTTCTTGTTCTTGTGCACATACTCCACCG
>CAYHES010000068.1:0-12378 GCA_964355495.1 uncultured Acidiferrobacterales bacterium
TCTGGTCGTATTGCTCATGGCGCTGTGGAGTGTTCCTGCGGCGTGGGCGAATACAGCTTCTGAGAGGGGAAGGGATAAAGAAGCATGTCTGGCAGTGCCCGGCTCGTCTTGGGTCGAATATTCCGATGGCTCTTATGCATGTACGCAAGAAGACTCGACGCTCGAGTGCACGGGTGACGAATTAAATATATGCCTATCCTGCGTACCTAGTCTTGATGTTTGTAATACGTTTTTTAAACCAACAAGGTCAGGGATGCAGGCAATACCTCTAAGTAAACTGACACCCGCCCAGAAAGATTGGGTTCACAAGATGACGGCAAAACACCAGGCCCGGCTTGCACAGGGTACGACCAAGCCGGCACAGAAAACCTACGACCTGCGTCCCGTCCTGAACCGTAGCGTGCTGCACGAAGGCGACAACCCGGTGTACACCACCCCCGAGGGGATTGGGATCATTGCCCGACAGCTGGGCGGCAAGCTCATCGGCTGGTCCGCCCGGGACCGGCAGGGGCAGCCCATGACGATGCGGCTGTCCCCGTTTGGCACCGATTGCTGGGGCTGCCCCATCCGTGAGGGCGGGTTCGTTGCGGGCGGCCCGGGCGATTGCCCGATCAAGATCGTAATACCCGGAACCTGCCCGACCTTCCCGATACCGCCGAAGGATTCCTTCCCGGCGAGTTCCCAGCCAACGCCCAAGCCGGGTGTGACTCAGCCAGCGCTGCTGCCGGGAATCACTCAGCCCCTGTCAAAGCCAGGAACTGTCCAGCCAACGCTTAAGCCGGGAATTGCCACACCGCCGTGCGTACCCATGCCGGAAGTTCCGAGCAGACCTGGTGAGTCCATGAAGACCAAGCCGGGAATTACCGGGTCGCAGCAACCGTGCGAACCCATGAATACGCTGCCCAACATGAATACGGCGCCAGTGAAGAAATAATTGTTTCCCCGCATGGGGCCCGCCTGCCCCATGCGGGGAGTTGGAGTTTCCAACTCCGATGCTGAAGCGGCCGGATTCCAGCCGTCATATTTGAATCCTTTCCGTGGGGTGTGCACACTTACACCAATGGCTAGCAGGCTCAGCTCGCAAATTAAGGTTCGCAGGAGAATGTCGCGGGAGGCGGCGAAGATTCCACTGAGCGGGAAATAAATACGCGGATCCCGCATGATTTCGGGTGCCGGCAAGAATCGGCACGGAGTTCATCGCGCTCCCGGCCAGATGTTCGATGATTGCGGCGAGCGTGGTTTTTGTGGACGACCCGCCTGGATGTGTTCGCCATGATGAAGAAGAAAATGAACAGCGTGATCGCCCGGGCCTTGTGTTGTACTTGCTTGTTCTCGGTGATTTCCATCACCCACGCCGTGTCCGTGGACTGGAAACCCGAGTTGGTGGATGCCGCCGGCAGTGTCCGCGGTCCAGGCGAACCGATCCGTTTCAAGTTGCCGCGATTGCCGCTTGAAGTCCTGCAGCGGCTGGCGCTGGAGTTCGACGACATGGACGTGACCGGTTTCGTTACCACGGATGGGGATTTCGCCATTTTCACAACACCACAACCGATCCCCTACGGCACACATCGGCTGCGCATGGTCGAATACGCAGCCGACGGGAACATCATCGAGCGCGGCCTGTGGACCATTGAGATCCGCAAGACTGCGGCGTTTCGCGATGCCCAATTGCTGGGCGCCACCACTGTCTATGGTGTGTACCGGATCGCGGACGATCTGCCGGAACCATCGCCGGAGAAAGGTACCGCGAATGCCAGTGTACGGATGCAGGGCCTGCTCGCCGATGACGGTTGGAAGGTGAGTGGGTGGATCGATTCCTTGTACAACAGCCAGCCCGTACCCGCCGCGAGCGGAACACAGAACAACCTTAATAACGTGAATCGATATCTGTTCGCCGCCGAGGCCGGTCCGGTCGTCGCCCAGGTTGGTCATCACAGCATCCCGTCGACCAGCCTGGTCATGCAGGGATTCAACCGGCGTGGTGTCTCCATCGGCGCGCAATCGCCGGAATTGGGGACATCACTGACCGCTTTCAGTGTCCGCTCGCAAGATGTCGCTGGATTCCAAAGTGGCTTCGGTACCGAGGATCCCGAGAACCGCACCAGCGGCGTGGTGCTGTCCAGCCAGCCCATCCGTTCACAGCGCGATGCGCTGGCCTTGTCCGCCACCTATGTCAACGGACAAGGCCCGAGCCAGACCGGCACGATCGGCACGGGGATCGCCAGTGACAGCACCAGTGGCAGCGGTCGCGCTGCCGGCATCGTGGCCGACAGTAACCTGTTCGAACGCCGCCTGCGTCTGCGTGGCGAGTTCGCATCCAGCGAATTCGATCTCGATGGACGCGGGCGCGATGCCGATTTGAATGGAACCATTGATAGTAACTTGCCAGCAGAACGCGATAACGCGTATGCGGGACTCCTGACCTACACGCCCTGGCATAATCTGGTCGTCGGCGATCTGCCGCTGGTCTGGAACATGGGGGTGGAAAAAAAGCGTTTGGGCACCTACTTCAAGAGCCCGGCCAACCCCGGCGGCGCGGCGGATCGCGACGCCCTGCTCGCTTTTACCGGAGTCAGCTGGGCGGGGGCGGGTGTGCAGCTTTCGGCCGGTCGCGAGACTGACAACGTCAATGACCTCGCGCTGCTGCCGCGCACGGAATCCATCCAGAAAGCCGCATCGCTCTTCTACTCGCCGTTGCTCCAACCGAAGCCGGGTACGAACGCGGGCATCATCGAGCTGCCGTGGTATGGACGGCCGGTTTTCAGTGTCTCTGTTTTCGATGTTGAACAGACTATCGAGAAGGCCGCCGATGTGCTGTCAGTCGGCGCCCTGAATTCCATCAGCAACGCGGCTTTGACGGCGAGTTTCGCCTATCCGGCATGGAACTGGTCGATTGTCCATTCACGCGGGACATTTACGAATCACATCAACAACGTGCCGGATACGCGCACCCGGGTATCCCAGCTCAATGCGAATTTCCGGATCGGCCAGCGCCTGGGTGTCAGGCCGTCGCTGCAATACAGCACCATTGAGGCGAGTGACCCGCCCGCTGGTTACGTGGCCAGCGACACAACCGCCGCGACCGCCATTCTGGGTCTTGACTATCTCTTTACGGATAACGTCAACGGTAGCCTCAGCGTGAACTACGGAAGCCAGCAAGTTACAAACAGCAGCCTGGACAACAATATCAGGTCGGTGTCGGGTAGTTTGCAATGGAACGCGATTCGGGCGCAGGGCGTGCAGCCCGGCGTATCGCTCGCACTCGATGGGCTTTATTATGACGTGGAGGATTCCGTGTACATCGGGAATACCCGAAACAACTATCAGATCTTCCTGCGGATCGGAATCTCATGGATGCCAAGCCTCTAGGAGCCGGATGTATGATGCGATTCATCCGGTTATTCACGCTTGTGACGGCGCTCGCTTTGCTCGCCGGTCCCGCCGTTGCGGCGGTCACGGCGGTCAATGCGACGCCTGGATCGGCGAACGTGGCGCTGGTCCAGGGCGCCTCGGTCGCGGTCAATTGGCGGGTTACGACCAACAGCGCCGGCTCGGTGTCAGTGGTTTCCGCGCAGGGCAGGTTTCGCGCGCCGAGTGGATCGCTGCTGGCGACGGTGGCGAGCCCGCTCTCCAGAACGGTCACCGGCTCCGCCACCGCCAGTTTCTTCGAGTCCGTGCTGGTTCCTCCCGATGTCCTGACGCGCGCACAGCGTGAAGGCCATGATCATATTTTCTACGAGCGTATTTTTAGCGACGGCATAGCCGCCAGCGGCCAGGTAACGCTTCGCATCGTGACCGCGAACGTCGCGAACTTTGGAATCTCACAGATGGTGCTGGCCTTCGATGACCACGCGGGTTTGCGTATCGTATCCGGCGGCGCGAAACTGACCGCCAAGGCGCAGGTCGTCTTCACGGGCAACGGGTTGTTGCAAGGTGTCTGGGAAGTCGCCGGCCCGAACGCTGCTGGCGTGAAACCCGAGTGGCGGACGCTGTCCCAGGTGGTGCAGATTCTTAGCGGCACGGATTCCACGGTATTGATGAGCCCCGCACTGCCGACACGCGCCGGCGGAGTTTATCGGATCCGCCTGCGCATTGAGGCGCCCGCCGTCGCGTTCGAGGTTCAGACGTTGCGCTATCAGGTCGACGCATCCAGAGGGACACCATGAAAACTTTACGTACCGCGAAAACAATGAATCCCGTCACCCGCTTCCTGCTGGCGACGGTCGTGCTGGGCTTGTGTCTGGTGGCCGGTCCGGCGTGGTCCGCCATCACCGCGGTTTCGGTGGCACCGGCAAGTGCTTCCATTCCGCTTGGACAACCGGCCTCCGTGACCGTGGTGTGGACCGTAACCCGGGATGTGGCGACAGCATCGACCATCGGAACCGTGACTTCTTCGCAGGGCCGGTTCCTCGCATCGGACTCGGACCTTACGCTGCTCGGGACAGTAAGCAGCGTACTATCCCAACCGAACGTGGCTGACCTGGTTCCGGCCACTATCGTCGAATCAGTACTGGTGCCGCAGGACGTCGCTCAACGGGCGTTGAAACTGGGTGCCAGCAACCTGCTTTACATACGCACCTTTGTGGATTCGCTCGGCGGTGCGACGCGGACGGCATCCGTGACGCTGAACATTTCCTCTTCCGCAACGTCCGGCTTCGGCGTCACACGCATGGCCTTGTCGTTCGATAACGGCGCGCCGTTGCGTCTGTTGTCGAGGCGCGAGCCGCTGTCCGCGCAGGCGGAGATCAATTTCACCGGCACCGGCCTGCTCCAGGGCGAGTGGGAAGTGGCCGGACCGCCGAGCACTTCGAGTGAACCCTTCTATCGGACATTGTCGCAGGTCCGCCAGTATTTCGCCGCCGGCGCCAGCCAGGTCTTGAAAAGCCCGGCGCTGCCGACCGACAGCGCCGGGCTGTACTACGTGCGTTTCCGGATTACGGACCCGGTTCCGGGCTTCGAGATACCGGTGATCCGGTACTTCGCCGGGGAGGCGGGATCGGGAAAAGGCCTGCCGCCGAGGTCGCTGGCGGTATTCGAACCGGCGCCGTCCGCATTGCTCGCCAGTGACACGGCGTTTGTCTGGGAGGCCATACAGGGCGCGCGTGCCTACCAGCTCGAACTATATTCGACGCCGCGATCCGCGACGCCTAACCTTCCGGAACTGGGAAGTGGCGATCCCGCGCCCAGCACCACGGAGGTATCGGCGGCGTTGGCGCGCCCGCCCGCTACGGGTATGCTGGTACCGGGAAAGCAGACGCGCACCACGATCTCGGCGGCGGCCCGCCAGCATTTGTTGCCGGGGCACCGCTATTTCTGGCGGGTGCTGGCCATCGGCGACAGCGGTACGGTGATTGGAGCGAGCCCGGTGCGTGAACTGCATGTGCCCTGATCGATCAGGCAAGGGACAGGCATGCAAGCCGAGCAGACCGAAACCGACAGTGCGCAGGATTTGTTGGCGCGCATCGCCCAAGGGGAGACGGCGGCGCTGGAGCGCTTTTACGACCAGTATCATGCGCGTGTCTACGCGTTCGCGTTGAGCCGTCTCGGCAACACCGCCGACGCCGCCGATATTCTGAATGAAGTCATGCTCGAAGTCTGGCGTCATGCCAACCGTTTCGAGGGACGCTCGCGGCCGCTGACCTGGGTGCTGGGCATCGCGCACCACAAGGCGATCGACCAGCTGCGGCGCCGCAAGGAACCACACGTCGACGTGGACGAGGTCGATATTCCCGATGACGTCCCGACGGCCGCCGACGCGCTGGCCGGTCTCGAGGACGCGGAACGCGTGCGCCAGTGCGTCGAAAAACTTTCCGCAGCCCACAGGCTGGTGGTGCATCTGGCGTTTTATGACGATCTGTCCTATCCGGAAATCGCCGTGCTGGCCGACTGCCCGGTGGGTACCGTGAAGACGCGCATGTTCCATGCCCGGCAACTGCTGAAGCGCTGTCTGGCCGGATGGACCAAAATTTCCGGGCAGCACCGGCCATGACGAGTGAACCCATGACCGTCCGCCCACGACATACTTATATATGTATATGGTGCGCCTGCTCGCGTGCCGGTGGAAACCGATGAGTAAAACGATACATACTGACGATTTGCTGCCGTGGTACGTGAACGGAACGCTCGCACCCGAGGAGTTGCGGCAGGTCGAGGCACATCTCGGCACCTGCGCGCACTGCCGCGAGGAAGTTGCGTTGCTCAAGGGCTTGCGAGAACGGATCCGGCAGGCCGATGCCGAAACGGAACCCGGAGAGCTGGCACGCCAGAGACTACTGCGCGATATCCGCAAACCTTCGCGAAACCGCCATCCCGCGTGGTTCCCGGCCCTGGCGGTTGCCGCCACTCTGGTCATCGTGGTACAGGCGGTGATCATCGCCGGCCTGTGGCAATCGCCGAGCGGCACGATCACGCCGCTCGGCAGCGCGCTTTCTCAGGAAGTGGTGCTGCAGGTGCGCTTCGCGGCCAGTGCCACCGAGGCGCAGATCCGCGCGGCCATCGGCGAGGTTCACGGCAGGTTTGTGGACGGACCCGGGGCGCTCGGTGTCTACCGTATCCGTCTCGAAGGACTGGGCCGGGATCAGCGCGAACAGATCGATCGGCAGGTAGCGTGGCTCAGACAGCAGTCGCCAGTGATCGCGCATGTGGAGTACGAATAGGTTTCCCATGAGCATGCATCGCGCCAGTTTTTACGTAGGTTGGGTTAAGCCGCGCAAGCGGCGAACCCAACAAAATCATACTGGCTTATGTCGCCCTACCCTCAAAGGGGATACGCTGCGCTTAATCCACTCTGCGGTGTGCCATGCTGGCGGTGGGACGGAGTGAGACACATGAATAGTGTGTTACGCGTTTTGGCCTGGAGGGTCGCGCTCGGTCTGTTCGCGGCGGCCGTGACGACACCGGGCCACGCCGACGACGTGGGGCAAACCGCCCCCACCAAGAAACCGGCCGGTGCAGTCGCACCGAACGCGCCGGGGGCGACTGCGCCGCCGGCCACGGGTGCTCCGCCGCCGCCGACCTCACCCGGTAAACCGACACCGCCACCGGGCGGCCCCAGCGCGCTGCAGTCCGGTTTGCCGTCGCCTCCGCAAAACCTGCCGCCACCTCCGGCCAAGGAGGACAAAACCATCGAACCGGGCGAACTCGTGGTCGTGAGCGGCGACATGGCCGATGCCCGGGCGCTGGTCCAGCAGGCGCAGGCGCTCGGCTTCGGCGTCAAGCGCCGCACGACACTGAAGGGTCTGGGGTTCGTGGTCACCGTGCTGCGCGTGCCGATGCCAACCAGCGTGGGCGACGCGCTGGCCGCGTTGCGGAAAAGCGTTCCCTCGGCGTGGATCGACGCCAACCACCGCTATGTCCTGCAGGGCGACGATGCCCTGCAATACGGTCAACGGTTGATCGGCCTCGGCAAGCCGTCGCCGTTCTGCGGCGGCGGCGCGCGCATCGGCATGGTGGACACCGCGCTCGATCTCCTGCACCCCATGCTCCGGGGACGCGAGATCGGTGCGCGTTCGTTCGTGACCACCGGCGTGCCCGTGGCCGCGCCCGACCACGGGACGGCCGCGGCCGCGTTGCTGGTCGGAAACAGCCAGCCGTCCGGTTTTCACGGCCTGGTGCCGGGCGCGAAGCTCGTGGCCGCTAGTGTGTTCCGTACCAACGGCGACCACAGCGACACGACCGCGGAGTGGGTGACACTGGCGCTCGACTGGCTGATCGTGCAAAACGCCCAGATCATCAACCTCAGTCTCGGCGGGCCGCGCAACCTGTTGCTGGAGGCGGCGATCGTGCGGATTCTCGCCAAGGGTGTTGCCGTCGTCGCTGCCGCCGGCAACAACGGTCCCGAAGCGGCGCCGGTCTATCCGGCGGCGCAACAAGGTGTGATCGCGGTGACCGCCGTCGATGCGCAGCTCAAGCCGTACCGCAAGGCGAACCGCGGTGAGTACGTCAGTTTTGCGGCGCCAGGGGTGGATGTGTGGACCGCCGCGCCCGGCAAGGACGGCATTTTTGTCTCCGGCACGTCGTATGCCGTGCCGTTCGTCACCGCCGCGGTCGTTATCGCGCGCCTGGACCAACACAACGCCCGCACCGCCACCCTGGTAAAGTCGCTGCAGGATCATGCCCGCGACCTCGGCGACAAGGGCCGGGACCCGGTATATGGATGGGGTCTGGTGCAGGCCCCCGGTTGTGAGCGCTCGAGCGCAAAAAATCGCTGAACCGTCGTCCCAGCCAAACGCGAATCGGCTTCCCACCCCTCAGTTACTGATGGGGTCACGAAATAGTGCGTGCCATTTTTCTCCCTCTCCCTGCGGGAGAGGGCCGGGGTGAGGGCTAAGCAGCGCAACAGCGGCCCTCATCCTCGACCGCCTGTTCCCGACGCGGTCTACCGCCTCCATCCCTGGAGGCGTGTCCTTCTCCCACGGGGAGAAGGGACCCAAAGCATGTCGGGGTGCGCACTATTTACCGTTCTCCTCAGTAAGCCTTCTATCAAGCCCGCGACTCTGGGGCTGCGCCATGTATCCGCCATGTATCCCACCCCGGGTTATGGTTTCCCTTGTGTTGAGCGAGGAAAGCCACGTCATGGGTGAACCGTTAGCGCCCTGGCTTCGACTCAAGGCTGTAGGCGGAGACATCAAGGAAGGGGGGTGTGCTTATTCAGAGGCCCCATAGTGCCGTTGAATGCAGTTTCCTTAACGTTGTAAAACGACCAAGAGGTGAATCGCCATGAAAACGAATCTGAAACAGAAGTTCCTGCGTACCGTCCTGGGCGGCATGGGGGCGCTGATGCTGCTGTCCGTCCCGAATGCCTTTGCTGCTCCTGCATTTCCTACCACTGGAGACTGCGGGATGTTGGTGACCATGCCCGTGCCTGCTGGGGTGACTCCTCCGCTGGGCGACAGCTATAACGTTCTCGCGAGGATTACTTTCACAGGCACTGCAACCGGCACAATAGACTTCAATGTTGTTGGTGCGCTGTACACCGCTACCGGAGTCAGGCCTTCAGTGGGGGACAGCACTGCCGGAAGCTTGCCATTGAACATAACGTCAGGACCCCCTGTCCTCGGTCCCGATTCGCGGACAATCTCGTTTACCGACCCGGGTCCCCCTCTCTCTACCGTTACCGCCAATATGTATGCCGTGAACGGGGGCAGAACCATTTTGGTTCAGGGGACCAGCGAGCCGTTCAGCGGCGTCTGCCAATTCTGAGGGGAATCGCCATGAAACCAGTCACACGATTTGGAATGGCCTTGGCGGCGGCAGCGCTGATGATGATGGCCGGCTGCGGCAGAGGTATCCCGGCAGCACCGGGTGCGGCCGACACGACGACGACTTCCTCGGTGGTTGTTACAACCGTTCTGACGACGCAGTAGTCGAGACTGCCCGATGGGGAGCGGCGCCAGGTAATTGGTAAACAACTAAAGGGAACCTCTAATAATTCAAATGTAGGGTGGGTGGAGCGAAGCGATACCCGCCGAACAATATGATTTTTTTGGGTCCGCCGCTGTGCTGTACAGACGTACGAATGCCGCGAAGCGCACGGATGCGCGAGAGCGGCCGCGGCTTAACCCAACCTACATGAGAAGCGATTTTTAGAGGTTCCCTAAATCCGTTCAGGAGGGATGGTATGACAATTAAATTCAGATTATTTTCTGCTATCGCCGCCGGTACCTTGGCATTGTCGGCAAACATGGTTACCGCGGCTGACTTACAACCGGTCGTGGCTGTATCCATGCAGGTGAAACCGCAGAGCGCGGTACGTGCCCCCGGGGGCATGCTGTCCCTGGATGTGCGCCACGAGGGCGCCGGCGCCCAAGCCCCCGTGTCGGTGAGCGGCGCGCCGGAGGGCACGAGCATCGAGGTGTTGCCGCAGTCGGACAATTACGCCTTGGTAAGCCTTGTTTTCCCAGCGACCGCCGCGAAGGGCCGGTACACCTTGTCCGTTAAGGTCGGCAGCCCCGCACTGTCGGTGGAACAAAAAGTTGAAATCGAGATCGGGGGGTAATTGTCATGGCTAACCATATTCAAATGTCTGGAATGATCGCAACCCGTATGCGCGTTGCGCGGGTGGTGGCCGTACTAATCGCAGGCCTGGCCCTGACTGCTTGCCACAAAGATTCTGATCTTCCTCTTGTTCAACCTTGCGAAGCAAATAATACTGCGAACGTTGCGTTTACGAACTCCGGTCTCGGCAACGGCCCATCGCTGTATGCCGAGTGGGATGGTGCAGACTTAACAGGACCCATTGTTGAAGGCGCAACGAGCTCAACTTATACCGTGTCCGCGGGATCCCATACATTAACATTCAGAGACGCTTCCACTAATGCGGCCGTATGTTCCCAGGGGACCCAGACTGTGGGACAGTGCACTTATACCCAATTTTCTTGTCTCTTCTGAAGGAGGACAGTATGGGTCGGGTCGCCACTTCTCACGTACCGCGTCCGGCGGCACTGTTATGGGTGACGGCCCTGGCAGTGCTGCTGGCCGCCTGCTGTGGCGGCGGCAATGTGATCCCCGATCCATACTTCATCGAGACGCAGTACCAGACGCCCGGCTCGTGGGCCGTCACGACCGGCGCCGTCACCGTTTCGGGTGGCGCCTACACGCTCTATCGCCCGACGAACCTCGGAGCGGGTGGCGTCACGCACCCCATTCTGACGTGGGGCAACGGCACCGGAGGCACGTCGAGCGATGTCGCCGACACACTGAATCATCTCGCCTCGTGGGGGTTTGTCGTCATCGCGTCGGACAGTGGGACCACGGGCAGCGGCGTGGAGATGCTCGCCGGGGCCAACTACATGGTCAGCGAGAACACCAACGCTTCGAGCGTCTTTTACCAAAAGCTCAACACAGCGAAGGTCGGAGCACTGGGGACCTCGCAGGGCGCCGGCGGCGCGCTCAACGCGACGCTGAACTCGAACGGCGTGATCAAGACCGCGCTCACCATCGAGCTGCCGGACCCGGGATGGTGGAGCACGCCGGTGCCGAGCCTCACAACGCTGACCGCGTCCATATTCTTCATCCGGGGCACCGCTGACTTTGTCGCGACGGAGTCCGCAGCGCAGAACTGGTATAACCAGGTACCCGGCGCCGCGGCGAAGGCCGCACGCAAGGGCACCGGTCACAACGAAATCGGTAAAACCAACAACAAGCTCAAGGGCTACATCACGGCGTGGATGATGTACACGCTGCAGGGCGACACCGGCGCGCGCGGCGCCTTCGCCGGCGCCGCGCCGGAGATCAACGACAACACGGCGTGGCAGAACCAGGCTGAGAAGAACCTGCCATAGCATTTCGCGCTGCGTCGGTGACAGCCGACCTGTTCAGCGGTGTTTGCCAGTTCTGAGGAGAATCACCATGCAACCAGTCACACAGTTTGGAATGGCCTTGACGGTGGCCGCGCTGATGATGGCCGCCTGCGGTCACGACGAGGCGCCCCCCAGCCCCCCGGCCCAGCCCGGGCCGTACTTCAGCGTGTTCCCCGTGGCCGAGGCGGACTACACGCACATCGTGCCCTTGGGCAACCTGAACCCGACCGGCCACACCCTGCCCACGGACCACTTCTACATCTATATCCGGCCGGGCCCACCAAACACGCCCGCGGAGGTGGCCGTGGTGGCGCCCGGCGATATCGTGATTACCGGCATTCAGGTTCAGAGGAACATCACGGATAACTTCTCGGACTACGGGATGGAGTTCCAGCCCGCGACCAGCCACCTGTTCCGGGGTCGCTTCGGGCACATGTTCTCGCTGCACTCGACTCTGTCCGCCGTCATGGACGGTGTGACACCCACCTGCGGCGATCCGTACCTCACCGGGGGCAAGGTCTATCAAAATTGCCAGTACCGTGTGCGCATCGCTGTCGCGGCCGGCGCGCCGCTGGGGACTACCGGCGGCCGGGCGGGGCAGTACGCGCTCGACTTCTGGGCCTACGACTTCATGCGGCCGCCCAACACCTATGCCGATCCCGCCCGGTACGCCGGCACGGATCTACCCTACGCCGTATGCGCCGTGGACTACTTCTTCGATCCACCTCGGGCCACGCTGGAAACCCGGTTCGGCAACGGTTTCAACCGGCGCACGGCGGCGCCGGTCTGCGGCACCGTGGCCCAGGATCTCCCCGGCACCGCCCAGGGCAACTGGTTCCGGGATGGCTATCCGGACATCTATCCGGAGGACAACCACCTGGCCCTGGTGCATGACAACATCGACCCCACCCGGCCCGTGTTCTCCGTGGGCACCCGGGCCACCGGCGTATCCGGCGGCCGGTACATCTACACCCCGGCGAACACGGGACTGATCAACCGCGACTTTTCCGCGATCTCGGCCGATGGGCAGATCTATTGCTTCAATACGTTTAACCCGCCGCGGGGCATCATCCTGCTG
>CAYHES010000069.1:0-12340 GCA_964355495.1 uncultured Acidiferrobacterales bacterium
TCAGTGGCCGGATGTTGCTGGAATCAGTGGCCGAATCGCGTGGAATACGCACTCGTTTCTTTTGTTGGCGATTCTTTCGACGTGTTTGACGATGTCTTCCCTGCTTTTGCCAGAAGTTATTTCTAGTAGCTCTTTCTCAAAGTGATAAAGTCTGTCATTCAGATTTACTGAAAAACCAAGTGGTGGGATGCATGTGATCATTCCGTTCTGATAATAGAATGACATCGACAATCGCTTTTCTTTGCCTTCCCCTTCAAGGGTCAAAAGATACTTTTCGCCAAAAGGAAAACTAGGCTCCTTTGACCATTTGTCTGCGAACTTACCGATACCTCTGAGAAAAGGTTCCAAGGCCTGTTTGTAAGAGTGATTCTTAAACTTGATCTTGTCTGCGTTTTCGTATCGCTGTTCCTTTAGTACCAAGAAAATGGCTGTTGCGGCTTCCTCCTCGGCAGTTATGGCTCTAAAAACGGCCATTTCCGGATCAATTTCTTTCAGCTTCCATGCACGTTCAAGATGATGTATTGCGTTTCTAGCACAGTGCTTTGAGTAGCCCTTAGCGTTTTCATTAATGCACGCAAAGAGCGCCTTATCTAATTCATCCTCAAAAATCATTGGTCGCATAACGATCTAATCTGCGAGCTAAGAGGCGCGAAGCGCCGGCGTGGCGAGTCAGGTAGAGCGACGTGTTATAAGCGATGTGAAACGCTTCAGCGCAGACGGTTTCAACTTGAGATCGACCTTTGAGAATTCAACTAACTTGGCGAGGCATTTCTGGGCACCTCCCAGACGTTGATTGAGGTGTTCGTCATACGTATCGTTTTTTTCGTCACTCAGGTTCATGAACTCGCTTAGCGCCATATTTGCCTCTAATGAGAACAGAAAGGCGCCACTGTCCGCAGATTTCCGGATTTTGTGGAATCCTGTTTCCCAGTATTCATCAAGTTTCTTCCTTGAATCATCTGGCAGTTGGTAATTCTCAATGAGGGCGCTGTATTGCCTATCGTAGTAGTAAATAAGATCAGAAAGGGATTCGATTGCACTCTGATATGCCGCGACCCTTAACTCCCACCACTTTCGGCTTCGATAATCGCGGTTTGCCAAGTAGGAAGAAAATAAGCCCGCGATCAAACCAACAGTACCGAGTTTTAGGAATTCAGGGATAATGTCCATTCTCGCCTATCGCTTATAACGTAAAGTTGAGGGGCGCGCCGCTTTTGTCCCTCTCGAACGCAATGTTAGCCCTCACCGTGCGCCTTGACGCCCAAACATCGGCAAGAGATCAGCCCAAAGCGTATCTTCCAGCGACTGAAGAGCCTCGGAAGGGGTAGCCTCTTGGTACTTTGCGCATTCAATTTCGATTTCAAGGTTAAATGGCTGAGCCCAATAAGCTAACTGGAGCGAATACGTCCCCTTTGCCCCAAACCCGAGATGCTCTTTTATGCGCTGGTGGATTTTCTCTGAACTTCCGACATACATGCACTTTGATGGCTGGTTTAGGCGGGCGTATGCGCGGTTCCCTTTCTCGGCTGCTTTGACAGAGGCGAACGCAGTAGTGAGCTGCGGTAGATCAGGCTCGATAGAGACGAGCGTGAAGGTATAAAGGAATGCACTCCCTTTTCCAGCCCATTTTTTTACGTCGTTGATAATGTCCGGCTCATTACCGCCTTCACTCAGGGCCTGCGTCTGAATCTTCCACTTCTGTGTTTCTGTCGGAAGCACCCCCGAAACCGCGTTAGAAATGCGCGCCAGATTTTCCTGGGTCTTCGTTGGCAGAGAAGAAAAATCTGGCATCACACGTTCTCTCCTGTGAGGGCTAACGGGCGCGAAAAGGTGACAGATTTATTATTGGCCTCTGCCGAGAATAAGTCATCATCTTTCTTTCATTAGTGAATGGCTGCTTCGGGTCGAGAAGAGGCCTAGTCCCAATTCGGCCAGGGGCGGACACTTAACTCAGCGTCGTGCGACGCTGCTACTGCGGCTTGCGGAAACGGCGCGTTACCCCGGCGTTGACAGTCAGGGTTGTGCGCTCCGTTTTCGGCCTCGGATTTCGTGTCGAACAGGTGTGCGACTTGCGGATCCCGCGCCGGCAAACCACGGCACGTGCAAAATCCTTTGCTCCAGTAGAACGACCCCATTCTGTGAGCTTTTGGCAAGAAGCTATACGCCATATTTACGCCCTAATTTGCCATCCCGTTTGCAGCCTTGGATTGCGTTCCAAACATTTCCAGAATGCGTTCTCCGAAAAGCCGTATTTACTTGCAATCTCGGTCGCTGCTTGTTTTTTGTTTAGTCCAGCCTTCCTAAGTTCATCAATGGTATCTGGCAGCTTCGAACGCTTTCCGAGCCTCTTATCAGTTGGCGCTGGTGTTGATCGCCATGTTCTATTTGCACTTACGTCCGCGTTATATGCGCGAATTTTTGCTTCCCAGATATCGAAGTCTTCGCTATCACAATAGGTATCCTCAATCCTGCGTTTAAGTGTATTGATGACATCTGTCCATGTTTGCTGTTTTGTCAGTGAGACAGAATCTCGTAGCCATGGGAACTCGTTACACCAGATAGCGACACGACTCCTCCAGTCGATAGGCGGTTGCGGGTGGTAAAGGCCAACATCACGCAGCCATTCTCGTTCAGTGGTTAGTGTGCGCACTTCCGAATAGGAGCTTATGGAAAGCCTGACATCGGCAAATTGGGGGCTACCGAGTAGAGAATCTTTGAGAAACATCAAACCCTTCTTCCTCATCTGTCGGCTAAACTGTTTCCGGTTAGCTTCCGATGAGTGCTCTTTGCAGTGCTGAGTATTTTCCTGGCTGTGACGAAAACAGTTTGCACATAACCATCTACCAAACAAGTTTCTCTTGTTGAATGCAAGACCCAATGTCGGCGTAAAGAATCCTATCAACAGAAATCCGAGCGTTCTATCCTTGGGGCCTCCTCGGGTTTCAATAAGCTCTAGGGCTCTCTTTATGATGATACGTATGCCATCCATGCCGTCCGCGTACCCCGTATAACCCCTAGCATTGACCAAGTCGTGTTCAGACAGCTGCAGTCCGGCAGCCTCAGCCAATTCGCTGCCTGATTTGGATATCCGTAAATTGGTGTCTGTCAGAATTGCATCTCTGATCTTCGGCTGCTCCGCGCAATACGTTTCGTAACGCTTTGCGAGATCGAAATCTTTTGCAGCTAACGCGGCGCAAAACTTCGAAAAAAAGTATTTTTTGCAACCAATTTTGTAATTGAATTCTTGTTCTTGGAATTGAGCAGGAGAATTGTGGGGGATGACCGAATCAAGGAAAGATTGATAACGGTTAATTACATGATGAGCTGACACGAATGGCAAACATTTCTCAAGAACATCCTCCGGTAAGGCGGTGAGCCTCTTCTGTGGATGCCAAGGCCAAGCCGGCAAAGCGTTACAGGTGACAGTCACCTGCCAATCCTGGCTGGGATTTCCATCTCCCGGATCTAGAGAAAGCAACTGGTTATGTCTAGCTGACATGACTTTGTCCCATGTATACGTTGATGATCCTAGTGAACAGATGTTTATTGTGCAACTACATTCAACGATTCTAGGTTGCACTGACGTGAAGATTTACACCATCGAAGAACTTGCAGAACTGCTTCACGTCAACAAGGCGACAATCGCTCGCGCTGTGAGGCGGGGCCAGCTCCCACCACCACAGCGTGTGGGTCGTGGACTTCGCTGGCACGAGGAAGTCATCAGCGCGTGGCTCAAGGGGCCAGTAGAGGAGCCGCTACCAGGGCTTCACCGGCGTGGTCGGCCGCGCGTGGCCTGATCTGCATCAGACAGAGCGAATAGTTAATAAATATATGTTTTACAAATGACGGTTCACTTTCAGGAGGTCCGATGACGATCCGCACGTTGTTTCTGGTTTGTTTCACTCTCTTCGTGGGTGGATGTGGTGCTGGCAGTAGCTCCACTCCGTCACCCATTCCGATCGCGAGTGTTAGCGGTGTTACCTTCGATGCGCCCATTCAGAATGGATTGGTGAAAATCTATTCCTTTGCGAGTGGTCTGCCTGGCACCGTCTTGGGCACTGGCGCCACAGATACGCAAGGGAAGTTCAGTATTTCAATTCAATCGGAGAATCAGCCGATTCTGGTTGCGGTAACAGGCGGGCGCTACATCGAGGAAGCTTCAGGAAAGATTGTGCAGCTACAAGATGGCCAGGCTCTCTACGCCGTGCAGAATTTTGTGATGTCGCAGTCTGCGAGTGTTGCGGTGTCGTACTACACGACCCTGGCAACCGGGTATGCGGAATACCTTGTTGGCAGGGGCGCTTCGGTGAGCGTTGCGGTTGACCAGGCGAATGCCCAGTTCTCCAATTTTCTGGCCTTCGATGTGCTGACTACACAGCCTCTGGATATCACGGACGTGGCGAACGCCACGCCATGGCTGACCGCGGGCCATGAGTATGGTTTCAGCCTTGCCGCGTTGTCCGGGTGGACTCTGTCTGCGAGCAGGACGAATGGCGTTGCCGATCATGAGCTCTACAACTCGATCCGGTTTATCCAGGCTGCCTACGGCGACATTCGTGCGGATGGGTTGCTCGACGGCAAGGGGTCACAAGGCCCGCTCTCAATGGGTGTCGTCCCACTAACAACGCGGGCTTATCGGCACGAGCTTGCAATTCAGGCTCTCGGCATTGCCAACAGCGCCGCAAATCACACAACCCTTTCGGCAACACAGCTTGTGGATACGGCCAAGCGTCTCAACGACTCCACGGCCGCAGTTTTTGGCAGCGATCCTGTGGTACCGCTCGATGAGGGTGGACCCGTGATTTCAAATCTCTCGATCGCTAATGGCGCGTCAGTGTCGGGAGTGATTACTTTTAGCGCCCAGATATCGAGCGTTGTTCCTCTGACGACGGTGGCAGTGGCTGTTGATTCCGGAACCGCAGTGCCGGGCGACGTAGCTGTACCGAGTTTCACCATCGACACGCACACGTTGCCAGACGGTGTCCATACGCTGGCCATCCTGGCTACCGACGTGACCGGTGTTTCCGCGAAATCCTCGATTCAGCTCTTGGTGGATAACGCGAAACCCAAGGTTTACTACCAGACCCTACCAGGCTCTGGGACTTGGTATGGCGTCTACACGGATTCTGGATCAGGTATCGACACAATCTGGTTCACGTGGAGTGACGGGGTGGTTACATACGCGACATTAACGCCAACGAGCGAAACGGGTGGAAGGTGGGAAATACCGCGCAGGGCTGGCAACCCATCGTGGACGCTGCAAGGTCGAGACCGCGCTGGAAACTACTGTACTCCTAGTGGGGCAAGCACTGATTACAACTGTCTTTAAGCAATACGAGATTGCCAGTAGCTGCTCGCAAATGTATGGGGCAACACGCATGCGGTTGAGCGATTTTCTGATGTGGTACGGGATATGAGCATTAAGGTGATGAATTTCATCTGGGATCATTACCCGGAGGGTGGCAGTGAGTTGCTACTTATTCTTGCCCTTGCTGATCATGCGGACGACGTCGGCGATCGAATTTACCCGTCAGTTCAGACCATGGCCCGAAAGACCAGAATGAGTGAGCGAACCGTTCAATACTTGCTCCGTCGTATTCAAGAACGAGGGTGGCTGGTATTGGTTGAGGCAGGCGGCGGGCGCAAACGGACAGCTCGTTACCGCATCAACATGGGCAGAACTGGAAACGGTGCAAACATTGCACCGATTGCAAAAGGGTGCAATCCGAAGCAGGAAAGGGTGCAAACCAGCGCCGAAACGGTGCAAAAAAACACTGTAAACGGTGCAACAGCTATTGCACCCGAACCACCAGTAGAACCATCAGTAACCACCACTACCACTACACCGGTGGTGGTGGGTGAAGTGTTGGAGTGGCCAACTCTGCCACCGGAGCATCGCAAGGTTGCTGTGGGTTATCTGGCCAAGTGTCCGACCGATCTTCAACAGCAAGTGTTGGACGAGTGGGCGGCATTAATCATGTTTGGCAAGGTTAAAGCCCCCACGCCGTTGCCCTACCTCCGGCGCCTTGTGGAACTGGCAGTGGATGGCACTTTCACTCCGGAAGCCGGTATTGCCGTTTCCGCGCGACGCAAAAATAGCAGCGGTGATGATGCATACAAGCAGCGCCTTGCCGCGAGCAAGCTGGCATTTGAGCGACAGATGACAGTGCCCGGTGCGGGCAAGGGTGCGCCAGGATGAGGTTGTCCGGTACAGATTCAGCGCTACGTGGGGTTCGGCCAGGCTGTCACCGTGGCCGATTCTGGGAATGTGCACGCGTGCACATTCCCTCCGGCGCGGGGTGTCGCAGCAGGAGTCGGCGGGCTGATCGGGGTCGTTGCCGAACCCCAATCGGGCGACAAATGGCAAATGTGCACGCGTGCACATTCTTCGACAGAGCCACCATCCGCATCACGAAAGTCGATCCTTGAGGAGGAAACACCAATGCCGAGATTGATTGCCGTTACCAACCCGAAAGGCGGGACCGGGAAGTCCACCACCACTGCTGCGCTTGCTTCACTCGCTGCGCGTGACGGATTCCGAACCCTGCTTATCGACCTTGACCCACAACAGACCGTGAGCTTCCTGTCGCGCGGTGAGTGGGAAACCGACGCCGATACGGCGGCGGCGATGTTTCTCCAGAGCAACGCAGCCATGCCGAGCTCGCTGGCTAGACCCACCAGCTACGGCTACGACCTGGTGCCGGCGGGTGCCGTGCTTGCCGACGCAGAAGATCAGCTTCGTTTGGACTCCTTCGGTTCGACCCGGTTGCGCAAGCTCTTCAAGCGCGATGAAGCGCTCAGCCGTTACGACGTGGTGTTCATCGACACCAGCGCCAACAAAACCCGGATGCTGACGAGCGCGCTCATGGCGGCGACTCACATCCTGATTCCGATGCAGGCATCGAACGTGACCATGAGGGACCTGAGCGAGTTGTTGCCGATCATTGACGGCATCAACGAGCAGCGCAGTGATTTCGGCGAGCCGCCGCTGGTGAACTATGGGATTCTGTTCACGATGGTCAAGGACGGCACTCGCGCCAATGAAACCGTGATTGCGGCGCTCAGTGAACAGTTGCTCGGACTCCCCGGGGTTCCAGTGAGTCCCATCCGGATTCCTCATTCCGTTGCGGTTGAAGACGCTGCTCTGGCGCGCGCGCCGGTTACGGTGGTGCGGCCCGGCGAGAATGTGGCGAAACGCTACGCCCAGTTCTGGGACAGCATTTCGGGTCGCGTGGTCGCGGCACAGACGGTGGCCGTATGAGCAAGCTGATCGGTACTCCGGTTGATCTCTTCAAGCCGCGACCGGCATCGAAAGTGGTGGGGGCTGGTGAGGCTGCAATGCCAGGGCTCACCAGCCAGGCGGATGTGATGCTCCGGCATGCCCAGGAGCTTGCCGCCGATCCCGACAGCGTGATTCTCTCGGTCGATCAGATTGAAGTGCATGAGCAGGTGCGTGAGCACTTCGACGAAGAAAGCCTCAAGGCGCTTGCCGCTGACATCGCCGCACACGGCCTGCATCAGCCGATTGTTGTCACCCACATCCGAGGTTCGCGCTTTTTGCTTGAGGCAGGCGAACGCCGTTTGCGCGCAATCCGCGATGTGCTCAAGCAAGACGTGATCCGCGCCACAATTCGCCGTACCCAGGACAATGAGACTGAGTACACACGCGATCTGGTTCAGTTGGCCGAAAATGAGCAGCGTGAGAATCTGACAAAACTTGAAGTGGCACGCGCGATTGAACGGCTCCAGACCAAAACCGGCTGGACCGATGCCGAGATCGCCGAGCGCATGCACCGCTCGCGAAGCTGGGTCACTCGGGTTCGAGGCCTCCTGGAGGCGCCTCAGGCCGTACAGCAGGCGATTGAGAGCGGTGAGATCAGTTGGCACACGTGGGCCACCGACCGCGATGCGATTCTTGCAGCGGCCGATACCGTGGGCGCAAATGCCACAGCCAGCCAACTTCGTGACGCCTACCAGCCACAGAGCAGCGCAGCGTCGCCTGAAGACGTTGGCGCGGGCAAGAAAGCGAAGGGCAGCGACCATGAGCAGACTGTGCCTTTGCCGTTGTCTGCGGCTCAGGCCATTCTGCGTACTTTCCAGAAGCTCGCGGTGGCGCACAGCCTTGAGATCGAGACACCGAAGAAGCCCAACCGGAAGCAACTCGTGGAACTGCTCAACACCTACAACAAGAAAATCGGAAAAGTTCTTTGATCCCATTGGGTCTGTTTTCTGCTTATGGCGACCGTGTACCAGGTCGGTTCGATATATGTGCACGCGTGCACACTGGTAAGGACCTTCTGGCGATCCGGCGCATTTACTACAAATTCCGGTACTCACTTGGCGGGCCGGTTGTGGACGCGCTGGCTGATCGCTACATATGTTCTGGGTCACTACCTCCCATTTCTTGGGTCAGTAGTTGCCACACCAAGACGCTCGTGGGCCCTGCTTCCTGTTTGTGAGTCACGCGCAGAATCTGCTTGTAATCCCATTGGAGTTGTTCAATGACTGTTGATGGTTGGAATGGTAGCCAGGGCAACAAGAAACGCCCTGCGGGCACGCTACGCGGTTTCTTGTTGCCGTATTCCTCCGGAATAACCGATTATTCCGGAGGAATAATTCAGAACAAACGACGTATGGCTGTTGAAGGCGGTAGTGAAGTCGAGATTTATGGAACGTCCTGTTCCATAAATTCATTTAGGAGGAATAAGTCGTAGGAATGATCGCGGAACTCGGGCTAGGAATGGGTTGCTGACGCAACGTGCTTCGCACACCATCCCTAGCGCTTCGTGCAGTGGCTTAGCTCCGCTAAGCGCACGCACTCCGCACCTCGTTCCGCTGCGCTGCATAGTGGTTGCTGCCGCGTCCTTGCGGCAGATGTTTTTTAATAAACAGGCAACACCAACGGCATGTGTGCACGCGTGCACACTCTGAGGATTCCGAAGATGGCACAACACGAAAAGGAAGATCGCACCGCACGCGCCATACGCGAGCGGCGCGAGCGTGCAGGAATGACACAACAGCCCGCCACGGTGCCCACTGCGGCCCCCGTCATTCCCCCAGTTCCGATATTGGGGCAACAGATTCCGGCGCCCGGGCATACGCCCACACGGTCACGTCTCAGTGAGGACAAGAAGGCAGAAATCAGACGCGAGATCGAAAGTCTCAAAGATCGACCCGTGATCCGGGCGCGTAAACTTGCCCACTATCACTCCAGTGGTATCAGTCAGGAAGAGATTGCAGTCGCGCTTGGCGTGGGACAGCCGTGGGTGTCAAAGCGTATTGCTCTGACCCAGGCACCGCCAGAGGTCCTGCAGCAAATTGAGATGGGTGCACTGACCGAGACCGGCTATTACAACAAACGAGGCGAAATGGAGAACCGTCTGACATGCACAGCGCGATCATCCAGACGCAGAAGGCCCGTCACGATGCCCATCACAATCGACGCAGCACGTGCCGTGGTTGAGATTCTTGAGCATGTGGCACGCAAACACAATGCCCCGCCAATCGATACGGATTCACTGGACGATAGCAGACTGCTTTCAGTGATTATCGATATGCGTGCTGGCGAATTGCGCAATGCCATGATGAAAAAATGAATCCCCGCCAATTGCCGCGCAGGCATGTCCTGAACCGCTCACAAGAGCGAGCGTTGCAGACACTTGCTCGGGTGCAATTTGTGACCGCAGCACAGCTTACTGTCTGGTGCGGAATATCGTTACGAGCGGTCTGCACAAGTCTGGAAGCACTGTATGAAATGAATCTTGTTGATATGGGGGCCGATACCAAGCCGCAAATCTGGTTGCTGACACATGCCGGCGCAGCACGGATGCAGGTACCCATGCCATCCGGCCGGCGGCACAGTTCCTGGTCTGTGATGCAAAACGCCGTACACCGAAATGCCGTGGAAATCCTGCTTGCCCAGGATCACCCCGGCTTTCACTTCATGACAAGGCATCAGCTCTACAAGAAGGGCTTTAACCCCTCACACGGCGAGTATGCCGGCGTGGATGCAAACGGGACAACCTGGTTGGTGTTGGTCGATGACTACATGATGGAAAGTCGGGTTATTGAGAAACACTGGAATCGCATACATCGACCTCCGAGGCGTTACTGGCCGGATGTCGGGCGCAGCTGGTCAAGCACGGTGAATAAGTATTTGGTGGTAACCACTAGCCTTGAGCACTTAAAACGGCATGATGGTTTCGTGAAGAGCAACAACGTGCCAGCGGATGTGCTTTACCTCAAGCCGTTGTGGTGAGGTTTGCAGGCATGAAAAGGAGATGCCCCGGTGGGCGGCAACCTGGAAGAGCAATGCGGGCCGCTATGTTGTAACGCGATCGACTGATTTCTTAAGTTCGTCGCAAAGGCCTTTCGTCCAGTCGATGCCGAGCTGCGAAACACCCAGGTTTATGAAGGTTTCACCCAATGCCGCGAGGACCAGTTGTGCAGTTATGTCTGGATGTGACGTGTTGTACGACTCAAGAACGTCAAGAATCAGGTTACGAAGCGTAAGTGTGTGAGCACGGTCCTCTTCAATCGTCATCCTTCATCACCCCTTTGCGATCTTCTGATGAAATAGCCAAGCAGGGTGCCCGCGGTTCCAGTGAGTACCGATGTCGCCCATTTGATGTTGTCTGCACTGCCGACATCCGCCAACACGATGTAGAGACAGTATCCTACAAAGGCCACGGTGATGAAGACGGTGACGAGGACGAGGATGATGTGTTTGTTTCGCTCGATCTTGGCGTCAGTCGCATCATCGGCGGAGTCGGGGTTTCTTTGAGTAATGTGTTTAGCCATTTTGCCGAACCTTGCGAAGTCGTTTCTTGTGAATTTCGATAAGGTCTTGCGTTCTGATCCGACCATCGAGCCGGGCGTTCGCGGGAGCCTGTGTGACGGCTTCAGCGCGTGAGGCGTATGCGCTGCGTTTACCTGTCATTCCCCCTTGAAAATAAACCGCGGAGACCACGCTTGCCGGCTCTGGTGTGAACGACCCTATTGCGGATCTCGTCGAGTGGCGGGACGGACAGCTCCTTGACGGTGCCGGACCCGCTGTTGACGGCGATCACATAGTTACCCTCTTCGGCCTGGTACGTGGCCCAGTTGAGAATGCCGATGGCGTAACGGATTGCCTCGGCACGACTCGTGACACTGAGTTTTTCTTTTAGGTCGTCGAGCTGTTCGATGGCCTTATCGGTAAAGTCAAAATTAAGACGGGTCGCAGCCACGCTGCGCGTGGTGCGTGTGCTGTGCTTGTTGGTCATTTCTCATCCCCAAAAATGAACCGCGTGAAGACCAGAATAAAGCCGGCCGATTGGAGGGCGACGGCCAGGATCATTCCAACAATCACGTTTTCTGTGATGGTTCGCTGACCGGGTGTGATGACATGGTCAGCAATTCGCTGTGCATCGAGTGCCATGGCCGAGTGGATGAGATGTGCAACGGTGGCGTTGAGAAGAATAGCCAAAACCGCCACGACGATAATCACAACGGCATGGAATCTATGTTTTTTGTTCATGAGACCAGAGTCTGGAACGTGACCTTGGAAATATTAGTAGCCCGCATTGGTTTTGTCATCACTGAGAGCGTCACGTGTAGCACGACGCTCCTTGCGGTTCATCCGTCTCTTAACGTGTGCACATTCGCCAGTGCGGGAAATAGAGCAGCCGGCGCCAACCAGTTAACAACTCGATTTCGATTCCACCCAGTTTATGCCACCGTCCCTTTATGACCAGTTACGTAGAGAGTCGATGTGGGTCCGCACAGTTGTGCCACCTTGATGACTGGGAAGACGCGCAGTACACTTGGAATTAATCAGGCAGACGCCGCCTCGCAGAACATACGCGGTGCGGTTTAGTCGGCACCTGGTCCAGTGGGTGTTTGCCGAATAGATTGGACAGAACCAAAGGCCGCGAGCGATCGCGGCCTTTGTCGTTTCGGGCTGTCACTGACAGGGCAGAACCTGGCGAGATCAGCCCAATTTGACATCTGGCCCATTACCGTCAATAATTGACGGTATAGAGAGTAAAGCGACCAACCTGTCTCGTGGCAGTGCCGACACCGACCAACGTCTTTCACTTGAAACTCAGTGTCGCCAGCGCGCGGGAGATCCTGCGCGAGGCGGCAAAGAACTCGGCACGGGTGTTCTTTTCGCCACATGCCAGGAAGCAGATGGTGAAGCGCAAGATCACCGACGTACAGGTCCTGCGCTGTCTGGCCAATGGCCAGATCAAAGAGGGCCCAGCGCGCGGAATCAAGGGAAACTGGGAGGTCGCCTGGAATCACTGTCGGCCGGCGATGTGTTGCGTGTGGCGGCAGCGCTGGACCAGGACGAAGACGG